>NZ_JBIWFT010000019.1:0-160669 GCF_044763205.1 Kitasatospora sp. NPDC096204
GACGCTCGGCTGGGAAACCCCAGCCGAGCGTCTGGCTAAACTCATCGCGGCCTGATCAAACCGACCACGTGTTGCGACGACCGGTAGAAACCGCCTCCGGACCGTGGGCCCTTCACGTTCCCGCAGCCAATGTTTCACGTGAAACGGCGACCGGTTCCGTGGCACCCTGGGCGGGTGGCGATCACCGAGAACGGCAGCACCCACCGGTCCGCGCACCGGGCCACGCTCCTCGACCTGTTGAAGGGCCGCGACTTCCGGCGGCTGCTGACCGCCCGGGTGCTCTCGCAGCTCTCGGACGGCGTCTTCCAGGTCTCGCTCGCCGCGTACGTGGTCTTCTCCCCCGAGAAGCAGTCCTCCCCCGCCGACATCGCCTCGGTGCTGGCCGTGATGCTGCTGCCGTTCTCGGTGATCGGCCCGTTCGCCGGTGTGCTGCTGGACCGCTGGCGCCGCCGCCAGGTGCTCTACTTCGGCAACCTGGCCCGCTTCGGGCTGGGCCTGGGCACCGGCGCGCTGCTGCTGGCCGAGGCGCCGACCTGGCTGTTCTTCGCCTCGGCCCTGCTGGTCACCGCGCTCAACCGGTTCATCCTGGCCGGGCTGTCGGCCGCCCTGCCCCGGGTGGTGGAGCAGGACCAGCTGGTCACCGCCAACGCCCTCTCCCCCACCCTCGGGACGGTCGCGGCCGCCTCGGGCGGGGGCATCGGCTTCCTGCTGCACCAGTTGATGGCCCCCGGGCCGAAGGCCGACGCCGCACTGGTCTCGGTGGCCGCGCTGCTCTACCTGTCGGCCGCGCTGGCCGCCCGGCGGATGGACCGCGACCTGCTCGGACCGGACCGGCACGAGGACCGCCCCGGGCTCGGCCAGGCACTGGTCCGGGCCGCCGTCGAACTCGGCGCCGCGGTGCGCCACCTGGTCCGGGACTGCCGGCCCGCCGTGCACGCGCTGGCCGCCGTCACCGCGGCCCGGTTCTGCTACGGCGTGCTGATCGTGGTCGTGGTGATGCTCGCCCGCTACACCTTCAACGACCCGACCGACAGCGCGGCCGGGTTGGTCACCCTCGGCCAGGCGGTCGGCCTGTCCGCCGCCGGGTTCTTCGTCGCCGCGCTGGTCAGCCCCTGGTGCACCCGCCGGCTGGGCCTGGCCGGGTGGATGACGGCCTGTCTGGTCGCCCCGGTGGTCTTCGTCCCGGCGCTGGGCCTGAGCTTCACGCTGGTGCCCTGTCTGATCGCGGCCCTGCTGCTCGGGGTGGTCACCCAGGGCACCAAGATCTGCGCCGACACGATGGTGCAGGAGTCGGTCGAGGACGAGTACCGCGGCCGGGTCTTCGCCATCTACGACGTGCTGTTCAACGTCGCCTTCGTGGCCGCCGCCCTGGTCACGGCGCTGGTGCTGCCGCTGTCCGGCCGATCGGTCGGGGTGGTGATCGGGGTCGCCGGGGTATACGCACTGACGGCGGTCCTCTACCTGCGCTCCGCCCGCCGGCGCCCGCTCCCCCGCTGACCAGGCTTTCCTGGGAACCCTCGGGGGTTCGCGGCCGACGGCGTCCCACCGACTCGCTAAGGTATCGGACCTGTCGGATCGACAGAACTCTGTCTCGGGGGACGAACTGATGAGCACACCACCCAATCCGTACGGACCGGCCCCGGTGGGACCGCCCGCGGCACCGCCGTACGGGGCACCCGTTCCCCCGCCGGCCGCGCCGTACGGACCGCCGCCGGCCTACGGGCAGCCCACGCCGCCGGCCCCGCCCGGCTACGGCCCGCCGCCGGCCTACGGACAGCCGCCGCACGGCCAACAGCCCTACGGACAGCCGCCGTACGGACAGCCGCCGTACGGACAGCCGGGCACCAACCCGTACGGGCAGCAGCCGGGCCCCAACCCGTACGGCCACCCGCAGCCCGCCCCCGCGATGCCGCCCGCGGCGCCCGCACCGGCCGCCAAGCGTGGCATCCGCTCCAAGCTGCGGGTCGTCGGGGTGGTCGGCGGCTGTATCGCGCTGGCGGTGGGCTACTTCGTGGCCGGACCGAGCGTCAGCAGCGCCAAGCCCGGCGACTGCGTGCGGGCGAGCGGCTCGCGCGACGTCGAGATCGTCAAGTGCACTGACAGCAAAGCGAATTACCGTGTCCTGGCGAAGTTCGAAGGCACCACGGACGTGACCCGCTGCAAGCAGACGCCGCAGACCACGAGCGCGGTCTCGGGCAAGAGCGGCCGCCGCTGGAACAAGAAGCGGTACGTGCTCTGCCTCGGCCCGCTGGCGCCCGCCACCACCGGCGTCCCGCCGGTGAAGAAGTCCTGAAGCGACGCAAGCGGCCCCGCACGGACACAGGGGTGGTCCCGGCGCTCGGCCGGGGCCACCCCTGTGTCGTGTCGGGCTCCTGACTCAGCCCTGCTGCTCGGCCCACCAGGCCCGCAGCGCCGAGACCGCCTCCTCGTGCTCCATCGGGCCGTGCTCCAGCCGGAGTTCGAGCATGTGCTTGTACGCCTTGCCGACCTGCGGGCCGGGCGCCAGTCCGAGCAGCTCCATGATCTGGTTGCCGTCCAGCGCCGGGCGGATGGCGTCCAGCTCCTCCCGCGCCTTCAGCTCGCCGATCCGGGTCTCCAGACCGTCGTAGGTGCGGGAGAGCGCGGCCGCCTTCTTCCTGTTGCGGGTGGTGCAGTCGGAGCGGGTCAGCTTGTGCAGGCGCTCCAGCAGCGGCCCGGCGTCGGTGACGTAGCGGCGCACCGCGGAGTCGGTCCACTCGCCGCCGCCGTAGCCGTGGAAGCGCAGGTGCAGCTCGACCAGGCGCGAGACGTCCTCGGTGAGCTCCTTGGAGTACTTGAGATCGCGCATCCGCTTGCGGGTCATCTTGGCGCCGACCACCTCGTGGTGGTGGAAGGAGACCCGGCCGTCCAGCTCGAAGCGGCGGGTGCGCGGCTTGCCGATGTCGTGCAGCAGCGCGGCCAGCCGCAGGGTGAGGTCCGGACCGTCCTGCTCCAGGTCGATGGCCTGCTCCAGGACGGTCAGCGAGTGCTCGTAGACGTCCTTGTGCCGGTGGTGCTCGTCGCGCTCCAGCCGCAGCGCGGGCAGCTCGGGCAGCACGTACTCGGCCAGGCCGGTGTCGACCAGCAGCCGCAGGCCCTTCACCGGGTGCTTGGCCAGCAGCAGCTTGTTCAGCTCGGCCTGGATCCGCTCGGCGGAGACGATGGTGAGCCGCTCGGCCATCGCGGTCATCGCGGCGACCACCTCGGGCGCCGGGTCGAAGTCCAGCTGGGCCGCGAAGCGGGCGGCCCGCATCATCCGCAGCGGGTCGTCGGAGAAGGACTCCTCGGGGGTGGCGGGGGTGCGCAGCACCCGGGCCTCAAGGTCCTCCAGGCCGTGGTGCGGGTCGACGAAGCCGCGGCCGGGCAGGTCGACGGCCATCGCGTTGACCGTGAAGTCCCGGCGGACCAGGTCCTCCTCGATGGTGTCGCCGTAGCTGACCTCGGGCTTGCGCGAGGTGCGGTCGTACGCCTCGGAGCGGTAGGTGGTGATCTCGATCAGGAAGGAACCCTCGGGGGTGTCCTTGCGGGCGCCGACCGTGCCGAAGGCGATGCCGACGTCCCAGACCGCGTCCGCCCAGCCCTTGACCAGCTTGAGCACCTGCTGCGGGCGGGCGTCGGTGGTGAAGTCCAGGTCGTTGCCGAGCCGGCCGAGCAGCGCGTCCCGGACGGAGCCGCCGACCAGCGCCAGCCGGTGACCGGCCGCCTCGAACCGGCGGGCGATCTCGTCGGCGACCGGCGACACCCGCAGCAGCTCTTGGAGGCCGAGGGTCTGGGCCTCGCTCAGGCCTGGTACGACCTGGACGGCGGTGCTGGAACGGTCGGTGCGCGCGGTGGGCTCATTGGCAGTGGACACGGCTCACAAGGGTACGTGGCCGGACAGGTCAACCGCCCGCGCGTTCTGGGCGTCTCACCCCACAGCCCGCAACACTGCACCACGGGCTGCATCGTTACCATGCCGGTGGACGAGTCTCGGGCACCGGACAGGGGATGCGGTGTCGCGCGCCGCGACCACCGCGGAACCTACCCGCGGCAACGGTGCGGCGACGGCGTCGGGCGAAGGGTTCCAGGCGTCGGGCGAAGAGTTCCAAGAGGGTCAGGCGAAGACCGTCGGGCGGACCGCGCCGGACGGACAGCATCAGCAGCGAACGATCGAGAACGGCGAGGGCGAAGCGAGTGAGTGAGCCGGCACGGCACTCGGGCCTGGGGGCGCACCGACAGCCTGGACGGGCAGAACGCCCGGCCGAGGGGCGTCATCCGGCCTGGCGGGCACGCCGTGCGGGCCTGCGCCTGGCCGCGGCCTGCGCGGCCGTCCTGACCCTCTTCACGGCCGCCCCGGCCGGTGCGCTGCCGACCGGCGGCAACGTCCGGCCGGCCGGCGACTCCACCGCCACGGCCGAGTACCCGGTGGTGGTGACCATCGACACGCTGAACCCGCAGGTGGCCGTCCCGAACGGCACCGTGACGATCAGCGGCCACGTCACCAACGCCGGCAAGTCGGCGGTCAAGGGCGCCCACGCGGCCGTCCGCAAGCCGAACACCGGCAGGCCGCTGGACCGGCGCAGCGACCTGGCCAACGTGGCCGACCGCTCCACGCCGGACAGCAGGGACGGCGTCGAGCTGGACAGCCCGCAGTACGCCCTGCCGGAGCTGGGCCCGGGGCAGAGCCAGCCGTACACCCTGAGCGTCGCGGTGGGCGACCTCGGGCTCTCCGCGAGCGGCGCGTACGAGCTCGCGGTGGACGCGTGGGGCGGCACGGCCGACAACCCGCGCGACCGCGCCCTGGGCATCGCCCGGACGTTCCTGCCGTACAACGCGGGCGCCGAGGCGCAGCCGACGAAGGTCGCCACGATCTGGCCGCTGGTGCACGCGCCGGTGGTGGCCGCCCAGACCAGCACCGACGGCAACGACCAGACCATCGCGGTGCTGCGCGACGACAGCCTGTCCGCCGAGTTCGCCCCGGGCGGCCGGCTGTACGAGCTGGTCGACACCGGTGCCAAGCTGAACGGCCTGACCTGGGTGATCGACCCGGACCTGCTGGACGCCGCGCTCGCGATGACCAGGCCCTACCGGGTGCAGAAGCCGGGCACCGAGGCGTCGGGCAAGTCGGCCAAGGACGACAACACCGTCCAGCTGCAGCCCTCGGCCGCCGCCGTCGCCTGGCTGGACAAGCTGCGGGCCGCCGCGGCCAAGCCGGGCAGCCAGGTGGTCTCGCTGCCGTACGCCGACCCGGACCTCGCCTCGATCGCCCACAACGGCTCCGACCTGGCCGGGATGACCACCGCGCTGAGCAAGGCGGCCACGGCCGGCCGGCTGACCGTCGAGGGCCGGCTCTCGGTGGACACCCGCTCGGACGTCGCCTGGCCGTACCAGGGCTACCTCGACCAGCAGATCGCCGCCCTCGCCCAGCAGGCGGGCAGCGGGACGGTGCTGGTCAACGGCGGGAGCATGCCGGAGGCTGACTCGCTCAACTACACCCCGAGCGCGGCCCGCCCGATCGGCAACGGGCAGAACGCCGTGGTCGCCGACGAGACCGTCTCCGCGCTCTTCGACCGGGACCTGAGCAGCCCGCAGGCGCAGACCGAGTCCACCCAGCGCTTCCTCGCCGAGACCTTCGCGATCACCCACGAGCAGCCGCAGAACCAGCGCGGGCTGCTGGTCATGCCCCCGCGCGAGCTGAGCGCCACCGGCGCCAAGGCGCTGGCGAGCGCCCTCCAGACGGCGGACGGCAAGTGGATCTCCTCGGTCAAGCTGGACGCGGTGGCCCAGGCCGCGGCCGACCCGAAGGCCAACACCGCCGTCCCCGCGCCCACCGACTACCCGACCCAGGCCCGTGCCTCGGAGCTGCCGGCCGACGACCTGAGCAGCACCGACGGGATCCAGCACGACCTGGACACCCTGATGCGGGTGCTCACCCTGCCGCAGCGGGTGCGCGGCCCGTTCAGCGCCGCGATGGTCCGCTCGCTGTCCACCGAGTGGCGCAGCCAGCCGGCGGCCGGGAGCACCTACCGCACCGGCGTCACGAAGTACCTGAAGGAGCTGACCGGCGCCGTCCAGGTGCCGAAGAAGAACGTGGTCACCCTGTCCGGTGACACCGGTCTGCTCCAGGTCAGCGTCCGCAACGACCTGACCCAGACGGTCACCAACCTGAAGCTGGTGCTCACCTCGGCCCAGCCGAACAGGCTGCGGGTGAGCAAGGAGGAGGAGCTGGTCCTCCCGGCCTCGCAGAGCGTGACCCTCCGCTTCAACGCCGAGGCGCACAACAACGGGTCGGTCGCGATGACCGCCCAGCTGTGGACCACCGGCCCCGACTCCCGGCCGTACGGCGAGCCGCAGCAGTTCCGGGTGGAGGTCACCTCGGTGACCAACGGGGTGCTGTACATCTTCGCGGGTGCCGGCGTCCTGCTGCTGCTGGCCGCCCTGCGCTTCATGCGCCAGCGCAAGCGGCGCGGCGGGCAGCCGCACGAGGACGGCGACCAGCCGGTCGGGGACGGCCCGGCGACGGACGGCGGCGACGCGGAGCAGGACGAGCCGCGGGACGCGGAGCAGGACCCGACGGAGGCCTCCTCGAAGGACGGGCCGACGGATCCCGCCGGGCCCCCGGCACCGGACGGGACCGACGGCCCGGACGACGCCCGTGGTGACGGTCCAGCGCAGACACCGCGCGGCAGCAGCCCGGATGGCCGGGATCGGGCCGCCAGTGATGAGAAGGTTGGTCCTTGATACCGCCGAACCCCCGCACCGCCGGGCCGGCCTCCCCCCACGACAGCGAAGAGGTGACATGACCGGGCGCAGCGAGGAGCGGCCGCCGGGCCGCGGTGAGAGCCGGCCGGGCGCCGAGTCGCCGTCCGGCGACTGGTACGTGGCCGACACCTACGCCCAGGACCCGTACGCGGCGGACGCGTACGGGCACCCGCAGGACGGCCAGGACCCGTACGGTCTGCGGGCCGGTCGGCCCGCCGCGCCCCAGCCGCCGGCCGCCGCGTACGACGTGCCGCCGCAGCTGCCGCCGCAGGGCGGCGGCTACCCGACGCCGGTGCCGCCGCCCCCTTACCAGGCCCAGGACCAGTTCTCGGCCCCGGTGCCGCCGGTGCAGCCCGGCTGGGACACCCCGGTCCAGGCCGCCTGGCCGCAGGAGCCCGCCCCGGCGCAGGCCGCCGGCGGCCACTGGGGCGGCACCGAGCAGCCCCGGCCGCAGTGGGAGCCGGGCCCGGCGCACTCCGCCTGGGACACCGAGACCACCGAGTACGTCGGGGTGGACGCGCTGTTCGGCGGCCGCCCGGCGCAGGCCGCGGCCCAGCCGCCGGTCCCCCAGCCCGCTCCGGCCCCCCAGCCGGTCCAGCCGACCGCGCCCGCGGCCGGCCCCGCGCCGTACCCCCCGGCGGCCGGCTCCGCGCCCTACCCCCCGGCGGCCGGCTCCGCGCCCTACCCCCCGGCGACGGGCTCCGCGCCCTACCCCCCGGCGACTGGCTACCAGGGACCGCCGCCGCACGGCGGCGCCCCGGGCGGACAGCAGCACTTCGTGCCGCCGATCGAGTTCGACCCGCCGCTCTCCGAGGAGGAGGCCACCATGCAGGTGGCCGCCGTCGCGGTGCCCCCGGCGGTCGAGCCGCTCGCGGACGTCGTCGCCGAGGAGCAGGCCGCCCGGCAGGCGCCCGCGCCCGCCGCCGAGCCCGCCAAGGCGGCCGGCGGCGGCAAGGTCTCCAGCCTGCTGAACTCCAGCGCGATCATGGCGGCCGGAACGCTGGTCTCCCGCGGCACCGGCTTCGTCCGGACCATGGTGATCACCGCGGCCATCGGCGTCGGCGTGATGGGTGACTCGTACAACGCCGCGAACACCCTGCCGACCCTGCTGTACATCCTGATCGGCGGCGGCGCGCTGAACGCGGTCTTCGTGCCGCAGCTGGTGCGCAGCATGAAGAACGACGAGGACGGCGGCACGGCGTACGCCAGCCGGCTGCTCACCCTGGTGATGGTCGGGCTCGGCGGCGTGGTCTTCCTGGCCGTACTCGGGGCACCCGTGCTGGTGCAGATGATCGCCCACTCCACGATGGCGACCCCGGAGAGCGCCGAGACCACGGTGGCGATGGCCCGGTACTGCCTGCCGACCATCTTCTTCATGGGCATCCACGTGGTGATGGGGCAGATCCTCAACGCCCGCGGCCGCTTCGGCGCGATGATGTGGACCCCGGTCCTGAACAACATCGTGGTGATCTTCACCTTCTCCGCCTACATCTGGGTCTACGGCGGGTTCGGCACCACCCACGTCACCCCGGAGGGCATCTCCCCCGAGGGCGTGCGGCTGCTCGGCCTCGGCACCCTGATCGGTCTGGCCGTCCAGTCGCTGGCGATGATCCCGTACCTGCGGGCCGCCGAGTTCCGCTTCCGGCCACGCTTCGACTGGCGCGGCCACGGCCTGGGCAAGGCCGCCCGGCTGGCCAAGTGGACGTTCTTCTTCGTGCTCGCCAACCAGGCCGGCTACCTGGTGATCACCCAGCTGTCCACCAAGGCGGGCGCCGCAGCGGCGGCGGCCGGCCACAACGGTGTCGGTCTGGCGGCGTTCTCCAACGCGCTGCTGATCTGGCAGCTCCCGCAGGCCGTGATCACCGTGTCGATCATGAGCGCGGTGCTCCCCCGGCTCTCCCGGGCGGCGGCCGACGAGGACGCCGGAGCCGTGCGAGACGACATCTCCTACGGTCTGCGCACCACCGCGGTGGCGGTCGTCCCCGCTGCCTTCCTGTTCCTGTCCCTCGGCCCGGTGATCGGGCGGGCGATCTACGCGGTCGGCGGCAACGACACCGTCCTGAACGACGCCACCAACGTCGGCCTGATGCTCTCCGCGTTCGCGCTGGGCCTGATCCCCTACTCCGCCCAGTACGTGATGCTGCGCGGCTTCTACGCCTACGAGGACACCCGCACCCCGTTCTCCAACACCGTCTGGGTGGCGGCCTGCCAGGCCGGCTTCGCGCTGCTGTGCTGGCTGGTGCTGCCCGCCGAGTGGACGGTGACCGGCCTCGCCTTCGGCTACGGCCTGGCGTACGCCATCGGAGTGGCGGTCGCGATGCCGAAGCTGAAGAAGCGGATCGGCGGGCTGGACACCAAGCGGATCGGCCGCACGTACAGCCGGCTGGCCGCAGCCGGCGTCCCGGCCGCCCTGGTCGGCCTCGGCGCCAGCCTGGGCGTCCAGCAGGTGCTCGGCGGCTGGGCGGGCAGCGTCGCGGCCCTGGTCGTGGCCGGCGGCCTCCAGCTGGCGGTCTTCGTGCTCATCGCGAAGCGCCTGCGGATCGAGGAACTGAACTCCATGCTGGGCATGGTCCGCGGCCGGATGGGCCGCTAACCGTCCGACCACCGGCCGGACGAGCGGGCGCCCTGACCGGGCGTCAACGGGAGCGGCAAACGCTCCTCCGCTCGTCCGGCCGAGTGCTGCGGCACCCGTTGGTCAGGGTCCGTACGACCGCCGGATGGCGACCCGGTGTCGGATCTGCACCACATCTCTCCACCCGCGTGCAACCGCGCGGACGTCTCAGCGGTCGTACCCGGTGGAGAAGAGTGGGCACAATTGTCCTGGAGCACAGGGCCGCCGACCCTCGGGCTCCAGCGACTCTCTCAGGCAGGGGCGACACAAGGGGAGGCAGGACCACGGTGGCTGATGGCACCAAGGCCGTCGTCGACACGTCAGCAGCTGACGCGGCGACGGACGAGGCCGCGCTCGCCGCGGCGATCGACGAGCTCGCGGGCTCGGAGGACGCCGGCGAGGGCGCCTCCGCGGACGCCCGCCGCAAGGGCGCCACCACCGCTGCCGCCGCCGCGCGCACCGAGCCGGACGAGGCCGTGGACGGGGCCGCGGACGACGCACCGGAGGCCGGACCGGAGGCCGCCTCGGGCGAGGAGACCTCGGAGATCACCGCTCCGCTCTCGGTCCAGGAGCTGCGCGCCGAACTGGCCGCCGGCTCCCCCCGGAAGAAGCCCGCACCCGAACCCGCCCGCCCCGCGCGCCGCCCCACCGACCCGCAGCCCACGGTCGACCCGCGCGACACCGCCACCCTCCCGCGCACCCTCCCCGCCCCGCAGCGCCGCAGCGGCGACATGATCGGCCACCGGTACCGGCTGGAGGAGTGCATCTCCCAGACCGAGACCTTCAGCAGCTGGCGCGCCGTCGACGAGAAGCTGCGCCGGGCCGTCGGCGTCCACCTGATGGCCTCCGGCCACCAGCGGGCCCGCAAGGTGCTCGCCGCGGCCAAGTCCGCCGCACTGCTCGGCGACCCGCGCTTCGTCCAGGTGCTGGACGCCGTCCACGAGGGCGAGCTGGTCTACGTCGTGCGGGAGTGGCTGCCGCACTCCTCCGACCTGGCCAAGCTGCTCGCGGACGGACCGATGGAGCCGCACGAGGCGTACCAGATGGTCCGCCAGGTCGCCGACGCCGTCGCGGCCGCCCACCGGCGCGGGCAGGCCCACCTGCGGCTCACCCCGCGCTGCGTGCTGCGCACCGACAGCGGCCAGTACCGGATCAACGGCATCGCGGTGGACGCCGCGCTGCGCGGGCTGCCCGAGGAGGGGGCCGAGGACGCCCAGCGGGCCGACACCCGTGCGATCGGCGCGCTGCTGTTCGCCGCGCTCACCCACCGCTGGCCGTACCCGGAGGACCGCTACGACCTCCAGGGCCTGCCCAAGGGCCTCCAGAACGCCGCGCCGGACCAGGTCCGCGCCGGGGTCCACAAGGGCCTGTCCGAGCTCGCCGCGCGGGCGCTGTTCGACCAGCCGCCGCACCACGCCCGGCCGATCACCACGCCGGAGGAGCTGGTCCGGGCGATCGCCCAGATGCCCCGGATCCGCCAGCCCGAGCCGGAGCTGCCCGCCTTCCCCACCCCGCCCCGGCACAACACCCACGCGCTGCCCACCGCGCCCAACCCGACCCGGGTCGCCGACACCACCGTCGCCCCGCTGCCGGCCTCCTCCCGCCCGGTCTCCTCCCGGCGCACCCGGCGGCGGCTGCGCCGGGTGATCAAGGCCACCGCCTGGACGGTCGCGCTGGGCGCGATCGGCGTCGCCTCCTGGCAGTTCGTCGACAACCTGCGCCACACCGGGGGGCCCTCCGCGTCCCCGGCCCCTTCGGTCAGCAGCACCGCGCCGAGCCCGCAGGCCAGCACCCACAACCCGGTGCAGCTCACCGTCAAGGGCGCGCAGTCGTACACCCAGCCGGGCGACGGGACCGAGGGGAGCGACAACCCCGCGAAGGCCGTGGACGGCGACCCGAACACCGCCTGGAAGACCCAGTGGTACAACGACCAGTTCGGCCCCAAGGCCCCCGCCCTCAAGTCGGGCACCGGCCTGTTGATCGACCTCGGCTCGCCGCAGGCGGTCTCCTCGGTGAGCGTCCAGTTCGACGGCGAGCACACGGCGGAACTGCGGGTGCCCACGGCGGCGGCCGCCGCCAACCCGATGTCGGCCAGGCTCGACGGCTTCACGGTCATCGGCAACAAGAAGAGCGGGGCCAACGCCCAGTACACCCTCGACGCCCCGGTCACCACGCGCTACCTCTTGCTCTGGCTGACCGCTCTGCCGAAGGATGGCGCCGGAACGTTCACCGGCCAGGTCGCCGAGGTCAAGGTCTTCGGCTGACCGCGGTTCGGTGGATCCGGCACGAGGGCAGGGGGTCGAGGGGTGACGGTGGCGGACGACGACGCGGCACTGCTCGCCCGGCACGTCGCCGGCGACCCGGCGGCCTTCGGCCTCCTGGTGGACCGTCACCGGGACCGGCTCTGGGCGGTCGCCCTGCGCACCCTGGGTGACCGCGAGGAGGCCGCCGACGCCCTCCAGGACGCCCTGGTCTCCGCCTTCCGCGCCGCCGCCGGCTTCCAAGGCCGCTCGGCGGTCACCACCTGGCTGCACCGGATCGTGGTCAACGCCTGCCTGGACCGCGCCCGGCGCAGCGCCACCCGCCGCACCACCCCGCTCGACGAGGACCCGCAGCGGCTGGACACCCTGGTCGGTGCCGCCGAGCCGGCCGACTCCCCGGTCGTCCGGGCCGAGCTGCACCGCGAGCTGACCGCGGCGCTCGCCGAGCTGCCCGCCGAACAGCGGGCCGCGCTGGTACTGGTCGACATGCAGGGCTACCCGGTGGCCGAGGCCGCCGAGCTGCTGGGCGTCCCGGTGGGCACCGTGAAGAGCCGCTGCGCGCGCGGCCGGGCCCGGCTCCTCCCCCTCGTCCGGCACCTGCGCGAGCCGGATGTTTCACGTGAAACAGCGCCCGCCCCCGGCTCGGCCCCGCCGCGCCGGGACACCTCGGGGAACCCGAAGCGCACCGGAGCCGTCACAGGGACGGGCCCGGGCACCGGCCGGACGGTCCTGGAAGGAGACGCGAGCACCCGATGAACGCCCACCCCTCCTTCCCCGACCCCGCCGACGGCCACCCCCCGGTCGAGCAGCTGGCCGACCACGCCGAGGGGCTGATCGACTCCCCGGACACCGCCGCGGCGCTGCGGCGGCACCTGGACGGCTGCGCCGAGTGCCGGGAGACCGTCGACGCGCTCGCCGAGGTCCAGGCCCTGCTGGGCGACGTCGAAACCCCGCCGATGCCGGCCGACGTCGCCGCCCGGCTGGACGCGGCGCTGGCCGGGGCCGCCGCGGAAGCGGCCGCCGGGAGCGGACCCGAAGCCGGTGAGCGGCCACAGGAGGCCCCAGCGGTCGACCGCCGGACCGTCACCCCGGCCCGGCCCCCGCACGCCGCCACGGCGCCCGTCACGCCCTCCTCCGCCGCTTCCCGGCCCACGGCGAGGCCCGGGGAGCGCCCCTCCGGACGGCCCGGACCGGCCACCGGCCCCGGTCGCGCCCGCCCCCGTCGGCGGCGCTTCGCCCTGCTGCTCGGCACGGCCGCCGCCCTGGCCGCCCTCGGGCTCGGCGGGGCTCTGCTGCTGCACCCCGGCGACCGGTCAGAACCGGTGACTGCCACCGCGGGCGGCGCCCCGAGCGCCACCGTCGACGGCCACGGCACCCCGCACCTGACGGGCGCCGGCACCGACTACCGCGAGGAAGAACTCGCCGCCCAGGTCCAGCAGCTGCTCGCCCGTTCGGAGAGCCTCCCGGGGCTACGGGCCACCGGGCCCGCCAAGTCCGAGGCCCCCCTGCCCGCCGAAGGCGCCCGCCCGGAGCCCGACTCGCCCACCGCCTCCCCCACCGCCCCGGGCTGCCCGGCCCCCACCGGCGGCACCCCGCTGGCCACCGACCGGGGCAGCCACCACGGCGCCCCGGTCGACGTCCTGGTCTACCCGCTGCCCGGCCGGCCCGGCTTCGTCGACGTCTACCTGCGCTCCCCCGACTGCGGTCCGGTCGTCCTCCACCAGGCCGTTCCCAGCCGCTGACCGGCGGTTCCCATGCGATCCACGCCGACGGCACCACGCCGCTTCCGGACCCCGGGCGCCTGGTACTGATCCGCCTGGGAATGCGAGACACTGGTCAGTCGTTGTCCCGGGCGGCGGAGCAGGACCGCCCTCCCCGCAGCAAACGCGGGTCGCGATGCGAACCAGGAGAAGCAGTGAGCGACGTCCGTAACGTGATCATCATCGGTTCCGGCCCGGCCGGGTACACGGCTGCGCTCTACACGGCCCGTGCCTCCCTCAAGCCGCTGGTCTTCGAGGGAGCCGTCACCGCCGGTGGCGCGCTCATGAACACCACCGAGGTCGAGAACTTCCCGGGCTTCCGGGACGGCATCATGGGCCCCGAGCTGATGGACAACATGCGGGCCCAGGCCGAGCGCTTCGGCGCCGAGCTGATCCCCGACGACATCGTCGCGGTCGACCTCACCGGTGACATCAAGACCGTCACCGACTCCGAGGGCAACGTCCACAAGGCGCGCGCCGTGATCGTCACCACCGGCTCCCAGCACCGCAAGCTCGGCCTGCCGAACGAGGACAAGCTCTCCGGCCGCGGCGTCTCCTGGTGCGCCACCTGCGACGGCTTCTTCTTCCGCGACCAGGACATCGCGGTGGTCGGCGGCGGCGACACCGCCCTGGAGGAGGCGACCTTCCTCTCCCGCTTCGCCAAGAGCGTCACGATCATCCACCGCCGGGACACCCTGCGCGCCTCCAAGGCGATGCAGGAGCGCGCCTTCGCCGACCCGAAGATCCGCTTCGAGTGGGACAGCGCGGTCGAGGCCATCCACGGCGACCCGAAGCTGAGCGGCGTCACCCTGCGCGACACCACCACCGGCGAGACCCGCGAGCTGGCCGTCACCGGTCTGTTCATCGCGATCGGCCACGACCCGCGCACCGAGCTCTTCAAGGGCCAGCTGGACCTGGACGCCGAGGGCTACCTCAAGGTCGAGGCCCCCTCCACCCGGACCAACATCCCGGGCGTGTTCGGCGCCGGCGACGTCGTGGACCACACCTACCGCCAGGCCATCACGGCCGCCGGCACCGGCTGCTCCTCCGCCCTGGACGCCGAGCGCTACCTGGCCGCGCTGGACGACCTGGAGTCCAAGGCCGCCGCCGTCGCGGTCTGAGCCCTCCCCGATCCACCCCGCGGGGGTGTTCCACGTGAAACACCCCCGCCCCGGCCGGGCAGAAACAGAACGGGCCCATCCGTTGTTCTCCCGGCAGCAGCCCCCTCCGTCCTAACCCGAGGAGTTCCCGTGGCCGGCGCCACCACCACCGTCACCGATGCGACGTTCGAGAACGACGTCCTGAAGAGCGAGAAGCCCGTACTGGTCGACTTCTGGGCCACCTGGTGCGGCCCGTGCCGCCAGGTCGCCCCGGTCCTGGACGACATCGCGGCCGAGCACGGCGACAAGCTGACCATCGCCAAGCTCGACGTGGACGCCAACCAGGCGACCGCCGCCAAGTACGGCGTCATCTCGATCCCGACCCTGATCGTCTACAAGGACGGCGAGCCGGTGAAGTCCATCACCGGTGCCCGTCCGAAGGCCGCGCTGCTGCGCGAGCTGGCCGAGTTCATCTAGGACTTCCGGTCGACGACCGCACGGCGGCGGGGCTCCCCTCGGTGGGGAGCCCCGCCGCCGTCGTTCTGTCGGGACCCGCCGGACGGGTTCAGAACGGCCGCAGCGCCGGTTCCTTGCGCCCGCCGCCGAGCAGCCGCTCCAGCGCCCCCTCCACGTCCCCCCGCCAGGAGAGCGTCGTCCGCGCCTCCAGCCGCAGCCGCGGGTAGCGCGGGTGCGGGCGGACGGTCTTGAAGCCGACCGCGAGCAGGTGGTCGGCCGGCAGCACGCAGCTGGTCGGCACCCGCCCGGACGCGCCGAAGGCCTCGATCGCCCGCGCCCCACGCCCGATGAGGTCCTTGGCCACGGTCTGCACCAGCACCCGGCCGAGCCCCTGGCGCTGGTAGCCCGGCAGCACCCGGCTGACCATCAGCTGAACGGCGTCCGGCGAGACCGGACTGGTCGGGAAGGACTGCGAGCGGGGGACGTAGGCGGGAGGTGCGTACAGCACGAACCCGGCCGGCTGGTCGTCCACGTAGACGATCCGGCCGCAGGAGCCCCACTCCAGCAGCACCGTGGAGATCCACCCCTCCTTCTCCAGCTCCGGCTTGCCCGCCTCCACCGCCTCCCTCGCGCTGACCGGGTCCAGCTCCCAGAACACGCAGGAGCGGCAGCCGGTCGGCAGGTCCCCGAGGTTGTCCAGCGTCAGCGGAGCGATCCGCCGTCCCATGGCCCCACCTCCTCCTCCCTCTCACGGTCGAGCATTCCCCCACGAACGCCGATGGGTGCATGTTTCACGTGAAACAGCGCTCACGTGGAACACGCACCCATCGGGTCGTTGCCCTCGGCCGGCCGGTCCGGCTCAGCCCTGCGACAGCCGCAGACCGTCCTCACCGGGGGCCATGCTGTCCAGGATCCGGTTCAGGTCCTCCACCGAGCCGAACTCCAGCACCACCTTGCCCTTGCCCAGCTTGCCGCCGCGCTGCGACACCTCGACCTTGACCCGGGTGTCGAAGCGGTCCGACAGCCGGCTCGCCAGGTCGTTGAACGCCGGGGAGTTCAGCTTGCCCGCCTTCGGCGCCTGGCGCTTCGGCTTCTGCTCCAGCTTCATCACCTTGACGATCTCCTCGATGTTGCGCACCGTGAGACCCTCCGCGATGATCCGCTTGGCCAGCCGCTCCTGCTCGTCGGCGTCCGGCACACCGAGCAGCGCCCGGGCGTGTCCGGCCATCAGCGTTCCGGCCACCAGCCGGCGCTGGACGGACGGCGTGAGCTTCATCAGCCGCAGGGTGTTGGTGACGTGCTCGCGCGAGCGGCCGATCCGGTCGGCCAGCTCCTCGTGGGTGCAGGAGAAGTCCCGCAGCAGCTGGTCGTAGGCGGCCGCCTCCTCCAGCGGGTTCAGCTCGGCCCGGTGCAGGTTCTCCAGGAGGGCGTCCAGCAGCAGCTTGTCGTCCTCGGTGGCCCGGACGATCGCCGGGATCCGCTCCAGCCCGGCCTCCCGGGAGGCGCGCCAGCGGCGCTCGCCCATGATCAGCTCGAAGCCGTCGGCACCGACCTGGCGCACCACGATCGGCTGGAGCAGCCCGACCTCCTTGATGGAGGTGACCAGCTCGGCCAGCTTGTCCTCGTCGAAGACCTCACGCGGCTGGCGGGGGTTGGGGGTGATCGCGTCCAGCGGCAGCTCGGCGAAGTAGGCACCGGCCGGCTGCACCTGCTCGGCCTGCTTCTCCGCGGCCACCCGGGCCGCCACCGTGCCGCGGACGCCCGGCAGCGGCCGCACCGGGGCCGGTGCGGGTGCGGCCGCCGCCCCGCCGTCCACCGGCGCGGCGGGGCGGATCAACGCCTCCAGCCCTCGACCCAGACCAACCTTGCGAGCACTCACTGATGACCCTCCGTCGTGCCGTGCTGTGCCACCGGGGCTCCGTGCCTCGGCTGGCCGTCCCGCTGCTGACCCACCAGCGAACCGCCCCGGCCCACCGCACGCAGCGCGAGCTCGCGGGCGGCCTCCAGGTAGGAGAGCGCCCCGGTCGAGCCCGGATCGTAGGTGAGCACCGTCTGCCCGTAGCTGGGCGCCTCCGAGATGCGCACCGAGCGCGGGATCGCCGTGCTCAGCACCTCTTGCGGGAAGTGGGTCCGGACCTCCTCGGCGACCTGGGCGGCCAGCCTGGTCCGGGCGTCGTACATGGTGAGCAGGATGGTCGACACGTGCAGTGCGGGGTTGAGGTGTGCGCGCACCAGCTCGACGTTGCGCAGCAGCTGGCCGAGGCCCTCCAACGCGTAGTACTCGCACTGGATCGGGATCATCACCTCCAAGCCGGCGACCAGGGCGTTGACCGTCAGCAGGCCCAGCGAGGGCGGACAGTCGATCAGGATGTAGTCGAGCGGCTGCTCGTAGGCGGCGATGGCGCGCTGGAGCCGGCTCTCCCGGGCCACCAGGGAGACCAGCTCGATCTCGGCGCCGGCCAGGTCGATGGTGGCGGGGACGCAGAACAGCCCCTCGACGTCGCGCACCGGCTGCACCACGTCGGCCAGCGGCTTGCCCTCCACCAGCACGTCGTAGACGGACGGCACCTCGGCGTGGTGGTCGATGCCGAGCGCCGTGGAGGCGTTGCCCTGCGGGTCGAGGTCGACGACCAGGACGCGCAGGCCGTGCATGGCGAGCGAGGCGGCCATGTTCACGGTAGTGGTGGTCTTGCCCACCCCACCCTTCTGGTTGGCGACCACGATCACCCGGGTGGCGGCGGGCCGGGGCAGTCCCGCACCCGCTCGGCCGATCGCCTGAACCGCAGCCTGGGCAGCCCGTGCGATGGGCGTGTCATCGATCTGGTCGACGGTCTCCGAGTCCTGCATGGGGGTCAGTGTTTCACGTGAAACCGGAGCGGCAACAGTCGCCGCCCGGTCACGGCGGAGGATGCCCGAGAGCAAGGAGCGACGTTTCACGTGAAACACCATGCCCGCTATGCCGGAATTCTGACGTTGCGACACTCCGGTGTTCCGGCGTCGTCCGGACCGTCACCTGAACGACGACGGGCGGACGCTCCTCCCGTCCAGGAGGCCCGTCCGCCCGTCGTCGTCACGTGTCCGGAGTCACCCCGGATCAGCGGCTGCGGCGCCGCCCGCCCCGGCCGCGCTCGCCGTTGCGGACGCTCGCGTTGCGACCCGCCCGGGCCGCCTTGGCGCGCCGGGTGGCCGCCTTGACCCCGCCGGGGCTCTCCCCCGCCTTCACCTGGATCACCCGGGTGGAGGTCTCCAGGGTGCCCTCGCCGACCGCGATGACGCTCGACTCCACCGCGCCCAGCTTGGCCAGCCCGGCCCGCGAGTCGGCCAGCTCCTGCTCGGCACTGTCACCCTTGAGCGCCAGCATCTGCCCGTGCGGACGCAGCAGCGGCATGCCCCAGCCGGCCAGCCGGTCCAGCGGCGCCACCGCCCGGGCGGTCACCACGTCCACCGCGAGCTTGCCGACCATCTCCTCGGCGCGGCCGCGCAGCACCGTGACGTTGTCCAGCCCCAGCTCCCGGACGACCTCCTCCAGGAAGGTGGTCCGGCGCAGCAGTGGCTCCAGCAGCGTCACCGAGACGTCCGGACGGGCCAGCGCCACCGGGATGCCCGGCAGACCGGCCCCCGAGCCGACGTCGCACAGCGTGATGCCGGAGGGCAGCAGCTCGGCCAGCACCGCGCAGTTCAGCACGTGGCGGTCCCAGAGCCGGGGCACCTCACGGGGCCCGATCAGCCCGCGCTGCACACCCGCCGTGGCCAGCAGCTCGGTGTAGCGGACTGCGGCGTCGTAGCGCTCCCCGAAGACCTCCCGAGCGACGGCCGGCGCCTCGGACAGTTGCTCCACCTCGGTGGCCCGCCCCTCAGCGGCCGGGTCCACGTCCGCCCCCGGCCGGCCGGCGGCCGCGTTCTCCGTGTCCATCTCGACCTCTCCGATCCCCGGATCCACCGACCCGCTCAACGCACTGTTTCACGTGAAACATCCCAGAAGGGACAACGACCCCGCCCGCACGAGGCGGACGGGGTCGCGTCCGGTGAAGCTCTCCGGCCGCCGTGGCGGTCGGGTCGTCGACCTGTCGGCCTCAGACCGGCAGCACGACCACGCACCGCTGCGGCTCTTCGCCCTCGGACTCGCTGCGCAGACCCGCCGCGGCGACCGCGTCGTGGACGACCTTGCGCTCGAAGGGCGTCATCGGCCGCAGCTTGACCTGCTCGCCGGTGCTCTTGGCCTGCTCGGCGGCCTTGGCACCGAGCGCCGCCAGCTCCTCGCGCTTGCGGGCCCGGAAGCCGGCAATGTCCAGCATGAGGCGGCTGCGCTCGCCGGTCTCCCGGTGGACAGCCAACCGGGTCAGCTCCTGGAGCGCCTCCAGCACCTCGCCGTCCTGGCCGACCAGGCGCTGCAGCGCGCGGTCGTTGCCGTCACTGACGATCGAGACCAGGGCACGGTCGCCCTCGACGTCCATGTCGATGTCACCGTCGAGGTCCGCGATGTCGAGCAGACCCTCCAGGTAGTCCGCCGCGATGTCGCCCTCCTGCTCCAGGCGGGAGATGAGGCTCTCGTCGGCGCTGGCGGCGGCCTCGGTCTCGACGGCGGAGGTGGTGCCTTCCGTCACTGATGGACTCCTTCGGAGATGGGCCCGTCTGTCGGGCCGGGGACGAAGCTCTTCGCGGCTGTCACAACGGGCTCGGGACCGGTCAGGACTTCTTCTTCGGCCGCTGGCCGCCACCGCGCTTCGGCTGCTGCCGGGTTCCCTGCTTGGTGCCGGCGGGCTTGGCCGCGGCCTGCTTGGCGGCCGCTGTCTTGCCCTCGGACTCGGCGGGGGCGGAGTCGGCCGGCTCCTCGGCCGGGGTGTCCTTGTCCGGCTCGACGGCCGGCTGTCCGGCACCGCCCTGCTGGCGCTGGGACTTGCTCTGCCGACGGGGCTGCTGGCGGCGCACCTGAGCCGCCTCCTCGACCACCGCGGCGGCGGCGCTGGCCGCCTCGCTGACGGCCGCCTTGGACGGGGGCAGCATGCCCCAGAGCGCGCCCTTGATCTCCGTACCGTCCGGACGCAGTCGGCCGGCCTTCTTCAGGCGCTCCTGGCGCTCCTGGAAGGCCTGGCTGCCCGGGGTCGGGTTGTTGTGGATGACGATCAGCTGCTGGCCCATCGACCAGACGTTGGTGGTCAGCCAGTAGACCAGGACACCGACGGGGAAGTTGATGCCCATCACGGCGAACATGATCGGGAAGACGTACATCAGCATCTTCTGCTGCTGCATGAACGGCGTCTTCACCGTGAGGTCGACGTTCTTCGTCATCAGCTGGCGCTGGGTGATGAACTGCGACAGCGACATCAGGATGATCATCACGGCGGTGACGATCTTGACGCTGGTCTCGGGGCTGCCCACGAAGGTCGCGGAGAGCGGGGCACCGAAGATGTGCGCCTTGCCGGCGCTCACCAGCAGGTCACCGTGGATGACGCCGATGTCCTGGCCCTTGGCGACCTTGGCGAGCACACCGTAGAGGGCGGTGAAGAACGGCGCCTGGACGATGATGGGAAGGCAGCTGGAGAACGGGTTGGTACCCGCCTCCTTGTACAGCTTCATCATCTCTTCGGACTGGCGCTGCCGGTCGTTCTTGTAGCGCTCCTGGATGGCCTTCATCTTCGGCTGGATCGCCTGCATGGCCCGGGTCGCCTTGATCTGCTTCACGAAGAGCGGGATCAGGCAGATCCGGATGACGACCACCATCGAGGCGATGGCGAGACCCCAGGCCCAGCCACCGTCCGGATTGAAGATGTGGCTGTACAGCGAGTGGAACTGGACGATGATCCAGGACACCGCTGTGTACAGGGGATTCAGGAAGGAGAAGGTCACCGGTCAGGCTCCTTGGACAGGTGGATTGGCCGCACGGGGCCAATGGTCGCCGGGCCCTCGGGGTCCGGACCGGCGGGGGTGGCGGTCACCGGGTCTCCGGTGGCGGACCGGCTGTTCAACCAGTCTCGCAACCGCCGGTGCCACACCGGATGCTTGCGCGGCGGGACGTGATCGACCCCGCCGGGCGTCCACGGATTGCAGCGCAGGATTCGCCACGCGGTCAGCCCGCCGCCCTTGACCGCCCCGTGCACCTTCACGGCCTCGTAGCCGTAGTGCGAGCAGGAGGGGTAATAGCGGCAGACCGGACCGAGCAGTGGGCTGATGGTCCACTGGTAGACCCTGATCAGACCCATCAGCAGGTACTTCATCGACCTGCTCCCGTCGGCGCCGTGGCGGCGGGCTCCGCCCTCAGCAACCGCTTCAGTGCCGCGTCCAGGTCACGTTCGAGGTCCTGGTACGAGGCGGTCGCGGCCTGGGGCAGCGCACGCACCACTATCAGGCTACCGGCGGGCAGCCTGAAGAGACGATCACGAACGAGGTGGCGCAACCGGCGCTTGACCAGGTTGCGGACGACCGCCGGGCCGACGGCCTTGCTCACGACGAAACCCGCACGCGCCGAAGGAGTCCCCTCGGCGACGTGCGGGCGGAAGTCGCTGGTCCGGTCGGTCTGCCCCTGCGGGTCACCCTCTCTGCTGAGATGGACGACCAGAAGGGGCCGGCCGGCCCGACGACCGCGTTTCACCGCGGTCGCGAAGTCCTGGCGCCGCCGCAGCCGATTCTCGGAGGGCAGCACAACAGACTCTGGCGCGGATCAGGCGGACAGGCTGGCGCGGCCCTTGCCACGGCGGGCGGCCAGGATGGCGCGGCCGGCGCGGGTACGCATACGCAGCCGGAAGCCGTGGGTCTTCGCGCGACGACGGTTGTTCGGCTGGAAGGTGCGCTTGCTCACTCGGGGGCTCCTGAGGTGAATCGTAGGATGACGGGGAGTCGCTTGGCCGTCACCGTGCGTCCGCGTGATCTCCCCTGATTCGGAAATCCGGCCCATCGCCCCAGTTCGGCTGGGGTCTGAGGCAATCCACGGCGCCCGTGCTGCGCGCCTTATGGAGCGGGTGGACCCGCGGACATGCGGCAGCGGCCATCGACAACTCGACCTGGTTACGGTACGCGGGACGGGGCACGAGGGTCAAACCCGGCCGCTCCCGGCCCGTCTTACCCACAGCCTGTGGACAACGACTTGATCCCGCCCTGTTCGCTGACTACCGTTGCAGAACTTGTCTGGTTTGTTCTTGGAAAGCGTGCACCAGTGGCTGATGTCAACAGCGACCTCGTCCCGGTCTGGGCCAGGGTCGTCGAGCGGCTGGTCAGCGACCCCGATGTCGCGGAGATGGACAAGCAGTGGGTGCAGCGCACCCAGCCGATGTGGATGATGCACGACACCGCCCTGCTGGCGACCCCGAACGAGCGGGCCAAGCAGGTGCTGGAGGGCCGGCTGCTGCCGCAGCTGACCGAGGCCCTCAGCCGCGAGCTCAGCCGCCCGGTCCGGATCGCCGTGATGGTCGACGCCAACGCGGTGCCCACCACCCCCGCGCCCGCCCCCCAGGCCCCCGCCGAGCCCTACCCCGGCCCGGCCGAGGAGGACGACTCCGACTACGGCGGCCAGGGCTACCAGCAGCCGTACGAGCACGGCCGGCCCTACGAGCAGGCGCAGCCGTACGAGCAGGACTACGAGCGCCCCCGCTACGACACCGGCGGCTACGAGCAGCGCCAGGCCCCGTACGGCGGCCCCGGCGGCGGACCGGGCTGGCAGGGCTACCAGGAGCAGCCGCCCGCCTACCGCGACCCGGAGGAGCACACGCCCCGGCCGGCGCCGCGGCCCGTCCCCGGCCCGCCCGCGACCACCCAGGGCGACCTCTTCGGCGGCGCCTACGGCCCCGGCCCGAACGAGCAGCCGCGCACCGGCGCGGGCCGCCGGGCCGGCGGCTCCCGCCCCGCCGGCGGACGCCCGGCGGAGAAGTCCGCCCCGGAGCGCTCCGCCGAGCGCCCCGGCGTACCCGGAGTGCCGGCCCCGCCCGGTGCTCCCCCGGCCGGCGGCTCCCGCAAGGACGAGCCGGCCGCCCGGCTGAACCCCAAGTACCTGTTCGACACCTTCGTCATCGGCGCCAGCAACCGCTTCGCGCACGCGGCGGCGGTGGCCGTCGCCGAGGCCCCGGCCAAGGCGTACAACCCGCTCTTCATCTACGGCGAGTCCGGGCTGGGCAAGACCCACCTGCTGCACGCCATCGGGCACTACTCGCGCAGTCTCTTCCCGGGCACCCGGGTGCGCTACGTGTCCTCGGAGGAGTTCACCAACGAGTTCATCAACTCGATCCGGGACGGCAAGGCGGACACCTTCCGCCGCCGCTACCGGGACATGGACATCCTGCTCGTGGACGACGTCCAGTTCCTCGCGAGCAAGGAGTCCACGCAGGAGGAGTTCTTCCACACCTTCAACACCCTGCACAACGCGAACAAGCAGATCGTCCTCTCCTCGGACCGGCCGCCCAAGCTGCTGACCACGCTGGAGGACCGGCTGCGCAACCGCTTCGAGTGGGGTCTGATCACCGACGTCACCCCGCCGGAGCTGGAGACCCGGATCGCGATCCTGCGCAAGAAGGCGATCCAGGAACAACTCAACGCTCCCGCCGACGTGTTGGAGTTCATCGCGTCCCGGATCACCCGGAACATCCGGGAGCTCGAGGGCGCCCTGATCCGGGTGACGGCCTTCGCCAACCTCAACCGGGCCCCGGTGGACCTGGAGTTGGCCGGGATCGTCCTCAAGGACCTGATCCCGGGCGGGGACGAGGACGCAGGACCGGAGATCACCGCGCAGGTCATCATGCAGCAGACGGCCGCGTACTTCGGCCTGAGCGTGGACGACCTCTGCGGATCCTCGCGCAGCCGGGTGCTGGTGACAGCCCGGCAGATCGCGATGTACCTCTGCCGCGAGCTCACCGACCTCTCGCTGCCGAAGATCGGCGCGCAGTTCGGCGGCCGCGACCACACCACGGTGATGCACGCGGACCGCAAGATCCGCTCACTGATGGCCGAGCGGCGCTCGATCTACAACCAGGTCACCGAACTCACCAACCGCATCAAGAGCTAGCCGGCGCGGCACAGCGCCGCCACGGGACGGCCCCAGGGCGTCAGGAGCGAATCCTGACGCCCTTTTCGCGCGTCCACAGGTGTGCGCCGCGCTCCGACCGGGCAGGGATGCGGTCGACGGACGATCCGCCAGTCCACAGCCCGCGCCGAACAACTGACCGGTGATTCGAAAACCGAGGGCGCGCAAGGCCGTTGTCCACAGGACCGGCCCCTTCTCCACCGTCCACAGGGTGGAGGGTGCGGAGTTATCCAGAATTCGTCCACAGGCCCGTCACCGCTACGCTCTTCCGCGCAGGTCAGGTGCCTGTGGACTTGTGCACAACAGTTATCCACAGGATGTGGACAGTTGACCGCCCGCCAGTGGGCCGTCCGGGTTATCCACCGGTTGTCCCCAGGCTCGGGTCGGTTATCCCCAGGTTGTCCACAGCGGCGTCCACAGTTCGACAACCGTGGACTGGCGTTCATACCCTGGTGTGAAAGGCGTCACGAAAAGTTGACCGGCGCCCGTGGATAACCGGGCCCGGATCTGGGGACAGCCCTGGGGATAACCTGTGGATACCGAGCGTGGCCTGTGGGTAACGCTCGGCTGTCCACAGCGCGGCCTGCCCGTCCACAGCCGCCGTCCACAGTCACTGTGGACAAAATTCGGGCTCTGACCTGCGGAAACGGGGTTATCCACGGTTTCCACAGGCCCTACTACTACCACTACACATTTAGACCCCGGACTTGCTTTCAAAGTGGGTGGGCCCCGAATCTGTGGACAACCGGCCTCCGACAACCGTTCGGGAAGCTTCCGCCCGTCTGCCCCGTCTGTCGGCGGAGTACGTCAGACTGTCCTTGCGACTGGAAGCGGAGTGACCGAGCTCGGTGGACAGCCGAACCGACGATCAAGATCAGACGAACCAGAGTGCGAGCGGGAGCGCTCGATCCAGGAGGCGGTTACCGGTGAAGTTCCGGGTGGAGCGTGACGTCCTCGCGGAGGCGGTGGCCTGGGCTGCCCGCAGCCTCCCGGCACGGCCGCCGGTGCCGGTGCTGGCCGGCCTGCTGCTGACCGCGCAGGAGGGCAGCCTGGCGCTGTCCGGCTTCGACTACGAGGTGTCGGCCCGGGTCGAGCTGGAGGCGGACGTCGAGGAGACCGGCACCGTCCTGGTCTCCGGCCGGCTGCTGAACGACATCTCCCGCAACCTCCCCAACCGCCCGGTGGAGATCTCCACCGACGGCCAGCGGGTCAGCGTGGTCTGCGGCAGCTCCCGCTTCACCCTCCCCACCCTCCCGGTGGACGAGTACCCCTCGCTCCCCCAGATGCCGACCGCCACCGGCACCGTCTCCGGTGACGTCTTCGCCTCCGCCGTCAGCCAGGCCGCGGTCGCCGCCGGCCGGGACGACACCCTCCCGGTGCTCACCGGTGTCCGGGTCGAGATCGAGGGCGACCGGATCACCCTGGCCGCCACCGACCGCTACCGCTTCGCCGTCCGCGAGCTGCTGTGGAAGCCCGAGCAGTCGGACATCTCCGCCGTCGCGCTGGTCCCGGCCAAGACGCTCCAGGACATCGCCAAGTCCCTGGGCAGCGGCGACAACGTCTCCATCGCGCTCTCCTCGGGCGGCGCGGGCGAGGGCCTGATCGGTTTCGAGGGCGCCGGCCGCCGGACCACCACCCGGCTGCTGGAGGGCGAGTTCCCCAAGTTCCGCAGCCTGTTCCCGACCGAGTTCAACGCGGTCGCCGCGATCCAGACCCAGCCCTTCCTGGAGGCGCTCAAGCGCGTCTCGCTGGTGGCCGAGCGCAACACCCCGGTCCGCCTGAACTTCGAGGAGGGCGTGCTGACGCTGGAGGCCGGCTCGGGCGACGACGCCCAGGCCACCGAGCGGATCGAGGCCTCCCTGGAGGGCGACGCCATCTCGATCGCCTTCAACCCGGGCTACCTGGAGGAGGGCCTCAAGGCCATCGACTCCCCCTTCGCCCAGCTCAGCTTCACCACCCCGACCAAGCCCGCCCTGCTCAGCGGCAAGGTCTCGGTGGACGCCGAGGAGGACAAGGCCTACCAGTACCTGATCATGCCGGTCCGCCTCTCCGGCTGATCCCGCCGCGTCCGACCGTCCACAGGCTGTGCACACCCGCTGTGCACAGCCTGTGGACGTCTCCCCCGCCCGGCCCGACCGCAGACGGCCGGGTCCGCTCCAGCGCGTAGGCTCAAGGAGTGCGGCAACGGCGCCGCCGGCAGGCACGTCACCACAGGTAAGGACTTGGTCATGGAGCTCGGCCTCATCGGTCTCGGCAAGATGGGCGGCAACATGCGCGAGCGGATCCGCCGCGCCGGCCACACCGTCATCGGTTACGACCGCAACCCGGACATCTCCGACGTCGAGAGCCTCCAGGAGCTCGTCACCAAGCTCCAGGGCCCGCGCGTGGTCTGGGTGATGGTCCCGGCGGGCGCCGCCACCCAGGCGACCGTCGACGAGCTCGCCGAGCTGCTCTCCCCCGGCGACGTGGTGGTCGACGGCGGCAACTCCCGCTGGACCGACGACGTCAAGCACGCCGAGGCGCTGGCCGCCAAGGGCATCGGCTTCGTGGACTGCGGCGTCTCCGGCGGCGTCTGGGGCCTGGAGAACGGCTACGCGCTGATGTACGGCGGCGACGCCGAGCACGTCGCCAAGGTCCAGCCGGTCTTCGACGCCCTGAAGCCCGAGGGCGACTTCGGCTCGGTGCACGCGGGCGCGGTGGGCGCCGGCCACTTCGCCAAGATGGTCCACAACGGCATCGAGTACGCGATGATGCAGGCCTTCGCCGAGGGCTGGGAGCTGCTGGAGGCCGCCCCCGAGGTCACCGACGTGCGCGAGATCTTCCGCAGCTGGCAGGAGGGCACGGTCATCCGCTCCTGGCTGCTGGACCTGGCCGTCCGCGCCCTGGACGAGGACGAGCACCTCGACAAGCTGCGCGGCTGGGCCGCCGACTCCGGCGAGGGCCGTTGGACCGTCGAGGCCGCGATCGACCACGCCGTGCCGCTGCCGGCGATCACCGCCTCGCTGTTCGCCCGCTTCGCCTCCCGCCAGGAGGACTCGCCGCAGATGAAGATGATCGCCGCGCTGCGCAACCAGTTCGGCGGTCACGCGGTCGAGTCCAAGTAACCAGCAGGTCCTCCCCAAGAAGGCGGGCGCAGTCCACAGCCATGCACGTCGCGCATCTGTCGCTCGCCGACTTCCGGTCGTACGCCCGGGCCGAGGTTCCCCTCGACCCGGGCGTGACCGCCTTCGTCGGGCCCAACGGCCAGGGCAAGACCAACCTGGTCGAGGCGATCGGCTACGTCGCCACCCTGGGCAGCCACCGGGTCGCCACCGACGCCCCGCTGATCCGGCTGGGCGCCGAACGCGCGGTGGTCCGCACCTCGGTGGTGGACCGCGGCCGCTCCACCCTGATCGAGCTGGAGCTCACCCCGGGCAAGGCCAACCGGGCCCGGATCAACCGCTCCGACAACGTCCGCCCGCGCGACGTGCTGGGCCTGCTGCGCACCGTGCTGTTCGCCCCCGAGGACCTCAGCCTGGTCAAGGGCGACCCGGGTGAGCGGCGGCGCTTCCTGGACGAGCTGCTGACCGCCCGGGCCCCCCGGCTGGCCGGGGTCCGGCAGGACTACGAACGGGTGCTCAAGCAGCGCAACGCCCTGCTGAAGACCGCCGCGATGGCCCGCCGGGCCGGTGGCGGCAAGGGCGCCGACCTGTCCACCCTGGAGGTCTGGGACGGCCATCTGGCCCGTGCCGGAGCCGAGTTGACGGCCTTCCGGATCCAGCTGGTGGCCGCCCTGCAGCCGCTGGTGGCGGCCGCGTACGGGCAGCTGGCCCCCGGCGGCGGCGAGACCTCCCTGGAGTACCGCAGCTCCTTCGAGGGCGAGCTGCCGACCAGCCGCGAGCAGGCCGAGGAGCAGCTGCTGGACGCGCTGCGGGCGGTCCGCAAGCAGGAGGTCGAGCGCGGGGTGACCCTGGTCGGCCCGCACCGCGACGAACTGGTGCTCAAGCTCGGCCCGCTGCCCGCCAAGGGCTACGCCAGCCACGGCGAGTCCTGGTCCTTCGCGCTGGCCTTGCGGCTGGCCTCGTACGAGCTGCTGCGCGCCGACGGCGGCGAGCCGGTGCTGATCCTGGACGACGTGTTCGCCGAGCTGGACGCCGCCCGCCGGGACCGGCTGGCCGAGCTGGTGGCCGACGGCGAGCAGGTGCTGGTGACCGCGGCGGTCGCCGAGGACGTGCCCAAGGCGCTGGCCGGCGCCCGGTTCGCGGTCTCCGACGGCGCGGTGCGCCGGATCGACGCCTGACCGCGCCCCCTCCGGCACCACACCCGCACCACCGGATCCGCACCACCACACCACCGTCACCGCACCTCGGTGCCCCCCGGCCCCGGCCCGCCGGGCCCGGCCGCTCCCGTAGGCTGGACGGCTCGACGGCGCGCGACCGCGACCGTTGTCCACAGGCTGGGGAAAGGAGATCGCCGTGAGCGAGCCGGCGGAGCGCTCCCCCGGGCCCGGTGCCCCCAAGCCCGGTGCCGCCGAGTCCGGCGCCCCCGCGCCGACCGGCGCCGACCTCGCCCGCTCGGCGCTGCGGGCGGCCCGCGCCCAGGCCCGCCAGCGCGGCGACCAGGTCCGGGAGAAGCGCGAGGCGAAGCGCCACGGCCTGCGCAGCGGCGCCCGCTCGGACGGCCGCGACCCGGTCCCGCTCGGCGCGGCACTCAACCGGCTGCTGACCGAGCGCGGCTGGGAGTCCTCGGCCGCCGTCGGCGGGGTGATGGGCCGCTGGCCGCAGATCGTGGGCCCGGACATTGCCGCGCACTGCCACCCCTCCTCCTACGACGAGGCCGCCGCGGTGCTCACCGTGCAGTGCGACTCCACCGCCTGGGCCACCCAACTACGCTGGCTGGCACGGCAGTTGGTGGCCCGCCTGAACCACGAGCTGGGGCACGGGACGGTCAAGACCATCAAGGTGCTCGGCCCGGCGGCGCCCGTCCGCGGTTACGGCCGGCTGCGCGCGCCGGGGAGCAAGGGGCCGGGCGACACCTGGGGCTGACCGGGAAGTCGGACGCCCGCCGGGGTCCCGGAACGGATGGCGATCTTCCGGAACCCCTGACAGCCCTTCCAGGCGCCCTGGGCCCCCCGGTCGAGTATCGGGACATGTGCAGAGGGGATTCAGGGCGGCATATCTGCCCTCAAGGGCTGCCAAACGCCCATCTCTGTCAGTCGTACCGGTAGACTGAGAGCCAAACACTGTTGCTAGTGGCAACCGAGTCGAAACGCTGTGGTCGCACGCCCGCCCGCACGGGGTGGGCATGCGGCCCGTGCTGTGCCAGAGAGGGCGCTTCGTGGCCGATTCCGGCAACCCCAGCCAGACCCCAGACCAGTCCGACCAGTCTTCCTACACCGGTAGCAACATCCAGGTGCTGGAAGGCCTCGACGCCGTCCGCAAGCGCCCCGGCATGTACATCGGTTCGACGGGCGAGCGCGGCCTGCACCACCTGGTGCAGGAGGTCGTGGACAACTCCGTCGACGAGGCGATGGCCGGGTACGCCGACACCATCGACGTCACGATCATGGCCGACGGCGCGATCCGCGTCGTCGACAACGGTCGCGGCATCCCCGTGGACATCGTCCCCGGCCAGGACAAGCCCGCCGTCGAGGTCGTGCTCACCGTCCTGCACGCGGGCGGCAAGTTCGGCGGTGGCGGCTACGCCGTCTCCGGCGGTCTGCACGGTGTCGGCGTCTCGGTGGTGAACGCGCTGTCCACCCGGCTCTCCGTGGAGATCCACAAGGACGGCAACATCTGGACCCAGGACTACAAGATGGGCGCGCCGACCGCCGCCCTGGTCAAGGGCGCGGAGACCGACCGGACCGGCACCACGGTGACCTTCTGGGCCGACGGCGACATCTTCGAGACCACCGTCTACTCCTTCGAGACGCTCTCCCGGCGCTTCCAGGAGATGGCCTTCCTCAACAAGGGCCTGTCCATCTCGCTGACCGACGAGCGCCCCGAGCACGTGGACGAGGAGGGCAAGCCGCTCTCCGTCACGTACAAGTACGACGGCGGCATCGCCGACTTCGTCGCCCACCTCAACTCCCGCAAGGGCGAGGTCATCCACCCCTCGGTGATCGACTTCGAGGCGGAGGACAAGGACAAGGCGATCTCGGTGGAGGTCGCGATGCAGTGGAACTCCTCCTACACCGAGGGGGTCTACAGCTTCGCCAACACCATCCACACCCACGGCGGCGGCACCCACGAGGAGGGCTTCCGCGCCGCGCTGACCGGCCTGGTCAACCGCTACGCGCGGGACAAGAAGCTGCTCCGGGAGAAGGACGACAACCTCTCCGGCGAGGACATCCGCGAGGGTCTGACCGCGATCATCTCGGTCAAGCTCGGCGAGCCGCAGTTCGAGGGCCAGACCAAGGACAAGCTCGGCAACACCGAGGCCAAGACCTTCGTCCAGAAGGTCGTCCACGAGCAGCTCAACGACTGGCTGGACCGCAACCCCAACGAGGCCGCGGACATCATCCGCAAGTCCATCCAGGCCGCCACCGCGCGCGTCGCCGCCCGCAAGGCCCGCGACCTCACCCGCCGCAAGGGCCTGCTGGAGTCCGCCTCGCTGCCGGGCAAGCTCTCCGACTGCCAGTCCAAGGACCCGTCCGAGTGCGAGATCTTCATCGTCGAGGGTGACTCCGCGGGCGGCTCGGCCAAGCAGGGCCGCGACCCGCGCACCCAGGCCATCCTGCCGATCCGCGGCAAGATCCTGAACGTCGAGAAGGCCCGGATCGACAAGGTCCTCCAGAACACCGAGGTCCAGGCCCTCATCTCGGCCTTCGGCTGCGGCATCCAGGAGGACTACGACGAGTCCAAGCTGCGGTACCACAAGATCGTCCTGATGGCCGACGCCGACGTCGACGGACAGCACATCCGCACCCTGCTGCTCACCCTGCTGTTCCGCTTCATGCGGCCGCTGGTCGAGTCCGGGTACGTCTACCTCGCCATGCCCCCGCTGTACAAGATCAAGTGGGGCAAGGACGACTTCGAGTACGCCTACTCCGACCGCGAGCGCGACGCCGTGGTCGCCGCCGGGGTGGAGGCCGGGCGCCGGCTGCCCAAGGACGACGCGATCCAGCGCTTCAAGGGTCTCGGCGAGATGAACGCCGAGGAGCTCCGGATCACCACCATGGACGCCGAGCACCGCCTGCTGCTCCAGGTCACCCTGGAGGACGCTGCCCGTGCCGACGAGCTGTTCTCCGTGCTGATGGGCGAGGACGTCGAGGCCCGCCGCTCCTTCATCCAGCGCAACGCCAAGGACGTCCGCTTCCTGGACGTGTGACGCCTGCACCCCAGGCCCCGCACGTTCCAGTCCGCGTGAAAGGAAACTGACCACCAGTGGTCGACGACAACCGTCCCGAAGGCGACCAGCCCGAGACCCCCGACACCGCCGAGGCCACCGCCCAGGCGACGATGCGGATCGAGCCGGTCGAGCTCGAGACCGAGATGCAGCGCTCGTACCTCGACTACGCGATGAGCGTGATCGTCAGCCGTGCGCTGCCCGAGGTCCGCGACGGCCTCAAGCCGGTGCACCGCCGCGTGCTCTACGCGATGTACGACGGCGGGTACCGCCCCGAGAAGGGCTACTACAAGTGCGCCCGCGTCGTCGGCGACGTGATGGGCAACTACCACCCGCACGGTGACACCTCGATCTACGACACCGTGGTCCGCCTGGCCCAGCCGTGGTCGCTGCGGATGCCGCTGGTGGACGGCAACGGCAACTTCGGCTCCCCGGGCAACGACCCGGCCGCGGCCATGCGCTACACCGAGTGCAAGCTGATGCCGCTGGCCATGGAGATGATGCGCGACATCGACGAGGAGACCGTCGACTTCGCGCCCAACTACGACGGCCGCTCGCAGGAGCCGACCGTCCTGCCCGCGCGCATCCCCAACCTGCTGGTCAACGGTGCCACCGGCATCGCGGTCGGCATGGCCACCAACATCCCGCCGCACAACCTCCGCGAGGTCGCCTCCGGCGCGCTCTGGTACCTGGAGAACCCGGAGGCCTCCGCCGAGGAGCTGCTGGACGCCCTGGTCGAGCGGATCAAGGGCCCGGACTTCCCGACCGGTGCGCTGATCGTCGGCCGCCGCGGGATCGACGACTACTACCGCACCGGCCGCGGCTCGGTCACCATGCGCGCCGTGGTCGAGGTCGAGGAGATCCAGGGCCGCCAGTGCCTGGTGATCACCGAGCTGCCCTACCAGGTCAACCCGGACAACCTCGCGCTGAAGATCGCCGACCTGGTGAAGGACGGCAAGATCGCCGGCATCGCCGACGTCCGCGACGAGTCCTCGTCGCGTACCGGCACCCGCCTGGTGGTCGTGCTCAAGCGCGACGCCGTGGCCAAGGTCGTGCTGAACAACCTGTACAAGCACACCGAGCTGCAGACCAACTTCGGCGCCAACATGCTGGCCCTGGTCGACGGCGTGCCGCGCACCCTGTCGCTGGACGCCTTCATCCGGCACTGGGTCAACCACCAGGTCGAGGTCATCGTCCGGCGCACCACCTTCCGCCTGCGCAAGGCCGAGGAGCGCGCCCACATCCTGCGCGCCCTGCTCAAGGCCCTGGACCTGATCGACGAGGTCATCGCGCTGATCCGGGCCTCGGCCAGCGCCGACGCCGCCCGCACCGGCCTGATGGGCCTGCTCGACATCGACGAGCTCCAGGCCAACGCGATCCTGGAGATGCAGCTGCGTCGCCTGGCCGCGCTGGAGAGCCAGCGGATCATGGACGAGCACGACGAGCTCCAGCGCAAGATCGACGAGTACAACGCGATCCTGGCCTCGCCGACCCGCCAGCGGGAGATCATCTCCGAGGAGCTCGCCGCGATCGTCGAGAAGTACGGCGACGAGCGGCGCTCCACCCTCATCCCCTCCGACGGCGACCTCTCCATCGAGGACCTCATCGCCGAGGAGGACATCGTCGTCACCATCACCCGTGGCGGCTACGTCAAGCGGACCCGCTCCGACCTCTACCGCTCGCAGAAGCGCGGCGGCAAGGGCGTGCGCGGTGCCCAGCTGAAGCAGGACGACATCGTCGACCACTTCTTCGTGACGACGACCCACAACTGGATCCTGTTCTTCACCAACAAGGGCCGGGTCTACCGGGCCAAGGGCTACGAGCTGCCGGACGCCGGGCGCGACGCCCGCGGCCAGCACGTCGCCAACCTGCTGGCCTTCCAGCCGGAGGAGCACATCGCCCAGGTGATGGCCGTCCGCACCTACGAGGACAAGCCGTACCTGGTCCTCGCCACCCGGGCCGGCCTGGTGAAGAAGTCCCCGCTCAAGGACTACGACTCCCCGCGCTCCGGCGGCCTGATCGCGATCAACCTGCGCCAGGACGAGGAGGGCCGGGACGACGAGCTGATCGGCGCCGAGCTGGTCTCCGCCGAGGACGACCTGCTGCTGGTCTCCAAGAAGGCCCAGTCGATCCGCTTCACCGCGACCGACGACGCCCTGCGCCCCACCGGCCGCGCCACCTCCGGCGTCAAGGGCATGGCCTTCCGCGAGGACGACGAGCTGCTCTCGATGAACGTCGTCCGACCGGGCACCTACGTCTTCACCGCCACCGACGGCGGGTACGCCAAGCGCACCGGTGTGGACGAGTACCGTGTCCAGGGACGTGGCGGCTACGGCACCAAGGCGGCGAAGATCGTCGAGGGCCGGGGCTCGCTGGTCGGCGCGCTCGTGGTCGACGAATCCGACGAGATCATGGCGATCACCCTCTCGGGCGGGGTGATCCGCACGAGGGTTTCCGAGGTTCGTGAAACCGGACGTGACACCATGGGCGTCCAACTGATCAACCTCGGAAAGCGCGACGCGGTCGTGGGCATGGCCCGCAACGCGGAGGCCGAGGACGAGGAGACGGCGGAGGACGAGGTGGCGGGTACCGAGTCCACCGACACGGCCGAGGGTGCGGAGACGGCGGTCGGCGGAGACGTCGAGGCCTGATCCGAACCGCAGACCGGTGCCGCCGCGTCCGAATGGATGGACGCGGCGGCACCGGACGCCGACCAGTTCCGGGCAATCCCGCCGGGCGCTGGATGACGAGTGACAGGCAGGGCGGCGCCGCCGTCCTGGTGGGAAGTGCGGGAGGACCAGGTGAGTGGAGCCACGGGTGCTGCGGGAGGAACCTCCGGCGGCCGTCCGGGCGCGCAGGGCGGGGGTTCGTACGGTGTGCCGCAGCCGCCGAACGAGCACCCGGCCGCGTCCACCTCGCTGATGCCACCGGTCGGCGGAGCGGGCCAGAGCGGTGCGACCTACGGCGGGCAGACGCCGGCGTCGTCGAGTGGCCCGGCCTCCGGGTCGGGCGGCTTCTCGCAGCCGACCACGTACGCCAAGGGGCAGCCGACCCCGCCCCGGGGCACCCGGACCGGGGGCAACACCCCGGCCGGCGGAACCCCGGTGGGCGGCGCCGCCGCCGGCGGAGCGGCGCGTCGGCCCGCCCCCGCCGCCGCCCCCGCCGCCGCGGTGGGCGGCCAGGGTCTCGGCCGGACCCGCAAGGCCCGGCTGCGGGTGACCAAGGTCGACCCGTGGTCCGTGATGAAGGTCAGCTTCCTGCTGTCGCTGGCCGTCGGCATCATCCTCATCGTGGCCTCGGCCGTGCTGTGGATGACGCTGGACTCGCTCGGCGTCTTCGACTCGCTGACCAAGACCCTCAAGGACGTCACCGGCTCGGACAGCAACGGCGGCCTCAACCTGATGGACTACGTCGGCTTCGGCAAGGTGATGACCTTCACCACGCTGATCTCCGTGGTCGACGTCGTCCTGCTGACCGCCCTGTCCACGCTCTCCGCGTTCATCTACAACGCGGCGGCCGGCTTCACCGGCGGTGTCGAGCTCACCCTGGCCGAAGAGGACTGATCCTGGCCGGAACCTGACGTTCGCTCAGTTTTCCGTCCGAGGACGGAATGTACGGGCCCCATCGGCTGTTGCCGCCGGTGGGGTCCGTCGGCATTTCGGGTGACAGCCGGCCGCCCGCGGCGCGCCGCCCGGAAACCGGGCGGCCGCGGTGGGATTAGCTGCTGCCACCCGTCCCACGCCTGGGAGTGCCGCAGGCCGCCCCCGGTCCGCACGACCGGGTCAGCTGAGGTTCCGAAGGACGACTGGACGGAGGCGCGCGGTGGCGAAGCTCGCAGGTCAACTGGTCGAGGCCCTGGAAGGGCTGTTGGGGGTCCCGGTACCACTGCGGGTCCAGGTGTGGGACGGCAGCGTCGCGGGGCCGCCGGGCGCGCCCACCGTGGTCCTGCGCAACCGCCGGGCGCTGCGCCGGCTGATCTGGCAGCCGGACGAGCTGGGGCTGGCCCGCGCCTACGTCGCGGGGGACCTCGAACTCGCCCCCGGCACCGACCTGTACGAGACGCTCTCCGCCGTCGCCCGCTTCGCCGAGCGTCCGGAGATCCGCACCCTGGTCCTCGGACCGCGCGACGTGCTCGGCGCCCGGGGCCGCCGGGTGCTCGTCGCCGCGCTGCGGGCCGGGGCGGTCGGCCCGGAGCCCGAGCCGCCCCGCGAGGAGGTCCGCAAGGCCGAGGGGCGGCTGCACAGCCGCAGCCGGGACCGCGCGGCCATCAGTCACCACTACGACGTCGGCAACGACTTCTACCGGCTCGTGCTGGGCTCCTCGATGGTCTACTCGTGCGCCTACTGGACGCCCGAGGCGAAGAGCCTGGAGGCCGCCCAGGAGGCCAAGCTCGACCTGATCTGCCGCAAGCTCGGCCTGCGCCCCGGGATGCGCCTGCTGGACGTCGGCTGCGGCTGGGGCTCGCTGCTGCTGCACGCGGCGAAGCACTACGGGGTCACCGCGGTCGGGGTCTCCATCTCCCGGGAGCAGGTCGCGCTGGCCCGCGCCCGGGTCGAGGAGGCCGGGCTGTCCGACCGGGTCGAGGTCCGGCTCCAGGACTACCGGGAGATCGCCGACGGGCCCTTCGACGCGATCTCCAGCGTCGGGATGGCCGAACACGTCGGCTCCGAGCAGTACCGGGTCTACGCCGAGGGCCTGTACCGGCTGCTGGTGCCCGGCGGCCGGCTGCTCAACCACCAGATCGCCCGCCGCCCCGACCTCCCCGGTGAGCCGCACCGCACCAGTCCCTTCATCAACCGCTACGTCTTCCCCGACGGCGAGCTCTCCCCCGTCGGTTCCACCGTGGCCCGGCTGGAGGAGGCCGGCTTCGAGGTCCGGGACGTCGAGTCGCTGCGCGAGCACTACGCGCTGACCCTGCGCGAGTGGGTGGCCAACCTGGAGGCGCACTGGACGGAGGCGGTCGGGCTGGTCGGCCGCGGCCGGGCCCGGGTCTGGCGGCTCTACATGGCGGCCTCCGCGCTCGCCTTCGAGCAGAACCGGATCGGGATCAACCAGGTGCTCGCCGTCCGCAGCACCGAGGAGGGCTCGGCGGGCCTGCCGCCGACCCGCGAGGAGTGGCTGCTGCGCCCCTCCTCCGGCGTGCCGCAGCTGGTCGCGGGGGGTGCCGCCGCAGCCCCGGCCGACCCGGATTTGGGAGATCGGCCGTCGGTCCGCTAATCTTTCAGTGCGGCAAGGGCCTATAGCTCAGACGGTTAGAGCGCTTCCCTGATAAGGAAGAGGCCACAGGTTCAAGTCCTGTTAGGCCCACCACCGCGAAGGGCCCGGAGTGATCCACTCCGGGCCCTTCGATCTTCCCGGTCTCCCCGAGAACGGGCGGATCAACGGGTCGGCCGGAATCCGGTACGATCTCTGTTCGGCGAGGGCCTATAGCTCAGACGGTTAGAGCGCTTCCCTGATAAGGAAGAGGCCACAGGTTCAAGTCCTGTTAGGCCCACCTCCCCGAAGGGCCCGGAGTGATCCACTCCGGGCCCTTCGGCGTTTTCCGGCGCGGGCCGGGGTGGCTCCGGCGAACGGCACGGCCGTGGCGGTGGCACCGGGGAGCCCCGTGGACCCGGCGGCGGGAGGGACCTGACCTGGGGCGCCGGGCCGCTCCGGGGCCGGTCGGACCGCCCGGCAGGAGGTGCGGCGTCAATCCTGGGACCGGACCGCCGGGTTGGCCGTGCCGGTGGCTGGTCACGATTGGGACACCGGTGTGTATCATCGGCCGCAAGGGCAGTCTGGCACCCGGCCGCCCGTTTCGCGCTCGAAACACAACTGGACTCGTCGGCCCGGTCAGTCCGGCCGGATCCGGCTCTTGAGTCCACCAACGCAAGAAGGACGAGGTCCCGCGGTGAAGAAGCTTCTCCTGGTCGCCCTGGTCGCCCTCGGCGGCTTCTTTGTCTACCGTCAGGTCCAGGCGGACCGCGCCGAGCAGGACCTGTGGACCGAGGCCACCGACCCGGTCCCGGCCGGTCGCTGAACAACCGGCGATCTGACGATCGACGAATTCCGGAGGCGCCCCTCAGCGCCTCCCGGGCCGGCCGGCCCGGTCGAAGAACCGGACCGGCCGACCCCAGGGAACGGCACGGTTCCCGGGGGACGGCGCTGGGAATCGCGCCGGAACCCGGTACGCTAGTGCCCGCTGGCACGCGCAGTGCCGTCGAGGGGCATTAGCTCAGTTGGTAGAGCGCTGCCTTTGCAAGGCAGATGTCAGGAGTTCGAATCTCCTATGCTCCACAGTTCACAGCGGTAGCCGATCGGCCGTCGACCAGGATCCTGGTCGACGGCCGATCGGCGTTTCCGGTCTTTCCCGTCCGCTCGGCCCCGTCCGCTCAGCGCGGCCCGGGGCCGTCCTCGGCGGAGGGGTCGTCGTTCCCGGCGGCCGGGGCCCCGTCCGTCGGTTCGGAGGTGGCCTCCGGGCCGGAGCCGTTCACCGGGGCGGAGGTGGCGTGCGCGCCGGCCGGTCGGGGTTCCTGCGTGGCCGGGGGCTCGACCAGCCACTCCGGGTTGCTGTGCCGGCGCCACCACTGCCAGGCGACGACGCCGCCGCCGATCGCCAGCAGGCCGGCCACGGCGAGGCCCGCGGCCAGGCGGTTGCAGTGCTCCTTCCTGGCGTTCCGGGCGGCCAGCTCGCTGATCTCGGCCGCGCTGACGTTGCCGTGGAGGGCGGTCAGCGCGGCGGCGCCGCGGGCCTGGGCCTCCTGGGCGACCGGGACGACCGTGGCACGGGCCTCCTCGACCGCCTGGGCGACCCTGGGGACGACGGTGGCGCGGGTCTGGTCCGCCGCCCGGGCGGCGGACAGGCGGGCCGCCAGGGCGGCCTCCTGGGCCCGGTGGAGGGCCTTCAGGGCGTTCTGCTGGGCCTCCGGCGGGAGGCTGGCGAAGGCGTGGCGGAACTGCGGGGCGAGGTGCCTGTCGTACTGGCCGCGGAGGTTGTGGGCGGCCAGTGCGGCCTTCGGACCGAAGGCGTCCAAGGCGGGGCCGAGGCGCTGCTTGGCGCCGTCCGCGAACTGTGCGGCGGTGTCCCGGGTCCTGGTGGCCGTCTCTCGGGCCGAATCCGAAAAGCTCACGAGTCTCTCCTCCTGGGTGGCGTCCTATATGCACATATCCACCTAAATGCTGATCATGCATCCTGATTTGTCCGAAGGCATGTCGGGTGGGCCGTACGCGGGGCCCTGCAGGACGGGCCGGGGCCCGGTCGGGCGTGTCGGTGGGCCGTACGCGGGGCCCGTGGGGCGGCCCGGAGAGGGAGGCGGGGGAGTCCGGCCCGGGAACGGCGGTGCGGCAGTAGGCTGGCGGCTTTGAGGTCGTGTACGGGAAGGGGACCCCGCTGATGCTCCCGGACGAGCCGCGGCCGACGGCCGATCGGTCCCCGGAGGCCGGACCGCCCGGCTGCTACCGGCACCCGCAGACCCCCACCGGGGTCTCCTGCACCCGCTGCGAGCGGCCGATCTGCCCGCACTGCATGGTGGCCGCCTCGGTGGGCTTCCAGTGCCCGGAGTGCGTCGGCAACGGCCACGCCGGGGCGCGGCGGGCGACCACCCGGTTCGGCGGGGCCCTGGCCGCCGACGGCGGGCTGGTCACCCGGGTGCTGATCGGGATCAACGTCGTGGTCTGGGTGCTGGCGGCCTACGTGCTCACCCCGCGGCTCGGTCAGGTCTGGTTGCTGTTCAGCGCGGGGGCGGACATCCTCGGCGGTCCGGCCGGTGTCGCCGACGGCCCGCACCAGTGGTACCGGCTGCTGACCGCCACCTTCCTGCACGTGGAGTGGTGGCACGTCGGGATGAACATGCTGGTGCTGTTCTGGCTCGGCCCGGCACTGGAGCAGGCGCTCGGCCGACTGCGCTTCCTGGCCCTCTACCTGGTCTCCGGCCTGGGCGGCAGCAGCTTCGCGTTCCTGGTGGCCGGCCACGAGATGAGGTCGCTGGGCGCCTCCGGGGCGGTCTTCGGGCTGATCGGCGCCACGATCGTGATGCAGCTGCGGGACAAGGGCCCGCTCGGCCCGGCGATGGCGTTCCTGGTCTTCAACCTGATCGTCACCTTCTCCCGCCCGGGCATCGACTGGCGGGCGCACATCGGCGGCCTGCTGCTCGGCTCGCTGACCGCGGCCGGCCTGATGTACGCCCCGCGCGAGCGCCGCGGCCTGGTCCAGGCCCTGACGGTGGTGGGCGCGGTGGCGGTCGAGGCGGGGATGCTGCTGGCCGGGATGGCCCTGTACGGGGCGTGACCCTTCGAGCGTTTGTCCACAGCGGGTGCGGGGTTGTGCACAGGCTGTGCGGCCATCCTGCTGCGGACTGCTGTTCTACGCGTGTCCTGCTGTGCGGTTCTCCCGTTTCCGAGGGGTTGTGCGCAACGGTGTGCGGCTCCGCCCGGGAAAGTTATCCACAGGCTGGGGAGACTTTTCCCCAGTGTGGATAACCATGTGGATAAGCATGACAGTCCGATGGTGGGGATAACCGACCGGATTGCCACCCGGCTCCGGGCACGCCTGACCGCCGTCCCGGGACGAGCGATCCGGAACGGCGGGGAACGGCTCGGGACCGAGCCTCAGGACGGTCGGGCCGTCACTTCCACTGGGTGGAGACGCCGAACCCGGCGGCGATGAAGCCGAAGCCCACCAGGATGTTCCAGTTGCGCCAGCTCTCGACCGGGTAGGTGCCGCTGGTCACGTAGTAGGTGACGATCCACACCAGGCCGATCAGGAACAGTGCCAGCATCAGCGGCGCGACCCAACCGCGGCCCGAACTGATCTTCACCGCGGCCGTGGTCGGCGGGGTGTAGTCGGACTTCTTGCGGAGTCGAGACTTCGGCACGAGGAGCTCTCCTGTCGATGCGCTGTGAGACCGCGCGGGGTGCAACGGGGGGGAATCGGCCGGGTCGGCTGCGGCGAACGGCCCGGGGACCGCTCCGCCGCATGCCACCGGCGTCCGTTAGCGTAGTGGCTCGGCGGGTGTTGAGGAGATAAGGGTACGGTGACTAATTTGTCGATTCCCCCTGAGCCGGCCCGTACCCGCCGCTCCGGCACCCGAATTGTCGGCCGTGCCCTGACCTGCGCCGTCTTCGCGCTCGCCGGCCTGCTCTTCTACATCAGCGCGCAGACCGCCCGGGGCACCGACCTGCGGACCGACAACTCGCTGCTCAGCCTCGGCGACGTGATCCGCCAGCGCAGCGGGCAGAACCAGCAGGCGCAGTCCCAGCTCGCCGACCTCCAGGCCCGCGCCCAGCAGCTCACCGAGCGGCAGGGCCACGACCCCGCCGACGCGGCGCAGCTGGACGGCCTGCGCGCCGGCGCCGCCCTGGAGCCGCTCCAGGGCGGCGGCCTGACCGTCACCCTCAACGACGCCCCGCCGAACGCCACCGCGCGCATCCCCGGGGTGCCCGAGCCCGGCGTCAACGACCTGGTCATCCACCAGCAGGACATCCAGGCCGTGGTCAACGCGCTGTGGCGGGGCGGCGCCGAGGGCGTCCAGGTGATGGACCAGCGGCTGATCTCCACCAGCGCCGTCCGCTGCGTCGGCAACACGCTGCTGCTCCAGGGCCGGGTCTACTCCCCGCCGTACGTGGTCAAGGCGGTCGGGAAGACCGACGCCCTGCGTTCGGCCGTCGACGCCGACCCGACGATCCGCAACTACCTCCAGTACGTCCAGGCGTACGGGCTGGGCTGGAAGGTCCAGGAGAGCGGCGAGCTGACCCTGCCCGGCTACTCCGGCACCACGGAGCTGCGGTCGGCGGGCGGACAGCAGTAGCGGACCGGCCCCGCGGCCGTGCACGGCGGGTCTACTCTTTAACCCAGTCCGCTGCGTCGAGGGAGCACCATGTACGGCTGGATCTGGCGTCACCTTCCGGGAAACACCCTGGTCCGAGCCGTCGTCTCGCTGCTCCTCGTCCTGGGGACCGTCTACCTCCTCTTCACCTACGTCTTCCCGTGGGCGGAACCGCTGCTCCCCTTCGGTGACGTCACGGTGGACGGCGGCGACGGCGCCGCGACCGGCTGAGCCGGCGGGCCCGGCACCCCTTCCAGCACCGCACCCCACGGAGACCACGCGCGCATGACGACCCGGCCGACCACTCCGCCCCGCATCCTGGTGGTGGACAACTACGACAGCTTCGTCTTCAACCTGGTCCAGTACCTGTACCAGCTCGGTGCCACCTGCGAGGTGGTGCGCAACGACGAGGTGACCGTCGAGCACGCCGTCCGCCGCTCCGGCGAGGAGGGCTTCGACGGCGTCCTGCTCTCCCCCGGGCCCGGTGCCCCCGAGGAGGCCGGGGTCTGCATCGAGATGGTCCACCACTGCGCGCGGATCGGGCTGCCGGTGTTCGGCGTCTGCCTGGGCCTCCAGTCGATCGCGGCGGCGTACGGCGCGGTGGTCGACCGGGCGCCCGAGCTGCTGCACGGCAAGACCTCGCCGGTCGAGCACGAGGACGGCGGCGTGTTCGAGGGCCTGCCCTCGCCGCTGACCGCGACCCGCTACCACTCGCTCGCGGTCGAACCGGCCACCGTGCCGGCCGAGCTGGTGGTCACCGCGCGCACCGACAGCGGCGTGATCATGGGCCTGAGGCACCGTGAACTGCCGGTCGAGGGCGTGCAGTTCCACCCCGAGTCGGTGCTCACCGAGGGCGGCCACCGGATGCTCGCCAACTGGCTCGCGGAGTGTGGCTTCCCGCAGGCGGTCGACCGGTCGGCCGGGCTCGCCCCGGTGATCGGCCGGGGCTGACCGGCGTGACCGCGCTGCGTCCGGAGGGACGTTTCCAGCCGGAGGCGGACCCGTACGGCACCGTGCAGCAGTACCCGGTGCAGACCGCGCCCGAGGACGCCTGGGGCGTGTACGAGCAGGCCCAGGAGCCCCTCGTGGACGGGCCCGAGTACCCCTGGCTGCCCGACCAGACCCTCCAGCTGCGGCTGCCCGCGGACCTCGGCGCACCGGCCGCCGAACCGGTCCCCACCGGCGGTCGGGCCGAGCGCCGCCGTGCCGCCCAGGGCGGCCGCACCTCGCTTCGCTCCGGCAGCGGCCGGCGCCGGGCGGGCGGCCGTGCCGCCGGGCGGGCGCGCCCCAGGGAGTCCGTGCTGGTGGTGGCCGCCCGGGGCGTCGGCGAGCTGTGCATCACGCTCGGCCTGGTGATGCTGCTCTTCGTCGCCTACCAGCTCTGGTGGACCAACGTGCAGGCCGACGAGGCCGCCGACGGGGCCCGCAGCCAGCTGGAACAGCAGTTCGACGCGGCGCCCGCCGCGCCCGCCCAGCCGGGGCAGCCGGCCCCGGACCCGAACAAGCCCGAGGTGTTCGAGCCCGGCAAGGGCTTCGCCATCATCTACCTGCCCAAGCTGGGGCTGAAGTTCCCGATCGCCGAGGGCACCTCCAAGTCGGCGGTGCTCGACAAGGGCCTGGTCGGCCACTACGCCAACACCGGCATGCCGGGCGACAAGACGGGCAACTTCGCGCTGGCCGCCCACCGCAACACCCACGGCGAGCCGTTCCGGTACATCAACCAGCTCGGCAAGGGCGACAAGATCGTGGTGGAGACCTCCGCCGGCTACTACACCTACGAGGTCACCGGGGGCATCCCGGAGACGTCCCCCAACAACGTGAGCGTGATCAAGCCGGTGCCGAACGGCGCCGGGTACGCCGGTCCCGGCCGCTACATCACGCTGACGACCTGTACCCCGGAGTTCACCTCCAAGTTCCGTCTCATCGTCTTTGGCAAGATGATCGACGAACGGCCGCGTGCCCAGGGCAAGCCGGCCGCCATCACGGGCGGGTAGCCGCCCGGCCGCCCGGCCCGGAGGGGGAACACCGCAGATGCAGGACGAGACCGAGCTGTCGGCTGAACCGGCGCAGGAGGCCTTTCCCCCGCCCGAGCCGCGGGCCGGGCGGGGACGGAGCCGGGCGCTGGTCGCGCTCGGGGTCTTCGGCGAGCTGCTGATCACCCTGGGCCTGGTGCTCGGCCTGTTCGTGGCCTACTCGCTGTGGTGGACCAACGTGCAGGCGGACCGCGCGGCCTCGGCGGCCGCCGACCGGCTGCGCAGCGACTGGGCCGCCGGACCGGCCGCCGGCCCCTCGGCCGCGCCCGGTGCCACCCCGGCCCCCGGTGCTACCCCGGCCCCCGCCGTGCCCGGCGCGTCCGCCGCCCCGGGCGCCCCCGGCGCCGCGCCGAGGCAGTTCGGGGTCGGGGACGACGTCGGCTTCCTGCACGTCCCGGCGATGGGCAGGGACTTCCAGGTGCTGATCCGGATGGGCACCTCCACCGAGGTCCTGGACGAGGGCGTGGCGGGCGTCTACGAGCAGCCGTACAAGGCCGCGATGCCGTGGGACGAGCAGGGCAACTTCGCGCTGGCCGCCCACCGGGACGGCCACGGTGCCAAGTTCCACGACCTGGACGCCGTCCACAAGGGCGACGCGGTCGTGGTCGAGACCCGGGACAAGTGGTACGTCTACAAGGTCGACAACACCCTGCCGGAGACGACCAAGTACGACACCGGCATCGTGGCGCCCGTCCCGCCCCGCTCTGGCTACGCCGGCCCCGGCCGCTACATCACCCTGACCACCTGCACCCCGGTGTACACCTCGCGCTACCGGATGGCCGTCTGGGGGAGCCTGGCGCGGGTGGACGACATGGACGCCAAGCGCACCCCGCCGCCGGAGCTGCGGCACTCCTGAGGCCCTTCACGGGCCTTCTGGGGACCGGGGACGGGAAACGCCCGAGGGCCCGCCGCGACGAACTGCGGCGGGCCCTCGGGCGTGCCGGGGAGTCACCCGGGCTCCGGCCCCCGGTTCAGCCGAACCAGGGGAATATCGGAGGCCTAGTGGTCCCCTTTGGGGGGTGTGGTGGTGGGGTCTCCCCCTTTGGGCGGCTCGGCCGCCTTGATGTACAGCTGGATCTGGGTGTTCGGGTCGACCGGGGTGCCGGCCGGCGGGTTGCTCGCCTGCACCGTCGCGTTCGGGTCCGGCTGGCCGTTGACCACCGTGTAGGTCAGACCGAGCGCCTTCAGCTGGTTCGCGGCGTCGCTCAGCTTGACGTTCGCCAGCGGCGGGACCTGCGGCTTGTCCTGGGCCTTGAAGATGGTCAGCGAGATCTTGGAGTTGGCCGGGGCCTTGGTGTTCGCCTGGACCGACTGCGCGGCGACGGTGTTGACCTTGGAGGGGTCGGGGGTCGGCGAGGTCTTCGAGGCGTCCACCTGGAAGCCGAGGCCCTGGAGGGTCGCCGTGGCGTCCTCCTTCTGCGAGCCGACCACGTTCGGGACGTTCACCTTGGTCTTGCCCTGCGACACGGTCAGCTTGATCGGGGTGCTCGGGTCGACGGCCGCGCTGGCCGCCGGGTCCTGGGCGGTGACGGTGTCCTGCGCGGCGGTGTCGTCGTCCTTGTACTCGGTGGTGACGTTGGTGAAGCCCGCGTCGGCGAGCGCCTTGATGGCCTGGTCCTTGGGCTTGCCGACCACCGCGGGCACCGGCGCCTTGGCCGGGCCGGAGGAGATCTGCACCGTGATGGTGGCGGTCTCGACGACCTGCCCGCCCGGCTGCGGGTTCTGGGTGCAGACCTGGTCCTTCTTGATGTTGGCGTCCGGGCAGGCGACCTTCTCGCCCTCGGTCACCACCAGCTTGGGACCGACGCCGGCGGCGGCCGCCTTGGCCTCGGCCAGCGTCTTGCCGACCAGGTTCGGCGCGGTGACCTTCGCGGCCTCCTTGTCGCCCTTGTCGGCGAACATCGCCTGGGCGACGAAGAAGGTGCCGACCAGGACCAGCACGGCGGCGACCGCCAGCACGATCCAGGAGGTGTTGCTCTTCTTCTGCGGTTCCTCGCCCCGGCGGCCGCCGCGGCCGTAGCCGTCGTCGTAGCCGTCGCCCGCGCCGCCCGGGGCGCCGGCGTAGGTCTGGCCGTAGCCGTCGTCCTGGTAGCCGCCCTGCTGCCCGTAGCCGGGCTGCCCGGAGGCCTGCGGCAGGACGGTGGTCGGGCCGCCGGGCTGCTGCGGCATCACGTTGGTCTGGCCGTACGGGTCGTGCTGCTGCGGGTAGCCGTTCTGGTCGTAGCCGTAGCCGGCCGGACCCATGCCGTACCCGGCCTGCTGGGCGGCGGCCACGGGCAGGCCGTCGAGGAAGCGCTCGATGTCGTCGCGCATCTCGTCGGCGGTCTGGTAGCGGTAGTCGCGGTCCTTGGCGAGCGCCTTCAGCACGATCGCGTCGACCTCGGGGCGCACCTCGGGGTCGAAGACGGACGGCGGCTGCGGCTCCTCCCGGACGTGCTGGTAGGCCACCGCGACCGGCGAGTCGCCGACGAACGGCGGGCGGACGGTCAGCAGCTCGTAGAGCAGGCAGCCGGTGGAGTAGAGGTCGGAGCGGGCGTCGACCTGCTCGCCCTTGGCCTGTTCGGGGGAGAGGTACTGGGCGGTGCCGATGACGGCCGAGGTCTGCGTCATGGTCATCCCGGCGTCGCCCATCGCACGGGCGATGCCGAAGTCCATGACCTTGACGTTGCCCTGCCGGGTCAGCATCACGTTGGCCGGCTTGATGTCGCGGTGCACGATGCCGGCCCGGTGCGAGTACTCGAGGGCCTGGAGGATGCCGATGGTCATCTCCAGCGCGCGCTCGGGCAGCAGCCGGCGGCCGGAGTGCAGCAGCTCGCGCAGCGTCGACCCCTCGACGTACTCCATCACGATGTACGGGATGGAGATGCCGTCGATGTAGTCCTCGCCGGTGTCGTACACGGCGACGATCGCGGGGTGGTTCAGGGACGCCGCCGACTGTGCCTCGCGGCGGAAGCGGGCCTGGAACGACGGATCCCGGGCCATGTCGGCCCGGAGCGTCTTCACTGCGACGGAGCGGCCGAGTCGGGTGTCATGGGCGAGGTAGACCTCGGCCATGCCGCCGCGTCCGAGGACGCCGCCGAGCTCGTACCTGCCGCCGAGGCGACGAGGCTCTTCCATAGATCCGACCCTCTCCCTCACCCGCCGGTGAGGTTGTGACGTAGGTGTCCCCGCACGCTCTGGGTGACGCCGCGCCGTGCGCGACCGGTTCTCCGGCCGGGCCGTGCGGTGCCTCGCGGGCGGCAACGGGCACACCCGCTGCTGGCGGATACGCTACCGGTCGTACCGCATCGGACCGGAGTCAGCCGTCGGCCGATATCAGACCGGTATCCGGACGGGGCTGCCGATCGTGACTTTTCCCTCACCCCGGATCCGTGCTCCTACTTGCCGAGTGCGGCCTGCATCACCGCCTTGGCGATCGGGGCCGCGAGCCGGCCACCGCTGATGCCATCGCGGTTCTGGGAGCCGTCCTCGACCACCACCGCGACCGCGACCGACTGGCCGTCCGGGGTCTTGGCCCAGGAGGTGAACCAGGCGAACGGCAGCCCGGCGTTGTCCTCGCCGTGCTGCGCGGTGCCGGTCTTGCCGCCGACCTGGAGGCCGGGGATCTTGGCGTTGCTGCCGGTGCCGTTCTCGACCACCGAGACCATCAGGTCCTGCATCTTCTGCGCGGTGGCCGGGCTCATCGGCTGGGAGAACTGCTTCTCGGTGTGCTTGGAGATGGTGGTCAGGGTGGCCGAGCGCTCCTGGTCGACCAGGTACGGCTGCATCAGGCTGCCGTTGTTGGCGATCGCGGCGGAGACCATGGCCATCTGCAGCGGGGTGGCGCGGGTGTCGTGCTGGCCGATCGAGTCCTGGGCGGTGCCGTCCGGGCTCGGGCTGTCCGGGAAGACGCTCTTCTCGGAGCGGATCGGGGTGTCGATCGTGCTGTTGAAGCCGAACTTCTCGGCCTGCGCCCGCATCCGCTCCTTGCCCAGGTCCGCGCCCATCTTGGCGAAGACCGTGTTGCAGGACTGGTCCATCCCGGACTTGATGGTGGCGTTCTCGCAGCGCTCGTTCGGGCTCTCGTTCTTCAGCTGGGTGTTCGTGCCGGGCAGGATGTACGGCTCGGGCGTCTCCGTCGCGTCGTCGATGCCCTGGTAGCGGCCGTTCTCGAACGCGGCGGTGGCGGTGACCAGCTTGAAGGTCGAGCCGGGCGGATAGGTCTCCTTCAGCGCCCGGTTGAGCATCGGCTTGTTCGGGTCCGCGTTGAGGTCCGTCCAGGCCTTGGTGTCGGCGGCCTCGCCGCCGGCGAAGGTGCCCGGGTCGTAGGACGGGGTGGAGACCAGCGCCAGGATCGCGCCGGTCTTCGGGTCGACGGCGACCACCGCGCCCTTCTTGTTGCCCATGGCTTCGAAGGCGGCCTTCTGGACCTTGGCGTTGATGGTGGTGACGACGTCGCCGCCGCGCTTCTGCTCGCCGGTCAGCATGTCCAGGGTGTTGCGGAAGAACAGCCGGTCGTCGGTGCCGGAGAGGATGCCGTCCTCCAGGTTCTCCAGCTGGTTGGAGCCGTAGGCCTGGGAGGAGTAGCCGGTCACCGGGGCGTACATCGGACCGTCGACCCAGGAGCGCTTGTACTTGTAGCGCAGGCCGTTGACGAAGTCCGACTTCGTGACCGGCTGGCCGCTGACGATGATGTTGCCGCGCGGGTGGGCGTACCGGTCGTACAGCTGGCGCTTGTTGTTCTTGTTGGTGGCCCAGGCCTCGCCCTGGACGCCCTGCACCCAGTTGGTGCGCACCATCAGGGCCAGGATCAGCACGAGGCAGAAGATCGAGACCCGGCGGATCGGCTTGTTCATCGGGCGGGTCCTCCCTGGCCCTCGGGGGCCGGGGCCGGTTCGGCCCCGGGGCGGCGGGCGCTGTCGCTGATCTTCAGCAGGATCGCGACGAGCGCCCAGTTGGCGACCACGGACGAACCGCCCTGGGCGAGGAACGGCATGGTCATACCGGTGAGCGGGATCAGCCCGGTGACACCGCCGGCCACGACGAACACCTGGATCGCCATCGCCGAGGAGAGGCCGACGGCGAACAGCTTGCCGAACGGGTCGCGGGCGGCGAGCGCGGTGCGCAGACCGCGCTGGACCAGCAGCGCGTACAGCAGGAAGATCGCCATCAGGCCGGTCAGCCCGAGCTCCTCGCCGAAGGAGCCCAGGATGAAGTCGCTCTTGGCGGCGAAGGCGATCAGCCAGGAGCGGCCCTGGCCCAGGCCGGAGCCGGTGACCCCGCCGGAGCCGAGCGCCATCAGCGACTGGCCGATCTGCTCGGTGGAGCCCTTCGGCGGGTTCGGCCCGAAGGCGGCCATCGGGTCGAGCCAGGCGTCGATGCGGACCTTGACGTGGCTGGCGGTCGAGGCGACCGCGACCGCGCCGCCGACCGACATCAGCAGGCCGAACAGGATCCAGCTGGTCCGCTCGGTGGCGACGTAGAGCATCACCACGAACAGGCCGAAGAACAGGAAGGACGTGCCCAGGTCGTTCTCGAAGATCAGGATCAGCAGGCTGAGCAGCCAGATCACGATGATCGGGCCGAGGTCGCGGCCGCGCGGCAGGTACAGGCCCATGAACCGGCGGCTGGCCAGCGCCAGGGCGTCCCGCTTGACCATCAGGTAGCCGGCGAAGAACACGGTCAGGACGATCTTGGCGAACTCGCCGGGCTGGATGGAGAAGCTGCCCATCCGGATCCAGATCTTCGCGCCGAAGTCCTCCGCCCTGGCCGGGAAGAAGGCCGGCGCGGCGAGCAGGACGAGGGCCACCACCATCGAGATGTAGGTGTAGCGCTGGAGCACCCGGTGGTCCTTCAGCAGCACCATCACCCCGATGAAGCCGGCGATCCCGAGGGCCGACCACATCAGCTGGTTCTCGGCCGCCGGGTAGTTGCCCCTGAGCAGCTTGCCCGCCTTGTCCAGCCGCCAGATCATCACCACCCCGAGCCCGTTGAGCAGGGTGGCGATCGGCAGCATCAGCGGGTCCGCGTACGGCGCGAAGCGGCGCACCAGCAGGTGTGCGACCACCGCCAGGGCGCCCATGCCGAACCCGTAGCCGAGCATGCCGGCGGGCAGCTTGCCGTCCATCGCGAGGCCGACGTTGGCGTACGCGAGGACCGGCAGCAGCACCGCGAAGACCAGCATGGCCAGCTCGGTGTTGCGCCGGTTGGGCGCCTCCTGCAGGGAGATCGTGGTGTTGCCGCGCCGGCGGGGGACGGCGCGTTCGGCCGTCGCCCGGCGCCGGCCGGCCCGGGTGGACTCTTCGCTCAGGTCGTAGCTGCTCACGTGGTGACCGCTCCCTGACGGCCGGCAAGACCGCTCGGGGCGGTCCTATGTCGGATCACGGACGTCACTGCTTCGGGCAGGAGTTGGCCCGGCTGAGTTCCTCTTCGCTCAGCGGGGCCTGGTCGCCCTGCGCGGCGCCGGCCGGAGGGGTTGCGTTCGGTGCCGGGGTGGGCGCCACCGGGGCGGTCGGCGCCGGGGTGGTCGAGGGCGACGTGGTCGGAGCCGCGGCCGGGCCGCGGTTCTTCTCGGTCGGGGTGGGCGTGGCGGCCAGGTACACCGCCTGCGTCGCCTGGGTGGCCGGCGGCGTGGCCGGGGTGTTCGCCCGTGCGGCGGCCCGCTGGCAGAGCTGGACCCAGCCGTCGAGCTCGTTGACCGTCGACTGGGCGTCCTTCATGCTGCCGACCGAGATGGTCTTCTTCACGTGGGCCTGCTGGTCCTCGGGCAGCCACTTCAGCTGGATCTTGCTGTACGAGGAGTGCACCGAGGACAGGCTCAGACCGGCCAGGTTCTGGTTGATGCCCTGGTAGATCGCGACGTGGTCCTCCTGGGTGCCCACGTAGTACTGGTCCTGGGTCCACTGGTAGCCGAACCAGCCGGCGCCGCCGAGCAGGCCGAGCGCGACCAGGGCGGCCAGCGAGATCGTCAGGCCCTTGCGCTTGCGCTTCCTGGGCCGCCTCCCGTCGAAGTCCTCGGTGCCGTACACCGAGGGCTCGCCGGAGCCGTAGCCGTACTCTCCCTCGTACCCCTCGGCGGGGCCGAAGCCGCCCTGCGCGCCGTAGCCCTCCTCGTAGCCCTCGGCCGGGCCGAAGGCGCCCTGCGGGCCGCGGCCGAGGCCGGCGGCGCGGCCGGCCGGGGTGTCCGCGATCGAGCGGTCGGCGGCGGCCGAGGACGGCGGGGCGTCGGCGACCGCGCCGACCACCACCGGGACGTCGTTGAACTGGCCGCTCATGGTGTCCGTGGCACCGACGTCGATGACGTCCGCCACGATGCAGGTGATGTTGTCCGGACCGCCGCCGCGCAGGGCGAGCTGGATCAGCTCCTGCACGGTCTGCTCGGGCGCGTAGTAGCTGCCGAGGGTGTCCTGGAGGGTCTGGTGGCTGACCGGGCCGGAGAGGCCGTCGGAGCAGATCAGATAGCGGTCGCCGGCCCGGACCTCGCGGATCGACAGGTCGGGCTCGACCTGGCCGCGGCCGTCCAGGGCGCGCATCAGCAGGGAGCGCTGCGGGTGGGTCTCGGCCTCCTCGGGCGTGATCCGGCCCTCGTCGACCAGGCGCTGCACCCAGGTGTGGTCCTGGGTGATCTGCACCAGGGCGCCGTCGCGCAGCAGGTAGGCGCGGGAGTCGCCGACGTGCACCAGGCCCATCCGCTGGCCCGTCCACAGCATGGCGGTCAGGGTGCAGCCCATGCCCTCCAGCTGCGGGTCCTCCTCGACCATCTGCCGGAGCCGGTCGTTGGCGCCCTGGACGGCGTCGCCCAGCAGGGTCAGCAGGTCCGCGCCCGGCACGTCCTCGTCCAGCCGGACGATCGAGCCGAGCACCTCGGAGGAAGCGACCTCGCCGGCCGCGGCGCCGCCCATGCCGTCGGCCACGGCCAGCAGCCGCGGCCCGGCGTAGCCGGAGTCCTCGTTCCCCTCCCGGATCAGTCCCTTGTGGGAGCCGGCGGCGAAGCGCAGCACCAGGGTCATGCGACCTGTGCCCCCCTCTGGGTCATGGACGGGATGCTGTCCCTCATGCGCTACTACTTCCGCAGTTCGATGACGGTCCTGCCGATACGGATCGGCATGCCCGGCTGGAGCGGGGTGGGCGCGGTCAGGCGCTGCCGGTCCAGATAGGTGCCGTTGGTGGAGCCTAGATCCTCGACCGTCCACTGCCCAGTCTGATCCGGATAGATCCTGGCATGCCGGGAGGACGCGTAGTCGTCGTCCAGCACGATGGTGGAGTCGTGCGCGCGGCCGAGCGTGATGGTCTGGCCCTGCAGCGCCACCGTGGTGCCGGCCAGCGAGCCCTGGACCACGACGAGCTGGGTCGGGCCGCCTCGGCGGCGGCCTCCGCCGCCCTGGGTCTGGCTCGCCGCCGGACCGGCCTGCGTCGGCGCCGCGGCCCGCGCGGCGGTCGCGGTGGCGGCGGCGCCACCGGTCGCGGCACCCGCGCCGCGACGGGAGGACCGCGGGTTCACCTTGGTGCCGAACAGGTCGCTGCGGATCACCTGGATCGCGACGATGACGAACAGCCACAGCACGGCCAGGAAGCCCAGCCGCATGACCGTGAGGGTCAGTTCTGACATGACCGTCCCGCCAGTCGGTGAGCGAGGCGCGCGAACAATTCGGACACTACCCTTCGACCTGCCGGTAGACGATGGTGGTGGAGCCCACGACGATTCGCGAGCCGTCGCGGAGCGTAGCGCGCTGGGTGTGCTGTCCGTCCACCACGATGCCGTTGGTGGACCCCAGGTCGAGCACCATCGAAGGGGTGCCGGGGCGGATCTCGGCGTGCTTGCGGGAGACCCCGGGGTCGTCGATCCGCACGTCCGCCTCGGTCGACCGGCCGAGCACGCAGGCCGAGCCGGTGATCTGGTGCCGGGAGCCGTTGACCTCGATCCAGCGGCGCACCGCGGTGCCGCCGTGGCCGGCGCCCGGGAAGGCGCGGACGTTGCCGCCCGCGGGCGGACCCGGGGGCATCGAGGGGGGCGCGGCCGGCGGCGGGGGCGCGTTGTACTGGCCGGCGCCGGGCTGCTGCCACGGTGCGCCGGGGGCCGGAGCGGCCGGCGGGCGGTCGTACCCGGGCTGCGGCGGCGCGTACTGCTGCTGCGGGGGCTCCTCGGCGGCGAGGGTGCGGCTGCGCACCCGGTACAGCCCGGTGTCCAGGTCGTCGGCCTTCTCCAGGTTCACCTGGAGCGGGCCCATGAAGGTGTACCGCTGGGCCTCCGCGTACTCGCGGACCATGCCGGCCAGCTCGGTGCCGAGCTGGCCGGAGTAGGGGCTCAGCCGCTCGTGGTCGTGCGGGCTCAGCTCGACGATGAAGTCGTTCGGCACGACGGTGCGGTCGCGGTTCCAGATGCTCGCGTTGTTGTCGCACTCGCGCTGCAGCGCTCCGGCGATCTCCACGGGCTGGACCTCGGACTTGAACACCTTGGCGAAGGTGCCGTTGACGAGACCCTCGAGCCGCTGCTCGAACTTCTTCAGCACTCCCATGGGGCACCCCCTTCCAGGGTTCGTTCGCCTGCCTGCCGGCCGGATCCCGCCCGGGACCCGGTCGCGCCTCCTACTTGCGGTACTTCCGTACTGATCGTATCCACGCCGGGCCCTTCCGTACGGTTCCCGGACCGTGTGGTGCCCGGGGGTGGGCTCGGACACACAGGGTGACGCATTTCGGGTACGGCACGCCAGACGTCCCCGTGGGAGCACTCTTCCGACAGTCGTGCGGGTGTTCGTCGGGCATCGGTTCGGATGCCGTAGGCCTCTCCGGACAACGGATTCGGAGCAGCCCCCCAGGTCGTGCTAATGTTTTCCATGTCGGAAGGGCCGCCCGGAAGGGAGGCCGGTCCAAGGAAGCGCGAAGTACCGATGGTACCGAGCGGTTCGGAAGATCGGTCGGCAACGAAGACGACACCCATGCGCGGGTGGCGGAATAGGCAGACGCGCTGGATTCAGGTTCCAGTGCCCGAAAGGGCGTGGGGGTTCAACTCCCCCCTCGCGCACAGCGAAGCCCCGCAGATCTACGGATCTGCGGGGCTTTCTCGTTCTCGGCCGCAAGGCCCGGGCCCGGCCGCGCCGGCTTCGGGGGCGGGCCGGATCAGCCGTGGCCGGCCGGGAGTTCGGCGCGCACCTCGAAGCCGCCGTCCGCGGTCGGCCCGGCGGTGAGGGTGCCGCCCAGCAGCTGGGCGCGCTCGCGCAGGCCGACCAGGCCGTGGCCGCCGCCCGGCAGGGTCTCGGCCGGGTGCACCGGCGGGGCCTCGTTGCGGACCTCGACCCGCAGCCGGCGGCCCTTCGCCCAGACCCGCACGTGCACCGCCGCCTCCGGGGCGTACTTGGTGATGTTGGTGAGCGCCTCCTGGACGGTGCGGTAGGCGGCCCGCTCCACCGCCTCCGGCCACGGGCGGTCGCCGGGGACCAGCTCGGAGTCGGCGGCCAGGCCGCTCTCCTCGATCAGCCGGGGCAGGTCGGCCAGCCGGGGCTGCGGGGCGAGCGGGGCGTCCGGCAGTCCGCCGGTGCCGCGCAGCACCCCGACCATCTGGCGCAGCTCGTCCAGGGTCCGTACCGACAGTTCGCGGATGGTCCTGGCGGTGGTCACGGCGGCCGGGTCGGGGCTGCTCACCTGGAGCGCGCCGGCCTGGATGCTGATCAGGCTGACCTGGTGCGAGACCACGTCGTGCATCTCCCGGGCCAGCCGGCCGCGCTCGCTGATCAGCACCCGCTCGGCCAGCAGCCGGCTCTCCCGCTCCTGGCCGCGGGTCAGCTCGTCCAGGCGGGCGGCCAGCTCCCGCCGGGTGCGGGCGAGCAGGCCGGTGGCGGCCGGACCGGCCGCCAGCATCACGGCCTGGATGGCGTCCAGCGCGGTGGCCCGGCTGAGGTCGATCAGGTTCGCGGGCAGCGGCCAGTGGAAGAACTCGACCAGGGCGAACAGGATGCCGCAGGGGATCACGATCCGGGGGCGGGGGCGTTCGGCGGCCACCGAGTAGACGGCCGTTATCGGGGCCAGCCAGATCTCGTCCACCCAGCTGCCCGGCATGGTGAGCAGCAGCACCGTCACCGGGAAGCGGCGGCGGAGGAACAGCGCGACGGCGGCCAGTGTGGACAGCGCCACCTGCCACCAGGCGGCCTCCCGGGCCACCAGCGCGGCGTCCAGCAGGGAGTACAGGACGGGCAGCAGCAGCATCAGCCAGGGCGCGGTGCACCAGGCCGGCAGGCGTCTGGACGGCAGTTGGTCGGCGGCCGTCATGCCCCGTCGCCGGGCTTGGGCCGGACCAGGCCGGCCCGGTGGGCCAGCACGGCGGCCTGGACCCGGTTGGCGGCGCCGAGCTTGCCGAGGATCGCGCTGATGTGGTCCTTGACCGTGCCGGTGCCGAGGAAGAGCCGGTCGGCGATCTCGGCGTTGGACAGGCCCTCGCCGAGCAGCGAGAGCACGTCGAGTTCCCGGCCGGTGAGGGTGCGGGCGAGCGCGGTGGCCTCGGCGTCCGGGCCGCCGCCGTCCACGTAGCCGCCGATCACGGTGCGGGTGACGGTCGGGGAGAGGATGTTGCCGCCGGCCGCGAGCACCCGGACGGCGTGCACCAGCTGGTCGGGGGCGGTGTCCTTGAGCAGGAAGCCGGTCGCGCCGGCCCGCAGCGCGGTGCCGATGTACTCGTCGGTGTCGAAGGTGGTGAGCATCGCCACGGCCGGCGGGTCGGGCAGGGCGCGCAGCCGGCGCAGCACCGAGATGCCGTCGAGGTCGGGCATCCGGATGTCGAGCAGCACCACGTGCGGGCGCAGCCGTTGGACGTGTTCCTCGGCCTGTCCGCCGGAGCAGTCGCCGACCACCTCCAGGTCGGCGGCGGAGCCGACGATCAGGCCCAGGCCGGAACGGACCAGGATCTCGTCGTCGACGATCAGCACGCGGGTGGTGGTGATGGTGCCTCCTCGGTTCGGGCGGCCGGGTCGGGAGCGGTCCGCGTGGGTCGTTTCGAGAGTAGGGGCTACGCAGGCGGGGTGCCGAACGTCCGGGGGGTGTGCACCCCCGCCGTTCGGCGGGGGTGGGAATCCGCTACCCGGTTCACGCAATTCTCAGCTTCGGTGGTGAACCATGGAGTTGGCTGACTCTTTTCCGGCCGCTTCTCCAATCGGGCGGTCGGCCGGGGGAGGTCGCCGGTCAGTCCGTCGGGCCCGAGCGGGCGCCCGGCGCCGGGCCGTTCGCGGATGCGCCCCACCATCTGATCGTTTGGAATTGAGCTGTGTCGTCCACTGTGAAGTCGGAGCCGTCCGCCACGTCCCAGGAACCCCGTACCGGGGGCGTGCTCGACCGCTGGCGTCCGAGGGCCGCCGCGGCATCCGTCTGGTACCTACGGCTGATCGCGCTGCTGAACGTGGCGACGGTGCTGCTGGTGCCCTTCCGCGACCAGGTCTACGAGCACAACGAGGGTGAGTACTTCACCCCGTACCTGATGACCGCCGGCCTGGCCAGCGCGGTGCTGTCGGTGTTCCTCGCGATCGCGATGCGGCGGCGCAAGCGTGCCGCGTGGATCTTCAACACGGCGCTCGGCGGGATGTTCGCGCTGCTGTACCTGGCGGCCATGCTGGTGCCGTCCGAGCGCTTCGACACCCACCCGCTCAACTACATCTCCACCGTCCTGACCTGCCTGTTCGTGCTGGCGCTGCTGGTCGGGCGCAGGGAGTTCACCTCCAAGGGCGACAGCTCCAACCCGAAGACGGCGGCGGCCACCTTCGTCGGCGGGCTGGCGTTCGGCGGCGGCGTGGGCGCGCTGCTGGTCTGGCTGACCAACGAGCTCTCCGGCGCCGGCTTCTGGGACCTGTTCCGGTACTCGGTCGGCCGGATGATCACGATCACCCCGTCCGAGCACCTGCGCTCGGTGATCGCCGCACCGACCTGGGTGAACGCCGCGATCAACGCGATGGGCGCGGTGCTCTTCCTGCTGGTGCTGTACGTGGCCTTCCGCAGCCCGCGCGGCAAGGAGCTGCTCACCGCCGAGGACGAGGCCAGGCTGCGCGGCCTGCTGGACAAGCAGGGCGAGCGGGACTCGCTCGGCTACTTCGCGCTGCGCCGGGACAAGGCGGTGATCTTCTCCCCCAGCGGCAAGGCGGCCGTCACCTACCGGGTGATCGGCGGCGTCTCGCTCGCCTCGGGCGACCCGATCGGCGACCCGGAGGCCTGGCCGGGCGCGATCGACGCCTGGCTGTCCGAGGCCCGCGAGCACGCCTGGGCGCCGGCCGTGATGGGCGCCTCCGAGGAGGCCGGGGTGATCTACGCCCGGCACGGGCTGGACGCGCTGGAGCTGGGCGACGAGGCGATCGTCGAGCTGGACGAGTTCTCGCTGGACGGCCGCGCGATGCGGGTAGTCCGGCAGGCCTACAACCGGGTCAAGCGGGCCGGGTACACGGTGCGGATCCGCCGCCACGAGTCCATTTCCGACGCGGAGATGGCCGAGCTGGTGGCGAAGGCCGACGAGTGGCGCGACGGGGCGACCGAGCGCGGCTTCTCGATGGCGCTCGGCCGGCTCGGGGACCCGGGCGACGGCCGCTGCGTGATGCTGGAGTGCCACGACGGGGACGGCGAGCTCAAGGCGCTGCTGAGCTTCGTGCCGTGGGGCCCGGACGGGCTCTCGCTGGACCTGATGCGCCGGGCCCGGGACACCGAGAACGGCCTGATGGAGTTCATGGTCATCGAGCTGCTGCAGCGGGCCGACGAGGTCGGGCTGAAGCGGGTGTCGTTGAACTTCGCGATGTTCCGCTCCGTTTTCGAGCGCGGTTCCCGCCTCGGTGCCGGTCCGGTGCTGCGGCTGTGGCGTTCGACCCTGGGATTCTTCTCGCGCTGGTGGCAGATCGAGTCGCTGTACCGCGCCAATGCCAAGTACCGGCCGATCTGGGAACCGCGTTACCTGCTCTTCGAGAAGAGCAGCGAAATTCCCCGGATCGGCATCGCGAGCGCGCGCGCCGAGGGATTCATCGTCGCGCCGAGCCTGCCCGCCCTGTTCCGCCGCCGGCACTCCCGGGCCGCCGTGGTGGCGCCCCGGGTCCCGGTGGCGGCCCGGGACGGGAAGGGGTAGCCCTCCGTCGGGGGGCGGAGGGGACCGGTCGGTCGAAATGGGGGGCCGATGGGGGGAGTGCCTCCCCCCAGAGGATGACGCGGCTCCCCATCCATGCCGATGTGGCTTTGTAAGCGGGCTTCTAATGTTGGAGTAGTCGAGAGTTCGGGGATTCGGAGAAACGGTTGTGATTCACAGGACCCACGCGGGGGGCGTGCGAAAGGGGCCGCTGGCAATCGTCAGATCGGCCGCTGTCGCCGAGTGGGGGACGTTGTTCGTGACGGTCCGGGACGCGGTGGTGCGAAGGAAGTTCGCCGCCGCCCCGCTGGCCACGGTGGCGACGTTTCTGATCCTGCTGTTCAGCATCGTCCAGCACCTGCCGGGCGGCGAGCGTTTCGTCAACAACATCGGGGTGGTGCGGGCGGCGCTGCCGCTGGAGGTCTCGCTGCTGCGGACCCCGCTCTCCCTGTACGTGCCGGCGCTGGACCTTCCGGTCTGGGGGGCGCTGGCCCAGGTGTTCGTGGTCTTCGCGATCGCCGAGATCGTGCTCGGCCGGCGGATGACGCTGGTGGTCGCCTACACCTGCACCGTGGCGGGAACGCTGTTCGCCCGGGTCGGCGTGGCGATCGGCCCGCACCACCTGTTCGGCTTCCCGAAGTGGGTCGCCTACGTGCGGGACACCGGGCCCTCGGCCGCGGTGGTGGCACTGGCGATCTGCGTCGCGTTCCGCAGCCGGGCCTGGAGCACCGCCGGCCTGGTGGTCGTGGTGATGATCGGGGAGGCCGTCGTGCTGCCCAACCTGGCGGGGCTGGAGCACGTGGTCGCGGTGATCACCGCGCTGCTGATCGCCGTCTCGGTCGAGGTCTTCGGGGACTTCTGGCCGAGGGTGCTGGCCGGGGTCGGCGCCGCCACCTCGGTGGCCGCGGCCGCCTCCCGGGAGGTCGCGGTGGAGGCCCGGCGGCGCCGCTCGGCGGGGGCCGTCATTCCCTGACGGGCGTCGACCGCGCTTCGCCGGCCGCGTACGGGAGCCGTACGCGGCCGTTCGGCGCTAGGCGTGCGGGAGCGGGAGTTCGAACCAGACGACCTTGCCCACCGCCTTGCGGGCGGTGCCCCAGCGTTCGGCGAGCTTGGTGACCAGGGTGAGGCCGCGGCCGGTCTCGCCGAGCTGCTCGGCCGGTTCCAGCGAGGGCAGGTTGTGGTTGTCGTCGCTGACCTCGACCAGCAGCTTGTCCACCCGGATCAGCTGGAGCTTCACGGTGTCCCGGGCGACCCGCACGGCGTTCGTCACCAGCTCGCTGACCAGCAGCTCGGTGGTGTCGCTGAGCGCCTCCAGGTGCCAGCCAGCCAGCTGTTCGCGGACCAGTGAGCGGGCCCGGCCGACCTCGCGGTGGTCCACGGTGAGGTCCCAGGTGGCCACCTCGGACGGGGCGACCCCGTCGAAGCGGGCCACCAGCAGGGCGACGTCGTCCTTGCGGTCGTCCGAGTGCAGCCGTCGCAGCACCTCGTCGCAGGCCTGCTCGGGGCTCTGCTGCGGGTCGATCAGGTTGCCGCAGAGCGCGGCCAGGCCGGCTCCTATGTCCCCGCCCCTGACCTCGACCAGGCCGTCGGTGCAGAGCACCAGCATCGAGCCGTCCGAGACGTCGATGGTCTTGGCGACGAACGGCACCCCGCCGACGCCGATCGGCGCGCCGGCCGGGATCTCCAGCAGCTCGCCGGTGCCGTCAGGGTGTACCAGGACGGGTGGGACGTGGCCCGCGCTGGCCAGTTCGCAGGTCCGGTTGATCGGGTCGTAGACCGCGTACAGGCAGGTCGCGAGGTGGTCGTCGCCGAGCTTGTGGGCCAGGTTGTCCAGGTGGCGCAGCAGCTGGCCGGGCGGGAGGTCCAGGGCGGCGAGGGTCTGCATGGCGGTGCGGAAGCGACCCATCGCGGCCGCCGAGTGCAGGCCGTGGCCCATCACGTCGCCGACCACCAGGGCGACCCGGCTGCCGGGCAGCTGGATCGCGTCGAACCAGTCGCCGCCGACCTCGGCCTTCGGGTCGCCGGGCAGGTAGCGGTGGGCGATCTGCACGCCGGGGATCTGCGGCGGGCGGGTCGGGATCATCGAGCGCTGCAGGGTGGTGGCGACCCGGGCCTCGGCGCGGTGCAGCCGGGCGTTGTCCAGTGACAGCGCGGCGCGGACGGCCAGTTCCTTGAGGGTCGCGGCGTCGCTCTCGTCGAAGGGGGCGCGGTCCGGCAGCCGGAGCAGCTTGAGGATGCCCAGCACGGTGCCGCGGGCGGAGAGCGGGACGACCAGCATCGATCGGCCGGTCACCACCGGCGCCAGCCGGGCGCCGCCGAGCGCGATCGCGTAGTCGACCGCGACGTCCGGGCTGACCACCGGGACCAGCACCGGCTGGTTCAGCTGCAGGGCCATCCCGGGCGGGGTGCGGCGGGGCATGCTGACCAGCGAGCCCTCGGAGAGCACGTGGTCCCAGGCGCCGCCGGTCTCGTTGTAGACCAGGGCGACCCGGCGCAGCATGGTGTCGTCGTCCGGGCGGGCGGCCGGCAGTTCGGAGTCCGAGATCAGCCCGTCCACCAGGTCCACGCAGGCGAAGTCGGCGACCCGGGGGACCAGCACCTGGCACAGCTCGTGGGCGGTGAAGCCGAGGTCCAGGGTGGTGCCGACCTTGCCGCCGACCTCGTTCAGCAGGGCCAGCTGCTCGCCGGCCTGCCCGTTGGTGAGGAAGGGGCCGAGCCGGCCGCCGGGCGGGCCCTCGCCGGTGGCGGGGGCGGGGACCGGGACGGTGGCGGGCGGGTGGCCGTCGGTGACGGACGGCTCGACGGCGGTGTGCTCGATGGCGACGGCTCCTGCGGTGGGCGGGGACACCTCCCGGCCGGTGGCGGGAGGAGGGACGGTCGGGCCGCCGCCCGCCGCGCCGGCGACGGCGGCGGGCACCGGCCGGACGGCGGACTGGGCGGCGGGGCGCTCGGTGGCCTCGCGCTGGACGGGCAGCGGGCCGCCCGGCCGGCGGCCGGGGGCGCCCTGCTCGGGCTGCGGCGGCGGGCCGACCCGGGCGGCGCGCTGCTGCGGCGTCGGGTAGCGGCGACCGAGACCGGAGGCCGCGTGCGCCGTACCGGTCTGCGCGTCGGCGGGCAGCACCGGCAGCACGGTGGCCGGGTCCAGCCGCAGGGCGGGCAGCCCGCCCCGCTCCAGCGCGGCCAGCAGCGCCGTGCGGTGGGCGGTGGGCAGCAGCCGGGCCAGGGGCTCGGGCACCGGCCGGCCCGCCGGGGTGAGGGCCGCGGTCAGGGTGTGGAAGCCGCCCCGGGCACCGGGGGCGGCGGCGAAGGGGAGCAGCCGCTCGCCGAGCGCGAGCCGCGGCCCGGTGGAGCGCAGCGGGCGGGCGTCGGCGGCCAGCGCCAGCAGTCCGCCGACCGGGCCGGGCAGCGGGTAGGCCCACCAGAGCACGTCGCGCTGGTGCTCCTCGCGGTCGGTGACGGTCAGCCGGCCGGTCCAGGGGCGGCCGTCGGCGGTCCGCTCGGCGAGGGTGTCGAAGGTGTCGCAGTGGCGGCGTACGGAGCAGCGTTCGCGCACCCGGGACTCCAGGGCGGGCAGCAGACCGGAGGCCGGGCGGTCGTGGGCGACGTCGGCACGGTGTCCGAACAGCTCCTCGGCGGCCCTCCCCCACTGCGTGATCCGGCCGGACCGGTCGACCAGGACGGGGGCCAGCCTGACCAGGGCGGCCACACCCGTCGGGTGGTCGCCCGGCGCGGTTCCGTCGCCCGCCGGCCGCTGTGTGGAGTTGGACTCGGCCACCATGGATTCGCTCTGCTCCCGCCTGGCCGCCGCGCCCGGGGCGGCCGTCTCTCCGGAGGAAGGCACGCTGTGCGGATACCAGCGAAGCACGGACCGGGCCGGGCTCGACACCGAAACGGGGAGATTCCTCAGGATCGGTTGCGTGTCGTGTGCCGCGCGCCGGTCCGCACCCCCGGTTCATCCGGACGAGGCCCGCGAACACGGCGGTAGGGTGGCAGGCCGGACCGCCCGTACGAGTGGTCCGCAGGACGCAGCCGCCCGGACGAGACAGAGGCGAGAAGTGAGCGCGCAGAGCCCCGCCCGCTGGACGGACCCGGAGCAGCAGGCACTCGAGGAGCGGGTCGCCGCCGCCGAGCTGGCCTGGCTCAGCATGGACGTGGACGTGCAGACGCTGCGGGTCGAGATCGACAACTTCGCGTTGATCCACCACCAGTTGCTCGGCCCGCTCTACGCCCGGCTGGACGAGCTGGACGCGCTGGTCGCCGAGGCCGTGGCGGCCCGCACCGGCCGGCCGGAGGACCTGCGCCGGGCCGCCGAGGCACGCCGGCAGGTCGAGGAACTGCCCGACCTGGACGCGCTGTTCGACTCGGTGCGGGAGCAGTCGGGCCAGGAGGGCGAGGCGGCCCCGCCGCCGCCCGCCGCGCCCGAGCGGGTGCGGCCCGGCAAGGAGGCCCAGCGGATCTACCGCGAGCTGGTCCGCCGCGCCCACCCCGACCTGACCACCGACCCGGACGAGCAGCAGCGCCGGGCCGCCTTCCTGGCCCGGGTCAACGAGGCCTACGCGTACGGGGACGCGACCGCGCTGGGCGCCCTGGCCGCCGAGTGGTCCACCGCGCCGGAGGCCGCGCCCGCCGTCGACGCCCCCGACCGCGCGGACTGGCTGCGGCGCCGACTGGACTGGCTGACCGCCAAGATCGCCGAGACCGCCGCCGAGCAGGTCCGGCTGGAGCAGACCCCGATGGGCGAACTGCTCGCCCTCGCCCCGCAGGACCCGGACCGGCTGCTGGAGCAGCTCGCCGAGGAGCTGCTGGCCAAGGCCGCCGAACGGCAGGCCGAGCTGGAACGGCTGCTCGGCGGCCCGGCCGCGGCGAACGGCCCGGCCTCCGGCGGCCACGGCGCGGCGCCGGTGGGCGACAATGGCACGCACCCCGATGAATCCCAGGAGAGCCACACGATGTTCCCGCAGATCCCCTCCTCCGACGCCGCCGCCGTTCCCGCCGACGCCGCCCTGCTGGACGTGCGCGAGCAGGACGAGTGGGACGCCGGCCACGTGGACGGCGCGCTGCACATTCCGATCGGCGAGGTGATCGCCCGCCTCGGCGAGCTGCCGGACGAGAAGCTGTACGTGCTCTGCCGGGTCGGCGGCCGCTCCGCGCAGGTCGTCCAGTACCTGGTGCAGCAGGGCCGGGACGCGGTGAACGTGGACGGCGGGATGTACGCCTGGCAGGGCGCGGGCCGTCCCATGGTGAGCAGCACCGGCCAGGAGGCCTTCGTCCTCTGACGGCTTCCTGACGGCCCGACACCCGCCGCCCGCGCCGTGCGGCAGGATGGGCGCGCGAGCGCGCCGGCACCGGGCCGGCGGCGCCCGCCGACCGGGCGGGGAGGCCATGACCGAGACGACGGACCGGCCGGCTGCCGGGAGGGCCTGGTCCAGGCCCGCGCAGCTGGTCCTCGGCTTCGCCGGGGCGGTGCTGGCCGGCGGCACCGGGCTGTTCCTCGCCGCGGTGTTCCTGCACGTCGCGCCCGCCAACTCGGTGTCCCGGCAGTACCGGGACGAGGTCGACGGCGTGGTGTACCCGGAGTTCGAGCAGAACTGGAAGCTGTTCGCGCCCAACCCCCTCCAGCAGAACGTGGGCGTGGACGCCCGGGTCCGCACCGTCGGGCCCGGCGGGGCCACCCGTACCGGGGACTGGATCGGGCTGACCGCGCAGGACGTCGCCGCGATACGGGGCAACCCGGCGCCCAGCCACGTCGAGCAGAACCTGCTGCGCCGGGCCTGGGACTTCTACGACGGCACCCACAACGCGCAGGACGAGACCCCGGCCTCCCCGCGCGGCAGGCTCGCCGAGCAGTACCTCAAGCGGATCGCCCTGCAGCGGATCGGCCGGGAGACGGACGGCGGGCGGATCGTGGAGATCCAGTTCCGGTCGACCGCGGCCACCGTCCCGCCGCCGTCCTGGAGCGGCGAGCCCGCGCCGCCGGCGCCCCGGGTGCGGGAGCTGCCGTGGTGGCCGGTGTCGGACCAGGACTACCGGGGGCTGCTCGGATGAACGAGACGACGGTGCGGGCCGACGGGGCGGACGGGGCCGTGGCGTCCGGCGGGGCGGTGCCGTCCGCCGGTGTGCCGCGGCAGGCCGGGGCGGTGCCGGAGGCACGCGGGCCGCGGGCGCCGCTGGGGCGGGCGATGGCGGCCTTCACCGGGCGGCCGCTCGGCCGGCACCAGGCCGCGGTGGTGCGGATCGGCTTCGGGCTGGTCTGGCTGGCCTACCTGCTGCGCGAGTGGCCCCACCGCCGGGTGCTGTACGGCGACCGCTCCCCCTGGTCGATGGAGCTGGCCGAGCGGCTGCTGACCGACAACGGGGCGTTCACCGTGCTGCCCTGGTTCGGCGGGCGGCTCTGGTTCGAGCTGGTCTACCACCTGGCGGTGCTGGCGGCGCTGGCCGTGCTGCTGGGTTGGCGGACCAGGGTGAGCACGGTGCTGTTCCTGGTCACCGTGCTGTCCCTGCAGAACCGGGACGTCTTCCTCGGCGACGGCGGCGACAACGTCGTCCACCTGATGGCGGTCTACCTGGTCTTCACCCGCTGCGCCGAGGTCTGGTCGCTGGACGCCCGAAGGCCCGGGCCCGGGAGGACCGGGGTGGTGCTCTGGGCGCTGCTCGGGGCCGCCCTGGCGGCCGGTCAGTTCGGCGGCTTCGCGGGCGACAGCCTGACCTGGACCGACCGGGCCTTCCCGTACCTCGGCTGGTCGCCGCTGTTCTGGGGGCTCTGGGCGGTGGCCGGGCTGTGGTGGACGCTCGGCCGGCTGCGGCCGGACGCCGAACCGCGGGCGGTGCTCGACGCGCTGGCGAACATGGTGCACAACTGCGCGATGCTGGTGATCGCCGTCGAGGTGGTGCTGATCTACGCCACGGCCGGCTGGTACAAGGTGCAGGGCTCGCGCTGGCAGGACGGCACCGCGCTGTACTACCCGCTGCACCTGGACTACTTCACCCCCTGGCCGGGGCTGTCCACGCTGGTCGGCTCGGCGCTGCTGCCGGTCTTCCTGATCTCGTACGGCACCGTGATCCTCCAGGTGGCGTTCCCGTTCACGCTGGTCAACCGGCGGGTCAAGAACGTCCTGCTGGCCGTCATGATGCTGGAGCACGTGGGGATCGCGGTGGTGCTCGGGCTGCCGGTCTTCTCGCTCGCGATGATCGCGGCGGACGCGGTGTTCCTGCCGACCGGCGCACTGCTGTGGGCGGCGGCGCGGCTGAGGCGGATCCGGCGGAGGTCTCCCGCCTAGGATGTCGCTATGTCCTGGTTCGCCGCACTTCGTGACACCGCGCGGACCGGGCTCACCCTGGACCGGGCGCTGACCGACCCCAAGCGGGCGCTGCGCGGGGCGGTCGCGGTGGCGCTGGTGCTCTTCCCGACCCTCGCGCTCGGCGGGGTCGCGCTCGCCACCTCGGCCGCGATGGGCGCGTTCATCGCGGGATCGGCCACCTTCCAGCGCAGCTTCCGGCCCCGGGCCAGCCTCGCCGTCGCGGCCGGGGCCGGACTCGGCGTCAGCACCTTCCTCGGCTACCTGGCCGCCGGCGTTCCCGGGCTGTTCCCGGTGCTGCTCGCGGTGTGGGCCTTCGGCGCCGGGATGGCCTGGGCGATCGGGCCCACCGCCGGGGTGGTCGCCACCAACACCGTCTCGGTGATGCTGATCGTCGTACAGCTCCCGGTCAGCGTGGGCACCGCGCTCGGCCACGGGCTGGTCGCCGCCCTCGGCGGGGTCGTCCAGGCCACCGTCATCACCGTCTGGCCGATCGGCAGCTGGACCGCCCAGCGTGAGGCCCTCGCCGACACCTACGCCGAACTCGCCGACTACGCGAGGAGGTTGCGGCAGGACCCGACCGCGCACGTGGACCCGGAGCCGTTCATGACGGCCCGCCACGCGGCCGCCCTCACCCCCTGGCAGGACCGCCACCGGCCGCCCGAGCTGCGCGGCCTGCGCGGCATCGCCGAGCGCATCCGGCCCACCCTCGCCGCACTCGCCGACCCCAAGGTGGGCGCCCCCGAGGAGGGGCCGGGGCGGGACCGGGCCCGGGAGGTGCTGGCGGCCGCCGCCGAGGTCATGGACGCCCTCGCCCGGGCGATCCGCACCGGCGACCCGGTCCGGCTGCCCCGCTCCGCGCCCTCGCTCACCCTGGTCGGCTCGGACGAGGGGCCGCGGCTCCAGGGGGCGGCCCGGCGCTCCGCCCGGCGGCTCGGCGGGCTGCTGCGCAAGGCCGCGGACACCCTGGACCGCAACGACGAGGACACCATCACCACCCCCGTGGTCGGGGCCGGGGGAGCGCTGCACAAGCCCACCATCGCCCGGATGCTGCCGGTCGCGGCGCGGGCCGTACGGCGGCAGCTGCGGCCGCGCTCGGCGATCTTCCAGCACGCCGTCCGGCTCGCCGGGGTCGTCACCGTCGCCTACCTGCTGGCCAGGCTCGTCGGGTTCCACCACGGGTACTGGGCGCCGATGACCGCCGCGATGGTGATGCGGCCGGACTTCGCGCAGACCTACAGCCGGGGCGTCGCCCGGCTGGCCGGGACGGTGGTCGGGGTCGCGGTCTCGACGCTGGTGGTGCAGCTCACCCACCCCGGGGAGTGGGTGCTGGCCGCGCTGGCGGTGGTCTGCATCGGCGGGTCGTACCTGGCGTTCCGGACCGGGTACGCGCTCACCACCGTCGGCATCTCCACGTACGTGGTGTTCCTGCTCGGGCTGCAGGAGGGCAACCCGCTGGTGACGGCGGTCGAACGGGTCGGGCTCACGCTGCTCGGCGGATCGATCGCGCTCGTCACGTACGCGCTGTTCCCGACCTGGCAGACCGCCCGGCTGGGCGAACGGCTCGCCGAGTGGCTGGCGGCGGCCGGACGGTACGCGGGGGCGGTGATCGCCTGCTACGAGAAGCCGGCGGCGCCGCGCGGGCGGGTGGTGCGGAGCGCGCTGCTGGACTCGCGGGAGGCGCGCGCGGAGCTGTACCAGGCGATGCAGCGGGCCGACGCCGAGCCGGGGCGGCACGAGTCCGGACTGGAAGGGGTGAGCCGGCGCCAGATCGAACGGGCCCGGGCGGCGGTGGGGGCCCTCGGGCGGGCGGCGGTGCTGCTGGAGGCCCACCTGCCGGCGGGGGACGCGGAGCCCGTCCCGGGGACGGCGGCGTACGCGGAGGAGCTGCGGCTGGCGACGGCGCTCGCGGCGGCGGCGATGCTGACGGGGCAGCCGGTGGAGTTCCGGGCGGTGCGGGATGCGCAGGTGTGGCTGGAGGAGGGGTTGGCGGGGGCTCCGGCGGGGGTGCAGCGGGATGTGGTGAGGGCGGGGACTCGGTTGGTGGGGCAGGCGCTTCGGGATCTGGAGCGGGCTCTGCGGGGGTCGGCGGGAGAGGGTGGCTCTCGGGAGGGTGGGGGGCCGGGGGCGGCTCCGGGGGTGGGTGCTCCGGGGGCTGGATGATTTTCAGACTGCCAACCCTGGCGGTGGGGCGTTGAGACCGTGGGCAGTCTGAAAATCACCCGCCACGCCCCTCTCCGCACCCACCCCCTCCGCCGCCCCCTCCCGCAGCGCGTCCCTCTCGCTGGGGTGGGAGGGGTGGGTGGGGCGTTTCCCCCGTTGGGTGGGTGGGCGGGGTCAGGCGGCGTGGGCGGCCTCCAGTCAGTTGGTGAACTCATTAGGCGGAGAGTTATTCTCCGGTTATGGTGGCGCTAGCATAGGGGGAGAGATTTTCTCCGGTTAGGGAGTTGTGGATGAGGGCAGACGCGGAGCGCAGCCGGCGCAGGATCCTGGACGCCGCCTGCGAGGTGTTCCTGGAACGGGGCCCGGACGCCCCGCTGGACGCGGTGGTGCGGCGGGCGGGAGTCGGCCCCGGCACGCTCTACCGGCGGTTCCCGGACCGGGAGGCGCTGGTCCGCGCGCTGGTCACCGACCTGCTGACCCGGCTCGCCGGGGCCGCGGAGGAGGCGGGGCGGGTCGAGCCGGATCCGTACCTGGCGTTGCGGCGCTTCGTGCACGCCGCCGCCGATCTGCGGATGGGGGCGGCGATCGTGGTGCTGCTGGAGCACCTGGTGGTGGACGAGGAGCTGGTGGCGGTCCGTCGGGGTGCCGTGGTGGCCGTCGAGGAACTGCTGCGCGCGGCGCGGGAGGCCGGGCGGCTGCGGGCCGACGTCGGGATGGGGGACCTGGTGCTGCTCTGCGTCCGGGTGTCGCGTCCCTTGCCGGGCGCCCTGGCGGCGTTGGAGGCGGACGGTTCGTTGGTCCACCGGCACCTGGACCTCGCCCTGGACGGGCTGGCCCGCGGTGCGGGCGGGCCGTTGGGGCGGCCGCTCGGGTTCGAGGACGTGATCGCCGCGGCGGGGCGGCCCGGGGAGCAGGTGGGAGAGTGAACGGCATGGACGAGCTGGTGCGCGGGTGGCGGGCGGCCGAGCGGGAGCCGGGGGCGGTGCTGCTGGACGGGTTCCACGCGCTGAAGCACGCGCTGCGGTTCGGCGGCGAGGTGCGGTGGGTGCTGACCGCCGACCGGGGGGCCCTGGCGGCGCTGGCGGGTGAGTTGGCGCCGGATGTCGCCCCGGCGTTGGAGGGGCTCGTGGTGGAGGTGCCGGAGCCGGTGCTGCGGGGGCTGGTGCCGCGGTTGCATCCGACGGGGGTGGCGGCGCTGGCGGTGCGGCCCGGTGCGGAGGCGAACCGGGCGGTGCTCGGGCGGAGGCCGCGGAAGGCGCCGGTGGTGTTGTTGGAGAACCCGCGCAACCTGGGGAACGTCGGGGCGGTGATCCGGCTGGCGGCCGGGTTCGGCGCCACCGGGGTGGTGACCACGGGGGACCTGGACCCGTGGCATCCGAACGTGCTGCGCGGGAGCGCGGGGCTGCACTTCGCGACCGCGGTCGAGCGGTTGAGCCTGCCGGAGCTGCCGGACGGGCCGTTGTTCGTGCTGGATCCGGAGGGCGAGGACATCCGGGACCTGCCCTTCCCGGACGACGCGCTGCTGGCCTTCGGTACGGAGCGGCACGGTGTGTCGGACGAACTCAAGGCGCGCGCCGACCAGTTGGTGGCGGTGCCGATGCAGCCGGGGGTGTCCAGCTTCAACCTGGCGACCAGTGTCGCGATGGGCCTCTTCCACTGGATGTCGGGGAAGCGCTGAGGCGCGGCGCCCGGGTGGGCACCGCGCCTCGGCGGGGGCGTCAGGAGAAGAGCCGGCGCCAGGTGTCGGGGCCCGGGTAGCCGTCGGCCTCGCCGCCGCGCCAGCCCTGGGCCTGCTGGAAGGCCTGGACGGCGCGGCGGTCGCTCTCCGTCCAGCGCGGGCCGGGACCGACGCTGTACGAGCCGCCGAAGCCCTTGCGGACGAGCTGTTCGCCGAGGCGCCGGACGTGGTCGTTGTTCTGGCCGGGGCCGAAGTACTGGGCGCCCGGGAAGCCCTCGGTGGTGGGCGGCGGCGGGGGCGGCAGCGGGGTGCCGCCGTTGATGTCGCGGCCCTTGCCGTTGACCAGGTAGTCCCAGGTGTCCTTGCCGGGGATGCCGTCGGCCTCGCCGCCGCGCCAGCCCTGGGCCTGCTGGAAGGCCTGGACGGCCCGGCGGTCGCTGTCCGTCCAGCGCGGGCCGGGGCCCGTGGAGTAGAACGCGGCACCGCCGCGCCGCACCAGCATCTGGCCGAGCCTGGTGACGTACGCGTTGTCGGCGCCGGGGCCGAACCTGTCCGCTCCGGGGAAGGCGGCGGAGGAGGTGCCGCCGCCGTCGTTGCCGCCGGCGGACAGGCCGGTGTAGCGGTACGGGACGTACGCGCCGGAGTTGTTCCAGTACGCGTACGGGGTGGAGCGCTTCTTGGTGGAGGGCCCGGTCTGCTCGTAGGCGACGTACTTGGTGCGGGAGGAGTCGGTCCAGCCGCCGAAGATCGTCACGTGCGAGCCGGCCTGGGGGTTGGCCGGGTTGTTGTAGAGGAGGATGTCGCCGGGCTGGAGGTCGTTCTTGCCGATCCGCTGGGCGAAGTCGGGCAGCGTCCAGGTGGTCTGGCTGCTGTTCAGGCCCCAGGCCATCGAGACGAAGCCGGAGCAGTCCTGGCGGTAGCCGTCCGACCAGTAGCGGCTCATGCTGTACGGCACGCCCTGGTCGACCCAGCTCTGGGCGCGCTGGATGATCTGGGCCCGGGTGAGCGGCGTCGCGACGCCGCGCGGGGCGGCGAGGGAGCGGGCCCCGGGGGTCTGGCCGTAGAGGCCGCTGACCTCGCCCTGGGGGTTCGGCGACCGGGTGGAGCTGCTGTCGCCCGGCGTGGGGGCGGGTGCCGCGGTGGCGGCGGCCGTCCCGCCGCCGATCGCGGTGCCCACGGCGGCCATCAGCACGGCGGCCCGGCGGCGGACGCTGCGGGCGGCGGCGTGTCCGCCCTCGTGGACCGGTGCGGCGTGCAGCCGGGCGCGTCGGCGGCCGTTGCAGCCCCCGCATATGCAGTCCTCCGCCGGTTCGACGTCGTCGAACTCCATGAGCGGGGACAGGTCGGTCAGGGTCATGCTCCGCCTCTTTCCTGCGGTTCTTCCGGGCACCGCCTGACGGCGGGACAGGAGTGGCCTTCCCTGGCCGATTCCGCGTGTTACCGGGACCAAAATCCCAAAGCGGGCGGGATGCGTCACGGTGGGTTGAGCCGAACGGGTGATACCGGTGCGACTTCCGGGCGTGGCGGGGCGGTCGGGGCGGCTGAGGGGCGGTCAGCGGGCGATGGCCGGTGAGTGCGTCGGGTCCACCGGCAGCGGCCCCGTCGGACCCTGACGGTCCGACGGGACTTCGGCGCGGGAAGGGCTACGCCCACTCCCAGCGGATGCCGATGTGGCCCGGCTGCTGGTCCGGGGCCAGGACGTGGGCGCTCGCCGAGGCGCCGATCCAGAGCTGCTCGCGGCGGTGGTCGACGTCGGCGCCCGGCTCGCGGTCGTAGCGCTCGCAGTGCGCCGGGACGGCGGCCGGGTCGAAGTGCACCTGGAGCACGTACTCGCGCACCGGGGTGGCGAAGCGGCGGCTGTACTCCGTCGTCGGGCCGCCGGGCGGGATCTCCACCTCGTACTCGAAGACCGTGCTGTCGCCGAGGCCGAGCGGGCGGTCCAGCATCAGCTCGGCGACGATCAGCCCGGCCTCGGGGCGGCGGCGCACCCGGCCCAGCCGGCCGTGCCGCACCGAGGTGATCTCCGGGCAGCCGGCCGCCTCCTCGTCGGCCATGTGCACCACCAGGCAGCGGCCGACGCCGCCGACCGTGGCGCGCACCACCTGGCGCATCCGGAGCAGGTTGCCGCGCCGCTCGGCGTCCACGTAGTAGGAGTCGTGGATGCTCAGCCGCTCCAGCTCGCCGGCCGGCGGGGCGTTCAGCTCGGCGAAGATGTCGGCGATCTGCTGCTCGCCGGGCCAGACGTCCTCCAGCCCGAGGTGGCAGGTGTTGGCCGCGGCGGCCCAGCGGCCGCGCGGGCGCGGCGGCCCGAGCAGCGAGGAGAGCGCGCTGTGCGGCAGGCCGAGCAGCTCCTCCAGCAGGTGGACGGCGCGCAGCGAGCTGGCCCGTTCGGGCTGGCTGCGGCCGCGCCGCCAGTAGCTGAGGGTCGTGACGCTGACCCGGACGCCGCGCCCGGCGAGGGCGGCGCGGATGCGGTCCAGGCTGAGGCCGCTGGCCTCGATGGCCAGGTGCAGGGTGTCCGCGAAGCCGCCGACCGGGGTGAGCCGGCCGGGCGCCGGGACGGGGACGGCGGCGGGGGGTGGTCCGGGACGCTCCGTATGCGATCCGACCAGCCGCAGCCGCGCGGCGTCCTGAGGTTGCTGTGCGGCCATGCGGTGACCCTCCCCACCAGGTGAGTTCGGCGGGACCGGGCCGGCGCCGGGGCGCGCCGCCAGCGGCTTCACCGAGCTTTGGGGAACCCTATGCACGGTCGAGAGGCTACGTCATCAGTCGTGCGTATGACAGTGGTCACGGCAGGTGGACCGAAGGGTTAGCGATCTTGAAACAGTCCGGAAACACGGGCCGCCGCCCCGGGCCCGCGCACCCCTGCGGCGGGCCGGGACGGACACCGCCGGGGCGGGCCCTGACGGCGCCGCCCCGGCGGGGGTTCGGTGGTGCTACCCGCTGGTGATCAGTTGACGTTCAGCGCGACGTCGTCGATCACGAAGCTGGTCTGCAGCGAGGAGTCCTCGGTGCCGGTGAACTTGACGGTCACGGTCTGGCCGGCGAAGGAGGTCAGGTCCAGGGTGCGCTGGACGTAACCGGCGGCGGCGTTCGCGTTGGAGTAGGTCGCCAGCGTGGTGCTGTTGGCCTGGACGGTCAGCTTGTCGTACGCGGTGGTGCCGGTCTCCGCGGTGTCGATGTGCAGCCAGAAGGTCAGCTTGGCGGAGGTGCAGCCGGCCGGGATCGAGACGGTCTGCGACAGGGTGTCGGTGTGGGCCGAGCCGTAGCCGTTCAGCCAGGCCTTCCAGCTGCCCGAGTGGGCGGCCTGGGAGGAGCTGTTGTCGACGACGCCGCTGGAGGTGGCCCACGGGGAGGCGGTGCCGGTCTCGAAGCCGCCGTTGGTGATCAGCTGGGCGGCGGTGCAGCCGCCGGACGGCGGGGTGGTGCCGCCGCCGAGCAGCGCGGTGGTCAGCGCGTCGGCGACCGGGGAGCCCCAGCCGGTGACCTGGTCGTAGCCGGCCTTCGCGGAGAAGTCCTGGTTGGCGCCGGTGGTCACGTCGTGGAAGGTGCTGCCGTAGCCGCTGCTGTTCGCGACCGAGTACAGCCGCGGGCTCGCCTCGCCGAGGACCGGCTGCCCGACGGCCTTGGCCTTCTGGTTGAACTGGGCCGCGTAGCCGGACCAGAGCGGCGCGGCGGCGCTGGTACCGCCGTAGACCTGCCAGGCGCCGGCCGTGTAGATCGCGAAGCCGCTGGCCGGGTCGGCGTTGGAGGAGACGTCCGGGACGGTGCGCATGGTGCCGCTGACGCCGGTGCCGGTCTGCCAGCTCGGCTTGGCGAACACGGTGGAGACGCCGCCGCCGGCGGTGCTCCAGGCGCTCTCCGAGGAGTAGGTGTTGCCGCTGGAGACCTTGAGGTTGGTGCCGCCGACGCCGGTCTGGTGCGGGCTGGAGGCCGGGAAGTCGACCGCCTTGACGGAGGAGCCGCTGGTGGAGCGGGTGCAGTCGCGGGAGCCGTCGTCGCCGGAGGCGGAGAAGATCGAGATGCCCTGGGCGGCGGCCTGCTTGAAGGCGTTGTCGACCGCCGTCATCGAGGAGGCGGTGGTGTCCGGCTCGCAGGAGCCCCAGGAGATCGAGATCACCGAGACCCTGTTGTCGGCCACGATCTTGTTGGCCATGTCGATCTCGCCCTGGTCGCTGTTGGGCGCCTCGTAGACCAGCTGGGTGGCCTTGGGCGCCGCGCCGCGGACGATCTCGCTGTCCAGCTCGACCTCGCCCTGGCCCTGGCCGGGGGCGGAGTCGTAGTTGGCGCCGTCCACCGAGACGGTGGAGACGGCCGGGCCGGACAGGCCGTACTGGGAGTCGTAGGTGGTCAGGTTCGAGGACTGGTAGCCGTCGAACTCCCACAGCGCGACCGTGGTGCCGGTGCCGTCCGCGCCGGTCTTGTTGAGGTTGTACGCACCGGTGTACTGGGCCGGGGCCATGCCGCTCGGGGTGGCGCTCGCGGTGTTCGGGGTGACGGCCTTCGGCGTGGCCAGGCGGTTCTTGCGCACCGCGTGGTTGTCCAGGCCGCTGACGCCCTGGACCACGGCGGCGAGGTCGGAGGGGATCGAGGCGGCGGCGTCGTTGGCGAAGAAGGCGCGCTGGAGCTGCGGGTCCAGGTACGAGCTCTCGTGGGTGCCGAAGGCCTGGGAGACCTGGACGGCGGTGCCGTGGGCGTTGACGACCTGGCGGTTGGCGCTCACCTCGGTGACGGTCAGGCCCTGCTGGGCCAGGTACGTCCTGACCTGGTCGACGGCGGCCTGGGTCGGGCCGAACCGCGCGGTGAACTGCTCCGGCGTCAGGTAGTGGCCGTACTCCGGGGTGCCCGGGGTGGCGACGGCGGTGAGGAAGCGGTCCAGGGCGTCGGCGTCGCGCAGCTTCAGGCTGACGGACACCGCGATCTGCTGCGCTGCCGGGACGTCACCCTTCTTCTCCGAGTGGGCAACCGCCGGGTTCACGGTGTTCGGCAGGGCGACGCGCGGGGTGGCGTTGGGAGTGGCGGCCTGCGCGGTGGAGACACCGAGCGAGACGGCGGTCAGCGGCAGCACGGCTATCGCCGCGGCGAGGGCAAGGGAGCGGGGGCGCAACGGATCCTCCTCTGGCCGGCTGTGGGGGCCGGCAAGGGGCCAGGCGTTCAGGGGCTCGAGAACGCTGTCTCGAACATGACAGAACCCGTGTGCGAAGTGGTTCATGGTCGAGCAATTCGTTGCTAAAAAACAGTCAACTGTGGAGGGCGGGAAACCCGGCGGTTCCATACAGTGAATGACGGTGATTCCGGAGCCGGGGCGGGGGCCCTCGGCGGGCGGGCGCGCGGTGGACCGGGCGCCCGCCCCGGGGACGTCAGGCCGGGGTGCCGAGCCAGTCGGTGAGGGCGGCGCGCAGTTCGCCCTGGCCCGGGTCGACGGCGGCCCAGGCGACGTAGCCGTCCGGGCGGATCAGCAGGACGGTGTCGCGCAGCTTGCCGTGCGGGTCGGCGGGGGCGGCGGAGACCATCCGGTCGGCCCAGGGTTCGGCGGCGGCCAGCTCGTCATTGCTGACCAGGACGAACTTCCCGGCGCGCAGCGCCTCGTAGAGCCGCTCGGGGCCGGCCGGGGCGCCCTCGGCGGGCTTGCTCAGCGCGGTCAGCCGCAGGTCAGGGACGCGCTTGCCGACCTGCGGGTGGCTGTCCTTGGGTGCGGGGTAGGAGATGCCGATGCCGGAGACCAGCCTGGCGCCGCGCTCGGTGACCGGGTCGAGGTGGCTGCCCAGCGCGGTGAGCGCCCCGCGCAGGGCGCGGGTGGGGGCGGACTCGGCGAGCGCCAGCCGGATCAGCGCGCCGGAGGTGCGCAGCACCGTCCTGCCGACCGGGTGCCGCTCGGTCTGGTAGGTGTCCAGCAGGGCGTCGGTGGCGTGGCCCCGGACCGCCGCGGCGAGCTTCCAGGAGAGGTTGGCGGCGTCCTGGAGGCCGGTGTTCATGCCCTGGCCGCCGGCCGGGGAGTGGCAGTGCGCGGCGTCGCCGGCCAGGAAGACCCGGCCGGAGCGGTAGTTGGGGGCCTGCCGCTCGTCGCTGTGGAAGGTGGAGCTCCAGCGCACCTCGTGCAGGCCGAAGTCCTCGCCGAGGATGGCCCGGCTGAGGGCGGTGAGCTGCTCGGCCGAGGGGGTGGTGCCGTCGGGGTACCGCTCCTCGCGGTCCCAGGCGATGATCCGGAACCAGCCGTCGCCGAACGGGGCGATGAAGGCGAAGCCGGCCTGGTTGGCGCCGACGGTGATCGCCTGGGCGGGCTCGTGGTCCAGCCGGACGTCGGCCAGCACCACCGAGTCGACCACCGACTCCCCGGGGAACGGGATGCCCAGCAGGTCGCGGACGGTGGAGTGGACGCCGTCGGTGGCGACCGCGTAGGCGGCGCGGTGGCTCTGTCCGTCGCGGGTCTCCAGGGTCACGCCCTCGGCGTCCTGGTGCAGCCCGGTGACCTCCGTGCCGTGCAGCACGGTGGCGCCGGCCTGCTCCGCGCGTTCCAGCAACAGCCGTTCGACGTTGTACTGAGGGGTGATCAGGACGAACGGGAAGCGGGTGGGCAGCGAACCGAGGTCGATCCCGAAGCGGTCGAACATCCGCAGCTCGGAGAGCGGCCGGCCGGTGGCGATCAGCTCCTCCGCCAGGCCCCGGGCGTCCAGCAGCTCCAGGCTGCGGGCGTGCACGGCGAAGGCCCGGGTGAGGTCGGACTCGGCGGCCCGCTTCTCCAGCACGGTGACGCCGACTCCGGCGGCGGCGAGATCGCCGGCCAGCAGCAGTCCGGTCGGTCCGGCGCCGACGATCAGGACGTCGGTTTCGCTCGTCGGCTTCACGGCCATGTATCAGCTCCCGTTGTTCGGAGGGCGGTCGTACGCCGTTCCCGGCGTTCTCCCAGCCTCCATCATCGCGGGCGCCGTCGGAGCCGTGAACCGCCGGGCCCCGGCGGTGGGTGACCGCCGGGGCCCGGAGGCACTGCCACGGGCTCAGGAGTGTCGGCGGATCTCCACCGTGCGGAACCGGTTGGCGACGAACGCGCCGTCGCAGTAGGCCGAGTTGGCGGCCGGGTTGGCGCCGGTGCCGTGCAGGTCGGAGAAGGCGGCGGTCTGGTTGGGGTAGACCCCGCCGGTCAGGTTGAGCGAGAGCGAGACGCCGGAGTCCAGGGCGGCCTCGACCAGCAGCGCCTCCACCTCGGGCGAGGTGGTGTAGCCGGAGGCCGTCATGGCGCCCTTCTCGCGGACCGTGGTGCGCATCAACTCGACTGCGGCGGGGGTGGATTCGACGGCGACGGCGAAGGAGACCGGGCCGAAGCACTCGCTGCGGAAGAGCGCGCGGTCGTCCGGCTTGTCGGCGTCCAGCCTGACCAGCGCGGGGGTGCGGACGGTCGCGCCGGGGAAGTCCGGCGAGGTCACCGCGCGCGGGGCGAGGGCGAGTTCGCCGTACTCGCCGCCGGCCGCGGCGGCCGAGCGCTGGAGCACCCCGGGGTTGACCACGGCGCCGAGGATCGACGCGGCGCGGGTGTCGTCGGAGAGCAGGCCCTCGATGGCGGCGGCCAGGTCGCCGACCACCTGGTCGTAGGACTTGTCGCCCTGGTCGGTGGTGATCCCGCCGCGCGGGATCAGCACGTTCTGCGGGGTGGTGCACATCTGGCCGCTGTAGAGGGACAGCGCGAAGGCGAGGTTGCCCAGCATGCCCTTGTAGTCGTCGGTGGAGTCGATCACCACCGTGTTGACGCCGGCCTTCTCGGTGTACACCTGCGCCTGCCTGGCGTGCTCCTCGAGCCAGTCGCCGAAGGCGGTGGAGCCGGTGTAGTCGATCAGCTTGATCTCGGGGCGGACCGCGAGGGTCGCGGCGACGGTGCCGCCCTCGTGCTCGGCGGCCAGGCAGACCAGGTTGGGGTCGAAGCCGGCCTCGGCGAGCACCTCGCGGGCGATCCGTACGGTCAGCGCGAGCGGCAGCACGGCCCGCGGGTGCGGCTTGACCAGCACCGGGTTGCCGGTGGCCAGCGAGGCGAACAGGCCCGGGTAGCCGTTCCAGGTGGGGAAGGTGTTGCAGCCGATCAGCAGCGCGAGGCCGCGCGGGACGACGGTGAAGTCCTTGGTCATCACCAGCGGGTCGCGCTTGCCCTGCGGCTTGGTCCAGCCGGCCTGCCGGGGCAGCCGGGTCTGCTCGGCGTACGCGTAGGCGACGGCCTCCAGTCCGCGGTCCTGGGCGTGCGGGCCGCCGGCCTGGAAGGCCATGCCGTAGGCCTGGCCGGTGGTGTGCATGACGGCCTGGGCGAACTCGTGGGAGCGGGCGTTGATCCGGTGCAGGATCTCCAGGCTGACGGCGGCGCGTTCCAGCGGGGTGGCGGCGGCCCAGCCGGGGCGGGCGGCGGTGAGCGCGGCGATCAGCGCGTCCGGGCCGGCGTGCGGGTAGGTGATGCCGAGCTCGACGCCGTACGGGGAGGCCTCGCCGCCGACCTGGTCGCCGTCGGTGGGGTGGCCGTCGAGGGCGAAGGGCTTGCCGAGCAGGGCGTCGAAGGCGGCCTTGCCGTCCGCCGGGCCGCTCTCGCCGTACGCCTTCGGGAACTCGGGGTAGGGCGACCAGTAGTCGCGCTTGGCGGCGGCGGCGAGCGCGGCGTCCAGGGTGGCCTGGTGGCGCTCGACCAGCTCGCTGACGAGGGGGTGGGTGACCGCTGCGGACATCTTGTGCGCTCCTGGGAGGGCCTCGAAAAGCAGGACGGGACACGTCACAGGGTAACCGAACGATCGGTCGGCTCAAGAGGGTGCAGCGGGGGGAATCCGGGGAGACGCGACGGGGGCGCGTCCGGGTCGGACGCGCCCCCGTGGGCTCGGACGGCCCGGGGTTACGGCACGCCCAGCTCGAAGATCACGTACCCGGCGTACCAGCCGGAGGCGATGGCGCCGGTGCCCAGGACGGTGGCCAGCACCGGCAGGCTCAGCTTGCGCAACCCCACCGCCAGCGCGATGAACAGCGGGAACGCGGGCAGTAGGTAGCGGGAGACGTTGCCGAAGATGCCGAGGCTGCCGAGCACCGAGACGATCGTCGCCACCGTGTAGGCGGTCAGCACCAGCGGCGGGCGCAGCCGGACCAGCAGCACGATCAGCATCGGCAGGCTGAGCACGATCAGGGTGGCGAACAGGTCCGGCAGCGGGAAGGCGAAGGGGTAGTCGTTCCGGCCCAGCAGGACCCCGCGGATCGCGTGCCAGGTGCCCTGGCCCCAGTCGAAGTAGTGCAGCCAGGCGTCGTGCTGGAGCCGGAAGTAGCCGCCCCACTCGCCCGTCCGCCAGCCCACCCAGCCGACGTAGCCGAGCAGGCCGAGCGGGGCCAGCAGCATCGCGGCCAGCGGGCGCAGGACGCCGCTCTCCCGGCGGTACAGCTCGACCAGCGCGGCCAGGCCGACGGCGCCTATCAGCGCCGCCGAGGTCGGCCGGTTGAGCCCGGCGACCAGGGTGATCACCCCGGCCGCGATCCACTGCTTGGTCATCGCGCAGTAGCAGGCCCAGGCGGCCAGCGCGACGAAGAGGGAGTCCGAGTAGACGGCCCACTCCGCGCCGGAACCCGGGGCGATCGCCCAGATGCCGGCCGCGATCACGCCCGAGCGCACGTCGCCGGTCACCTTCTCCACCACGGCGTAGATGCCGGCCGCGGCGAACAGCGAGGCCACCACCGAGACCAGCATCCCGGCGCCGTACAGGCCGAGGCCGGTGACGTCCGAGGTCAGCCGCATCAGGCCCGGGTAGAGCGGGAAGAAGGCGGCCGAGTTCTGCTCGACGCTGAAGCCGACCGGGCCGTTCGGGATCGGGACGAGCGCCGGGTGGTAGCCGTACTGGGCCACCTGCTGGTACCACCAGCCGTCCCAGCTGGCCACCACGTCCCAGGGGTTGGCGCCGCCTCCGAACCGGGCCGGCTTCTTGGCGTACTCCCCGGCGAAGGAGAGCAGCTTCATGAAGACGGTGAAGCCCACCAGCTTCAGCACGGCGTAGCACCACACGGCCGGTCCGAACCGGATCACCAGGGCGCGGCCGCGCTCCTGCCAGGTGCGTGAGGTCCCCTCGGGATCCTCGCTGCGCTGCTCTGGCACGTCGGAGGCGACTGCCGGTATTGCGTTCATCAGCCGTGGACCCCAGTGCTCTGGACGTGGACGGATCGTCCGGAGATTCTAGGGCCTGCCCCCGTCCGGCACCCCTGGTTGGTACGGACCAGTCGGACCCGATCGCGTACCGCCGCGTACGGCCGGGGATACTCGGAGGATGGCCGATCACACCACGCGCACCGCCTACACCGTGGAGTCACTGCTCGCGGTGACCGTCGACGTCTTCAACGAGCGCGGCTACGACGGCACCTCCATGGAGGACCTGTCCCGGGCGGCCGGGATCTCCAAGTCCTCCATCTACCACCACGTGCGCGGCAAGGAGGAGTTGCTGCGGCTGGCGGTCGGGCGGGCGCTGGACGGGCTGTTCGCGATCCTGGCCGAGCCGGCCGCGGTCGAGGGCCCGGCGGTGGAGCGGCTGGAGCACGTGGTGCGGCGCACCGCCGAGGTGCTGCTGGACGAGCTGCCGTACGTGACGCTGCTGCTGCGGGTGCGCGGCAACACGGCCACCGAGCAGTGGGCGCTGGAGCGCCGGCGGGACTTCGACCACCAGGTCGCCGAGCTGCTGCGGGCGGCGGTCGCGGACGGCGCGCTGCGCGCGGACGTGGAGCCCCGGCTGGCCACCCGGCTGCTGTTCGGGATGATCAACTCGATCGTGGAGTGGTACCGGCCGGGGCTCAAGGCCGCCGACGGGGTCGCGGACGCGGTCGTCCACCTGGCCTTCGACGGGCTGCGGGCGCGCTGAGCGGAAGGGGCCTGAAGACAGGCCCTGGTTAGAGCGGCGGCACCTGGTCCGTCTCCTCGAAGACCAGCATCGTCCGGGTGCCGAGCACCTGGGGGATGGACTGGATGCTGCCCAGCACCAGCTCCCGCAGGGCCTGGTTGTCGGCGGTGTGCACCAGCAGCAGGACGTCGAAGTCCCCGCCGACCAGCGCGATGTGCGCCACCCCGGGCAGCGCCAGCAGCTGCTCGCGCACCGTCCGCCAGGAGTTCTGGACGATTTTCAGGGTGACGTACGCGGACGCTGCCTGACCCGCCCGTTCGTGGTCCACCCTGGCAGTGAAGCCGCGGATGACACCGTCCTCGACCATCCTTGAGATCCGGGCGTACGCGTTGGCCCGGGACACGTGCACCCGCTCGGCCACCGAGCGGATGGAGGCGCGACCGTCCTGCTGCAGCAGCCGCAGGATCGACCGGTCGACCCGGTCGAGTCTGGACATCTGTTCAGCCGACATGACCCCCCACCCCCACCGATTGGACGCACTGCCACCAGTCGACCGCCGAACGGGCCGAATGTCCACCACCTTGTCACGCTTCTGGTCAAGATGAACAGACGACCGAACAATCGGTAGGGAGCCCCCGCCACCCCTGGAGGTGCCCCGAGATGACCGTTCTCGACCACAGACACCACACGGGCGTGCCCGGTTGGATGCCCGGGGCCACCGCCCCGCGCACCGATCCGGCCCCCCTCCTCCCGGACCCCTCCCCGGTCCGGACGTTCGGCACCCCCGCGCTGGAGAAGTGCGATCCGGCCCTGCTGCGCGAGCTGTACCGCCGCCTGGTCGTCGGCCGCCGGTACAACCAGCAGGCCACCACCCTGACCAAGCAGGGCAGGCTCGCCGTGTACCCGGCGTCCACCGGCCAGGAGGCCTGCCAGGTCGCCGCCGCGCTGGTGCTCGACGAGCACGACTGGCTCTTCCCCAGCTACCGCGACACCCTCGCGGTGGTCTCCCGGGGCGTCGACCCGCTGGAGGCGCTGACCCTGCTGCGCGGCAGCGCCCACACCGGCTACGACCCGCGGGCCAGCCGCACCGCCCCGCTCTGCACCCCGCTCGCCACCCAGGCCCCGCACGCCGTCGGGCTGGCGCACGCCGCCCGGCTGCGCGGCGAGCCGGTGGTCGCGCTGGCGATGCTCGGCGACGGCGGCACCAGCGAGGGCGACTTCCACGAGGCACTCAACTTCGCGGCCGTGCTGCGCGCCCCGGTGGTCTTCCTGGTGCAGAACAACGGCTACGCGATCTCCGTCCCGCTCAGCGCCCAGTCCGCCGCGCCGAGCCTGGCCCACAAGGCCGTCGGCTACGGCATGCCGGGCCGGCTGGTGGACGGCAACGACGCGCCCGCCGTGCACTCGGTGCTGACCGAGGCGGTCGAGCGGGCCCGGGCCGGCGAGGGCCCGACCCTGGTCGAGGCGCTGACCTACCGGATCGACGCCCACACCAACGCCGACGACGCCACCCGCTACCGCACCGAGCCCGAGGTCGCCGCCTGGCGCGAGCACGACCCGATCCTGCTGATGGAGCGGGCGCTGCGCGGACTCGGGGTGCTGGACGACGGACTGGTGCGGGCCGCTGCCGAGGAGGCGGAGGCGCTGGCCGCCCGGATGCGGGCCGAGTTCCACGCCGACCCGGACCTCGACCCGATGTCGCTGTTCGCCCACGTCTTCGCCGAGCCGACCCCGCAACTGCGGGAGCAGGCCGCCCAGTTGGCCGCCGAGTTGGCCGCCGAGGCGGAGGTGGCGGACCAGTGAGCACGTCCCACCCGTCGCCCACCCCCGCCCTTGGCCGAGCCGCTGCGCCGCACCCCTCTGGTGCTCGCACCGCCTCCATGGCGCAGGCACTCAACTCCGCGCTGCGGGACGCGATGCGCGAGGACCCGTCGGTGCACGTGCTCGGCGAGGACGTCGGCGCGCTCGGCGGTGTCTTCCGGATCACCGACGGGCTGACCGCCGAGTTCGGCCCGGAGCGCTGCCTGGACACCCCGCTGGCCGAGGCGGGCATCCTCGGCACCGCGATCGGCATGGCGATGTACGGGCTGCGCCCGGTGGTCGAGATGCAGTTCGACGCCTTCGCCTACCCGGCGCTGGAGCAGCTGTTCTCGCACGTCGCCAAGATGCGCAACCGCACGGCGGGCCGGCTGCCGCTGCCGATCACCGTCCGGATCCCGTACGGCGGCGGCATCGGCGGCGTCGAGCACCACAGCGACGCCTCCGAGGCGTACTACACCAGCACCCCCGGCCTGCACGTGGTCACCCCGGGGACGGTGGCCGACGCGTACGGGCTGCTGCGCGCCTCGATCGCCTCCGACGACCCGGTGGTCTTCCTGGAGCCCAAGCGGCTCTACTGGGGCAAGGCCGACTTCGACCCGGCGGCGCCGGTCGAGCCGATCGGCCGGGCGGTGCTGCGGCGCACCGGCACCTCCGCCGTGCTGATCACCTACGGTCCCTCGCTGCCGGTCTGCCTGCAGGCGGCTGAGGCGGCGCGGGCCGAGGGCTGGGACCTCGCGGTGCTGGACCTGCGCACCCTGGTGCCGTTCGACGACGAGACGGTCTGCCGGGTGGTGCGCTCGCTCGGCCGGGCCGTGGTGGTGCACGAGGCGAGCGGCTTCGGCGGCACCGGCGCGGAGATCGCGGCCCGGGTCACCGAGCGCTGCTTCCACCACCTGGCCGCGCCCGTGCTGCGGGTCACCGGCTTCGACGTCCCGTACCCGCCGCCGATGTTGGAGCACCATCACCTGCCCGGGGTGGACCGGATCCTGGACGCGGTCGCCCGGCTCCAGTGGGAGGACCGAGGATGATGCCCGTCGTGCGGGAGTTCCGGCTGCCCGACCTCGGTGAGGGACTCACCGGGGCGGAGGTGGTGCGCTGGATGGTCGAGGTCGGCGAGGTGATCGCGGTCGACCAGCCGGTGGTGGAGGTGGAGACCGCCAAGGCCGTGGTGGAGGTGCCCTGCCCGTACGGAGGGGTGGTCACCGCGCGGTACGGCGAGGAGGGCGAGGAGATCGCCGTCGGTGCTCCGCTGGTGACGGTCGCGGTGGCCGCGGCGGAGGGGGGCGCCGGGCAGGCCCCGGTCGAGCCGGGCGTCGTGACCGCCGAGGTGGAACGGCCGCTGGTCGGGTTCGGGGTCGCCGAGCCGGGCCGGGGCGGGCGGCGCCGCCGGGTCGGGGGGCCGGCTTCGGCTGCGGAGACGGTCTCGGCCTCGGAGCCGGCTTCGGCGGTGGCCGGTGCGGTCGGCGGTGCCGTGGCCGTGCAGGCTCCGACGGTGCGGGCTCCGGCGGTGGTGCCGGTGATCTCGCCGCTGGTGCGGCGGCTGGCCCGGGAGCAGGGGGTCGACCTGGCCTCGCTCACCGGGAGCGGGCCGGACGGGCTGATCATGCGCGCGGACGTCGAACGGGCGGTCGCGGCCAAGGTGGCGGCTCCGGCGCCCGCCGGGCCCGCCGCGCGGGACGGTGTCGTCCCGCTGCGCGGGCTGCGCAAGGCGGTGGCCGAGAAGTTGAGCCGCAGCCACCGGGAGATCCCGGCGGCGACCTGCTGGGTGGATGCGGACGCCACCGAACTCATGGCCCTGCGACGGCAGTTGAACGCGACGCCGGGGCCGAAGGTGAGCGTGTTGGCGCTGCTGGCGCGGATCTGCACGGTCGCGCTGGCCCGCTTCCCCGAGCTCAACTCCTCGGTGACCGAGGACGGTTCGGGAATCGTCCGGCATACGGCGGTGCACCTGGGCTTCGCCGCGCAGGGCGAGCGCGGGCTGGTCGTCCCGGTGGTGCGGGACGCGCAGAGCCGCAGCACCGAGCAACTCGGCGAGGAGCTGGGCCGGTTGACCGAGGCGGCGCGCAGCGGTGCGCTCACCCCGGCCGAACTGACCGGTGGCACCTTCACGTTGAACAACTACGGCGTGTTCGGCGTGGACGGCTCCACCCCGATCCTCAACCACCCGGAGGCGGCGATGCTCGGGGTCGGTCGGATCGTCGCCAAACCCTGGGTCCACCAGGGGGAGTTGGCGGTGCGCGAGGTGACCCAGCTGTCCTTCACCTTCGATCACCGGGTCTGCGACGGCGGGACGGCCGGCGGCTTCCTGCGGTTCGTCGCGGACTGCGTGGAGCAGCCGGGGATGCTGCTGCGGCAGCTCTGAGCCGGCGCGTCGACCGCGAGGCCATGGTCGCCCTGGGTGTACGGAGAGGCACCCAGGGCGACCGCGGCCGGGGAGAGTAGCGCGTTCCGGGCCCGGCTGTCAGGGCTTCGCGTGATTCGTCGGACCGGCGGTCCGGCCGTGCCACGCTGCCCTGGCGCCAACAGGGACAAGCCAGGTGGTGGCGCAGCCGGCCGGAGGCGAAACGATTCACTTGGGTACTCGAAACGTAGCGGTGAAGTCCCGCGGGACAGTCCTGGTCCGCACCGGGCACGGCTCGGCGGGGGTCGCCTCCGTCCCGGGGCTGTCGACGGCCGCAGCCGAGGCGGACGCGCCGACGGCGGTGCTGCCTCCGGTAGTGCTGCCGCCGGTGGCGTCGGGGCCCCCGGTGCCGCCGCTGCCTCCGGTGTCGCTGCTGGAGCCCGTCCGTCCGGTGATCCCGGCCCGGCCGACCCGGCCGCCGACCGTCCCCGTCCACTCGCCCGTCCCCGGATTCGCGCCCCCGCCCGCGCCCGTTCCCTACCCCGACCAGGCCTTCCGCTCGCCGTTCGCCGACACGCCCGGCCGCAACTGGGCCGGCCCGGGCGACCGGTGGAGCGAGGCCTGGGGCGTGCGGCCCCCGGTCGGGCAGCTCCCGACGACTCCCCCGTCGGCCGCGCTGCCGTCCGCCCGGCCCGGTCGGGCCGCCGAGCAGGCGCCGCTCACCGCCCGGGACGTCGAGCTGGTCCGGGCCGGCGTCGCCGCTCTGCAGCCGGTCGCGGACCGGGCCACCGCGCACTTCTACGCGCTGCTCTTCCTGCGCCGCCCCGAGCTCCGCGCGCTCTTCCCCGCCGCCATGGACGTCCACCGCGACCGGCTGTTCCGCGCCCTGCTGGCGGTCGCGCGCGAGCTGGACCGGCCGGCGGCCCTGCGCGCCACGCTGGCCGAACTCGGCCGCGGCCACCGTCGGTACGGCCCGCCGGCCGGCCACTACGCCGCGGTGGAGGAGTGCCTGCTGCGGACGCTGGCCCGGTACGCGGCCGGCTGTTGGGACGCCGAGGCCGAGTCGGCCTGGCTCCGCGCCTGCCGGATGATCTCCTCGGTCATGATCGAGGCCGCCGAGGAGGACGCCCGCACCTCGCCGCCCTGGTGGCAGGGCGAGATCGTCCGGCACGATCGCCGGACCCGGGACATCGCGGCGATCACCGTCCGCCCGGACCAGGCGTACCCGTTCCGGGCCGGGCAGTACGCCGCCCTGGAGACGCCCTGGTGGCCGCGGGTCTGGCGGCACTACTCCTTCGCCGGGGCGCCCCGCCGGGACGGGCTGCTCACCTTCCACGTCAAGGCCGTCCAGGCGGGCTGGGTGAGCAACGCGCTGGTCCACCGGGCGGTGCCGGGGGACGTGTTGCGGCTGGGCCCGGCGGCCGGCTCGATGACGGTCGACCACGCCGCCGGCCCCGACCTGCTCTGCCTGGGCGGCGGTACCGGCATCGCGCCGATCCGCGCCCTGGTCGAGGAAGCCGTCGCGCACGGTGCGTCCGGCCGCCGGGTCGAGGTGTTCTACGGGGCCCGCCGGGCCGAGGAGCTGTACGAGCTGGACGGGCTGCGCGAACTGGCCTCGCGGCACCGGTGGCTGACGGTCCGTCCGGTGCTGTCCGGTGCCGCCCTCGGTCCGACCGGGGGTCTGCTGACCGGCGAACTGCCCGAGGTGGTGGGCCGTTTCGGCCCGTGGAGCGGCAGCGAGGCGCTGCTCAGCGGGCCGCCCGCGATGGTGCGCCGGGGCGTGGGCGTGCTGTTGCGCGCCGGGGTGCCGGCCGGGCGGATCCGGCACGACCCGGTCGGCGAGCCGGCCGTCGGCTGATCACCCGAGGTCGGGGGCGAGGAGCGCGCGGATGCCCTCGATGTTGGCCGCCAGGTATGCCCGCAGCCGGGGTGGGACCACGTTGACCGAGGTGACCCCCTCGCGCGTGAACGGCAGCCGGACCACCTCGTACTCGCCGTTGGGGTCGGTCACCTCCGGCCCGTGCCGCCGGCTGAGGTCCATCGAGGCGAGCCGGCAGACGAAGAAGTGCTGCACCTTGACCCCGTGCGGGTGCAGCAGGGTGCCGTCGTCATGGTGCGTGTGGCTGATGGTGTCGACGAAGGCGGGCACCACGTCCACGACCTTGCCGCCGAGTTCCTCGTCCACCTCGCGGTGCAGCGCCTCGACCACCGTGCGGTCCTCGCGCTCGACCCCGCCGCCGGGGGTGATCCAGTACGGGTGCGGCGCGCCCGGTCTGACCCGCCGGATCAGCACGATCGAGGCCGGGCCGTACGGATCGTCCGGGTCCAGTTCCAGCAGGATCGCCCGCGCGGTGCGCTTCACGACCGGGCGCGGTGGCGGAGTGTGCTTCTCGGGGCCCATGACCACCTCCGGGGCTGGCGCGTTGTGCGGGAGTCTCCCGCGCCGGGGAGCGGGCGAAACCAGGGGAACGGGTCGAAACGCACCGGGATCGGGTCGAAACGCCGATCCGGGCAGGTGCATCCGTTCGGGGGTCCGCTGTGCTGCAATGAGCAGCTATCGGGCAAATGGAAGGTTTCGTTCCGCGTGCCCGCTCTAGGCACGGACCTGCACGAGGGACTCGGGCTGCTGGGGGTTGGGTGACATGGATCGGATCGCACAACCGTTCGAGATCACGCGGGAGACCGGGCCGGCCGTGTCGGGGCGGCCGGCGGTGGAGCGCGGACCCACCCTGATCGGCTCCGTCCAGCGAGCGCTGCGGCTGCTGGAGGCCGTCGGGGACTTCCGGCAGGGCGCGACCGCCAAACAGCTGGCCCGCGCCGCCGAGCTGCCCCTCGGCACCGCCTACCACCTGCTGCGCACCCTGGCCCACGAGGGCTACCTGCGGCGTTCCGAGGGACGCTTCTTCCACGGCGACGCGCTCGACGGCATCGCCGGCCCCCGCGTCCGGTCCGGCGATCCCGACCTCCGGGCCCGTATGCAGTGCTTGCGGGACGAACTCGGCGCCGCCGTCTACTTCGCGCTCTACCGGGACGGCGAGGTCCGGGTGGTGGACGTGGCCGAGGACCCGAACCGCCCCGCCGTCGAGCCCTGGGCCGACTTCCGGGCCACCGCCCATGCCCACGCCATCGGCCAGTGCCTCCTCGGCCAGCTGCCCGAGGAGGCGCGCCGTGACCACCTCGCCCGTCACCCGCCGGCCGGACTCACCCCGTCCACCCTCACGGGCGAGAGCGCCGTGCTGCGCCGGCTCGCCTCGCTGCGGCCGACCATGCCGGTGCTGGAGCGGCAGGAGTACGCGCTCGGCACGGTCTGCGCGGCGGTCCCGATCACCATAGGCCCGGTGGTCGCCACCATGGCCCTGTCGTTGCCGGTCGAGCAGGCCGACCGATTGGGGCCGGCGGCCCGTCAACTTCGGTGCGGGGTGGGGGCGATGAGCCCGGCGTTCATCTTCTGACGCCACTTGGTCTGGACCATCTGCGGCTCGTTCACCATTTGAAAAAGCACACCTTGTCCACTACATCCCCAAACGTGGACGATGATGATCGAACGTGGATTGGTTGCATAAACCGTCACAAAAACCGTCGAAAGAATGTCCGGCCGCCATCGGACCAGCAGACCGACGGCGCGGGCAGAACGAGAGGTACTGGCGCCATGCAGCACAGCACAGTCCAGGGTCACCTGGTGATGAACCTCGTGGTCTCGCACGAGCTCTCCTTCCGTCTCCCGGTGGACCTGGCGTACGAGGCGGACGACCCGTACGCCGTCCGGCTCACCTTCCACCTGCCCGGCGACGCCCCGGTCACCTGGTACTTCGCGAGGGAGCTGCTGCTCGACGGGATCAGCGGACCGGCCGGCGAGGGCGACGTGCACGTCCGCCCGGTCGGCGAGGAGCTCTCGGAGGTCTCCATCGTGCTGCGCTCCCCCGACGGCGACGCCCTGCTGCGGGCCTCGTCCGCGCCGCTGATCGCCTTCCTGGCGCGGACCGACCGACTGGTGCCGATGGGGCAGGAATTCTCCGGGCGGGACATCGACGCCCAGCTCGCTGACCTGCTCAGGGGGCGTGAGAACGCGGGTTGAACGCCCCGGAGGCAGGCCCGGCCGACACGGCAGGCCCGGCCGGCGCGGCGGACGCAGGAACGGCGAAGGGGCCCGCACCCGGTGGAACACCCGGGTGCGGGCCCCTTCCTGTCGCCTTCGCGACACCGGTCAGTCGTCGTCCAGGGCCAGGTGCAGACCCCACGCGACCAGGCTGATGATCAGTGAACCCACCAGCGCCGCACCGAAGTTGACCACGTGGAAGTCCAGGCTCAGCTTCCCGGAGGCCCAGGAGGTGAGCATCAGCATCAGGGCGTTGATCACGAAGGTGATCAGGCCCAGCGTGAGGATGAACAGCGGGAACGAGAACAGCTTGACCACCGGCTTGATCAGCCAGTTCACCACGCCGAAGACGACGGCGACGCCGAGCACCGTCAGCGTCTTGTGCTGCCAGTCGGCGTCCCCCTGGGCGAGTCGGATGCCGCTGACGATCCAGGCGGCGACCCAGATGGCCGCCGCGTTGATCAGTGTCTTGATGACGAAACCCTTCATGCCGCCCAAGCCTGACAGGAAGCACGGTCCCGGCGGAACCACCGGACGGCGGGGTGGTGTTGAATGCCCCTGGTCCGCGAGGTGGACGGACGGCTCCGAGGACGAGGGAGGACGGCGGCGGTGAAGCTCTTCCGGCTGGACGAACTGGACGCCGAGCGGGCGGCCAACGACGGTGCCTACCTGCGGTTCCTGCGCGAACCCCGGATGTCCGCCGGGCTGTACGCGCTCGCCCCCGGCGACACCGACACCCAGACCGCGCACGACCAGGACGAGATCTACCAGGTGATCAGCGGCCGGGCCGAGCTGACCGTCGGCGCCGAGACCGCGACGGTCGGGCGCGGCACCGTGGTGTACGTGCCGGCCGGCACCCCGCACCGGTTCCACCACATCACCGAGGAACTGCGCGTCCTGGTGGTCTTCTCCCCGCCCGAGGACTGAGAACCCCGGCGGGTACCGAGAACCCCGGCGGTTAGGGTCGCGTCATGAGCACCAAGACGCTGACCGAAGAACTCTGGGCGGCCATCGAGCCGGTGTACGCCGAGATCCTCGCCCACCCCTTCCTGGCCGGGCTCACCGACGGCACCCTGCCGCGCGAGGCCTTCCGCCACTTCGTCGTCCAGGACTCGCACTATCTGCGCGACTACGCCCGCGCCCTCGCCGTCTGCGCCGCCAAGGCACCCGGCGAGGAGGACGTCCGGGCCTTCGCCGACGACGCGGTCGGCGCGCTGGCCGCCGAGCAGGGCATGCACGCCGAGTTCCTCACCGCCTTCGGCGGCAGCGCCGAGCAGGCCGCCGCCGAGCCGGTGCTGCCCACCACCCGGGCGTACACCAGCTACCTGCTGGCGACCGTCTACGGCGGCTCCTTCGCCGAGGCGGTCGGCGCGGTGCTGCCCTGCTACTGGATCTACGCCCGGGTCGGCGGGACGCTGCTCGCCCAGGGCTCGCCCGACCCGCTGTACGCCAAGTGGATCGCCACCTACGGTGACGAGGCCTTCCAGGCGGTGGTCCGCCGGGTGCTGGCGCTCACCGACCGGCTGGGCGAGGAGCTGTCCGCGGCCGAACGCCGCAAGGTGGTCGAGCACTTCGTGACCACCTCGCGCTACGAGTGGATGTTCTGGGACGCTGCCTGGCGCGGTGAGCGCTGGCCGGTCTGAGCCGTACGGGAGCCCCGTCGGCCCGGCCGTCCGGGGTGGTCCGGGCCGGGGCCGGGCGGGTTCTCGGGGGTCACCCGGGGGTTCGGGCTCGGGGTGATCTCGGGGTTCTCTCCGGGCCGTTGGGCCTCGTTCCGGCACTCGCGCCACCGTACGATCGAAGTACCGAAAGCAAGCGGGATGCGGCACCGGACGGCGGCCGACCCGAGGGGAGAAGAGGAACCGACATGGCTGAGCTCTGGAAGTCGCTGCCCTCCTGGGTGCGCAACATCGTCATCCCGGTGCTGGTCCTGGTGCTGGCCTGGAACATCGTCGCCTTCGTGTTCGGCGTCGTCGGCGCACTGCTCTCGATCGTGATCAAGCTGCTGGTGGTGGTCGGCATCGCGGCCGCCGTGGTGGTCCTGGTGAAGAAGGCGGCCAAGAGCTGACCTTTCGCCCCGTACCGCCGCCCTGAGGCCCGGCCCCCGCGAGACGGGGAAGCCGGGCCTCGGCCGTTCCCTCCCCCCGTCTCGCGGGGGGCCGATCCCCCGGGGACGCCGGCCGGCCCGGCCGTGGTGCTCTGGACCTGCGGCGATCGGCTCGCTACGGTGTTGGGCGTCGTGTGCAGGCAACACCGCCTGCGACGCGGGAGCTCGGAGCACCGGGCTGAGAGGACGCTGACCGGGACGTCGACGGACGGACCGACGGCTGCGTCGACCGCAGGAACCTGACCGGGTAATGCCGGCGTAGGGAGTAGAGGTCAGATGACCACGTTCGAAGCACAGCCGCAGTCTGCCCAGGGCGCCCCCAGCAGCGAGCGCACCGGCTACCCGACTCCGGCCTGGCGCAAGGCGTACCGCGAGGGATCGCGCCCCGACCTGCGCGTCCCGTACCGCGAGGTGCAGCTCACCAACGGCAGGTCCGTCCCGCTGTACGACACCTCCGGTCCGTACACCGACCCGTCCTACGAGCCCGACGTGCGGCGCGGCCTGCCCGCGCTGCGGGACGCCTGGATCCGCCAGCGCGGCGACGTCGAGGAGTACGACGGCCGCGAGCCGCGTCCCGAGGACGACGGGATCAAGCACACCTCGCCGCGCGGCGGGAACCTGCGCAACCTGGACGCCGTCTTCCCCGGCCGTCCGCGCCGCCCGCTGCGCGCCCGCGGTGGCACCGCCGTCACCCAACTCGCCTACGCCAAGCGGGGCGTGGTGACGCCGGAGATGGAGTTCGTGGCGCTGCGCGAGGGCCTGGCGCCCGAGTTCGTGCGCGCCGAGGTGGCCCGCGGCCGGGCCGTCATCCCGGTCAACGTGAACCACCCGGAGGTGGAGCCGGCGATCATCGGCACCAACTTCCTGGTGAAGATCAACGCCAACATCGGCAACTCGGCCGTCACCTCCTCGATCGAGGAGGAGGTGGAGAAGATGACCTGGGCCACCCGCTGGGGCGCCGACACCGTCATGGACCTCTCCACCGGCCGCAACATCCACACCACCCGCGAGTGGATCCTGCGCAACTCGCCGGTGCCGATCGGCACCGTGCCGCTCTACCAGGCCCTGGAGAAGGTGGACGGCAGGGCCGAGGAGCTGAGCTGGGAGGTGTACCGGGACACCATCGTCGAGCAGTGCGAGCAGGGCGTCGACTACATGACCGTCCACGCCGGTGTGCTGCTGCGCTACGTCCCGCTCACCGCCCGCCGCAAGACCGGCATCGTCTCCCGCGGCGGCTCGATCATGGCGGCCTGGTGCCTGGCCCACCACCAGGAGAACTTCCTCTACACCAACTTCGAGGAGCTCTGCGACATCCTCGCCTCCTACGACGTCACCTTCTCCCTCGGTGACGGCCTGCGGCCGGGCTCGATCGCGGACGCCAACGACGAGGCGCAGTTCGCCGAGCTGCAGACCCTCGGCGAACTCGGCCGGATCGCCCGCGAGCGGGACGTCCAGGTGATGATCGAGGGCCCGGGCCACGTCCCGATGAACAAGATCAGGGAGAACATGGATCTCCAGAAGGAGATCTGCGACGAGGCGCCGTTCTACACCCTCGGCCCCCTCACCACGGACGTCGCGCCCGGCTACGACCACATCACCTCGGGCATCGGCGCCGCGATGATCGCCTGGTGGGGCACCGCGATGCTCTGCTACGTGACCCCCAAGGAGCACCTGGGCCTGCCCAACCGCGACGACGTCAAGACCGGCGTGATCACCTACAAGATCGCCGCCCACGCCGCCGACCTCGCCAAGGGCCACCCCGGAGCCCAGGCCTGGGACGACGCCCTCTCCGACGCCCGCTTCGAGTTCCGCTGGGAGGACCAGTTCAACCTGGCCCTCGACCCGGAGACCGCCCGCGACTTCCACGACGAGACCCTCCCCGCCGAGCCGGCCAAGACCGCCCACTTCTGCTCGATGTGCGGCCCGAAGTTCTGCTCGATGAAGATCTCCCAGAAGATCCGCGACGAGCACGGCGCCGGATCCACCGCCGTGAACACCGAGTTCGACGCCGAGGCCCTGGTCGGCATGGCCGAGAAGTCGGCCGAGTTCGCCGCCCAGGGCAACCGGGTCTACCTCCCGCTGGCCGACTGACACACCCACACCCGAGCGCCGTCCCGATCGGATCGGGACGGCGCTCGGTCGTCGGCCGACGCCTCGGCCCATTGCCGATTCTTTGCATCTCGCTTGGGTCACGCGCGGGTTGGTATCGCCGTGATTGTCGGAAACGCGCAGGTCGGGCGCCGATAGGGTGCGGCGCACATACCCCCACGTCACGCATGTCAGAGGAATCCATGACCACCCCGCAGAGTCCCCAGGCCCCGTCGTCCCCCGAGGCGGTTGCCGCGACTCCGTCCTCGTACGCCGAGGCCGCGCAGGCGCCGGCGCCCGCGCCCGCGCCCAAGAAGAGCAAGCGCAAGAAGCTGCTCTCCGTGCTCGGCACGCTCGTGGTGATCGTCATCGTGGCGATCGTCAAGGTCGCCGTCCTCGACGCGGCCGACGGGCCGGTGCGCGCCAAGGTCGGCGACTGCGTGCAGGTCACCGGGAGCGATAACCACCCGAAGGTCGACACGGTCGGCTGCGGTGACAGCAAGGCCACGCACACGGTGTCGAAGGTCGTCGACAACACCTTCGACGTGAACGCCTGCGGCGGCGACTTCGACGCGCTCGCCCAGCAGATGGACAGCGAGAAGTTCGTGCTCTGCCTGACCCCGAAGAAGTGACCTGACGCCGAGGAGCCTGCCCGGGGGCGACCCCGGGCGGAGGTCGTCGGAAAGAAGTTCGGCGGGGAGCGATGAGTTCTCGGCGCCGGCCCGGTCTACCCCTGTGCAAGCGATCACCCGACCCACAGGAGACACCGAGATGACCGAGAACCTGGGCGAGCTGACCATCACCCGCGAGCTGCCCGGCACCCCGGCGGACGCGTTCGAGGCGTACTTCGAGCCGGAGCGGTTCGTCTGCTTCTGGGGCCCGGTCGGTACCCACGTGCCGCTGGAGAGCGTGACCGTCGAGGCCGAGGTGGGCGGTCGCTACGACAGCACCATGGTGGTCGACGAGACCGGCGAGCAGTACCCGGTGAAGGCGGAGATCGCCGAGTTCCGGGCCGGCGAGTCCTTCACGATGGTGGAGGAGGGCTCGGGCATGCGCTCCACGCTCACCTTCACCGAGCTCGGCGAGGGCCGCACCCGGGTGGTGCTGCACCAGACCGGGGTGCCGGAGATGTTCCGCGGCCCGGAGGCCGAGGCCGGGCTCAACTCCAGCTTCGACCGGCTGGTCGAGCACCTCGCCGGCCGGAACTGACCGGCCGGTCGAGCACGTCGCCGGTCGGTTCCGACCGGCGGGCAGGGCGTTTCGGTGCCGTCCCGGTCCACCCCCGTGGGTCCGGGACGGCGCCCGTTCAGGCGCCGGCGTCCTGGGGGTACCAGCGGAGCTCGACCGTGTTGCCGTCCGGGTCCCGGACGTAGACGGAGGTGGCGGTGCCGCGGGCGCCGAAGCGGGGGACCGGGCCTTCGAGGACGTCGAAGGTGCCCGCGTCGATGACCTGCTGCCAGTCGAGGGGCTCGACGGTGAGGCAGATGTGGTCGACGTTGGACGCGTGCCGGGGGCCGTGGACCAGGTCGATGATGGTCTCGGCGGTGATCCGGACGGAGGGGAACGACACCTGTCCGGCCCGCCACTCGTCGACCCGCACGGGGGCCAGGCCGAGGAGGCCGGAGTAGAAGGCCAGCGAACGCTCGACGTCGGCGACGTTGAGGACGAGGTGGTCGAAGGCTACGACGCGCATGGGTGACCGGCTCCGCTCGGGTGCGACTGCTGGGGACGGGTTCCACGATCCTCCGGGCCGCATGCGTGATCAATGCCGGATCGCCGTACGATCGTTGAGCCGGATTCAACGATCGAGGGGCGGGGCGGGGATGCTGGAACGGCTGGAGGTCGAGGTCTTCCTCGCGCTCGCCGAGGAGCTGCACTTCGGCCGGACGGCCGAGCGGCTGCACCTGACCACCGGGCGGGTCAGCCAGGTGGTGCGGAAGCTGGAGCGCCGGATCGGCGGAAAGCTGTTCGACCGCACCAGCCGTTCGGTCCGACTCACCGCGGTGGGGCGGCAGTTGGCCGACGACCTGGTTCCGGTGGTGGCGGCGATGGAGGCGGCGCTGCGCCGGGCGGAGGACGCCGGCCGGGGTGTCACCGGGGAGCTCCGCGTGGCGTTCCTCGGCGAGTGGACGGCGCCGGTGCTGCTCAAGGCGGTCGCGCTGTTCGGCGAGCGGCACCCGGAGTGCCGGGTGGACGTGCGCGAGGTGCAGCTCGCCAACTCCCGTTCGAGTCTGGAGGACGGCTCGGTCGACGTCCTGATCGCCTCCTACCCGTTCGACGGCATGGCCCGCGGCCCGGTGCTGCTGACCGAGCGGCGGGTCCTCGCGGTGGCCGCCGGGCATCCGCTGGCCGCGGAGCGGTCGGTCTCGCTCGAGGTGCTCGGCGACCACCTGGTGGTGCAGTACCCGGCCGTCACCTCGGCGGCCTTCAAGCGCGACCGCACGCCCGAGCGCACCCCGTCCGGCCGTCCGGTGCCCAAGGGGCCGTCCGGCGCGACCTTCTCCGAGCTGCTCAGCCTGGTCGCGATGGGCCGCGGCGTCCTCCCGGTCGGCGAGCACTCCCGCCGCTACTACCCGCGCCCGGACGTCGCGTACGTGCCGATCCACGACGCGCCGCCGATCGAGCGCGGCCCGGTCTGGCTGGAGAGCAATACCACCGCCCGGGTCCGCGCCTTCGTCCGGGCGGCGGCGGACGTGGTCTCGGAGGCGACCGCTGAGGCGGCGCCACTGTGCGTGGTGGCGGCGAAGGACTGACGGGAGGCTCCGGGGAAGCGGCTCAACTCGCCCTGCGCCGACGGTAGTAGTGCACGGTGAGCACGGCGAGCAGCGGGCCCCAGGCGGCCAGCGGCAGGTAGCCGACCCAGAACGCGACGGTCTGCCAGCCGTGGGTGATCAGCCCCGAGGCCCGGTCGCCCCGGAGGGTCAGGCCGAACGCGAACATCGCCATCGAGTACGGGAAGACCATCAGCACCGCCGAGCCCAGCCCGGCCGGGAGAACGGCGGCGAGCACCGGGACCGGCCGGCCGCCGAGGACGGGGATCCAGCGCGGCCACACCTCGCCCCAGCGGGCGACCAGGCCGAAGCAGAGGAGGGCCAGCGCCTCGCTGACCACGCTGAGCGCGAGGATGTACGCCCAGCCGCCGTCGAAGGAGGTCGGGTCCTGCTCCGGGGGCGTCGGGCCGGGTTCGAACAGTGGCAGTCCGAGGATGAAGCCGCCGATCCGCCAGAGGCAGGAGGGCAGGACGGCCAGGGTGATCGCGTACCCGGTCCGGACCGCCCAGCGGGGCACGCCCGGGGCGGGTGTGCCGTGCAGTCGTGCCCCGATCGTCCGTGCGCCGATCGTCCCTGCGTTCATGGTTCCGCCTCCCGCCCCGGGCGGACGCCGTCCGTCCGCCACCGGCTTCGACGTTCCCGCGATCCGCGGGCGGGGGCGTCCTCACCCGGGCTGAACCCGCTCCCCCGGGCGAGGGACCCGGCCTCCACCGCGGGGCGAGGTCGGCCCCCGGGAGAGGCGGCCACGGGCCTCAGCCGACCTCGTCCGGCCCGGTGAAGTCGGGCGGCGTGTACCCGGGCCCGGTGAAGTCGGGCGGGGTGAAGGCGGCCGGGCGGGGCGTACGGCCGTGGGGGTCGGTCAGCCCTTCGGGGCCGGGGCTGGTGAACCCGGGGGAGGTGTAGCCGGGCCCGCTGAAGTCGGGGCTGCTGAAGTCCGGCCCGCTGAAGTCGGGGCTGTTGGAGTCGGGCCCGGTGCCCGCCGCACTCCGGGTCGCCGAGCCGGGCACCGGCGGCAGCGCGTCGAGCAGGTACGGGACGAGTCCGCGCTCGCGCAGCGTGGTGCGCCACTCGCGGTGGGCGTCGCCGAGTTCGGCGGCGAGCCCCGGGTCGGTGCCGGCCGGGGCGGTCGCGGCGCCCTCGCGCAGGGCGGTGAGCAGCAGCCCGACGATGCCGATGGCCATCGCGGCGACGCCGGCGGCGAGCGCCACCCAGCCGGCCGTGACCAGGGAGTGGGCGAGCGCGAGGTTCGGGCTGGTGGCGCGCAGCAGGTAGCCGATCAGCAGCAGGAACAGGGCGGCGGCCCAGGCCAGGATCGGGGTGAGCACGGTGAGGGCGGGGAACAGTCCGGCGCCGCCCCCGGAGCGCAGTTGGCTGAGCAGCCCGGGCGCCGTGCTCTCGCTGCCGGGCGGCGGTGGGGGCGCGCTGTGCAGGGTCGCGCGCAGCCGGGTGTAGTGGGTGTACTCGGTGGCGGCCGCGGCGTTGATCCGGTCGGCGTCGCGCAGGGCGCTGATGCGCAGCTGGTCGGTGGTGAGCGCGCCGGGCGCGCGCAGGGCGGTGAGGACGGTGCGGTCGCGCAGGGCTTCCGTGAGGAGGCGCTCGTACTCCGCGCGGTCCTCGGCGAGCAGTGGCGGGGGGTTGGACATGGGGACCCCGTTCGTGCGGACCCCGTTCGCCGCGCCCTGGGGGCGCGCGGCCCTCAGGGCGCCGGAACGGGCGCGGAGGCGGGCCGCCGGACGGGCGGCCGGGTGTGGTGTGCCTCATGGTAGGGGCGGGCCCGCCCGGGCTGACAGTCGGTTTCCGGAATTTCGCGCCCCGGGACGCGCGCGTGCGACGGTCCGAGCGCCGGGAACAACTGTTCTGCGGCGATGGTCGGTTGACGATCGGCCTGTTGACGATCGGTCGGCGAACGATCGGTAGGCGGACGTGCCCGGTTCGGTGGCCGCCCGGCCCCCGCGCCGCCGCTCAGCCGATCGGCAGCCGGGCGACCAGCAGCCGCCCTTCCATGGTGACGCCGCCGTCCATCGCCACCGCGAGGTCGTCCGCGTACACGTACGGCCCGGGGATGTGCGGCGGCTGGCCGTCGTCGTTGTGCACCGCGCCGGTGAGGTACGGGATCGGGCTGTGCCCGTGCACGATCCGGGTGCCGCCGTAGGTGTCCAGCAGTTCGTGGACGGCCATCGGCCCGGCGTCGCCGCGGAAGGCGAAGCGCTTGGTGAAGCGGCGGAAGCAGTCCCACCAGTCGTCCACGCTGCCGTCGGCGAGCAGGCCGTGCACGGCGTCGTTGACGTCGGGGATGGACTCGCCGTACTCCAGGTACGCGGTGGTGTCGGAGTGCAGCAGCAGGTGGCCGTCCTCCAGCGCGATCGCGGGCAGCCGGGAGAGCCAGCTGATGTGGTGCGCCTCCAACCGGTCCAGGTCGTTCTGCTGGCCGCCGTTGAGCCGCCAGGCGGCGAGGAAGGAGGCGGTGCCGGCGGTGGACTGGACGGGCTCGTCGCCGTACTTGGCGGCGCCCAGGAAGAGCAGCTCGTGGTTGCCCATCAGGGCGCGGCAGTAGCCGCCGGCCGCGGCGGCCTCGGCGGCGAGCTGCATGACCAGGTCGATGACGCCGATGCCGTCGGGGCCGCGGTCGGTGAAGTCGCCGAGGAACCAGATCCGGGCGCGGCCGGCGGACCAGTGGCCGTCGTCGTCGATCAGGCCCTGGTGGCGCAGTTCGGCGCGCAGCTCCTCCAGGTAGCCGTGCACGTCGCCGACGACGTAGACCGGGCCGGGCGGCTCGCCGGGGCCGGGGGCCGGGTACGGGTAGGTCGGCGCGGCGGGGTCGGGCAGCGGGGGGCCGAGCTCGATGGTCGGCGGGTCGTCGCGGCCGGCGAGCTGGAGCGCCGGGGAGGGCTGGTCGGGCAGGGTGGGCTCGTAGCCGCCCTGCTCCCGGCCCTCGTACCCGCCCTGGCCCTGACTCTCGTAGCCGCCCTGCTCCCGGCTGTCGTATCCGGCCTGCTCCCGGCTGTCGTACCCGCCCTGCTCCTGGCCTTCGTACCCGCCCGTCTCCTGCCCCTCGTACCCGCTGCCCGGGTGCGAGAAGGCCGGGCTGTGGTCCATGCCGATCCCCTGGGCGTGCACGGTGTGTCCCTGGCCGTCGGCGGGCCAGTGCTGCTCCAGGTAGCGGGCTCCGCCGTAGCCGCTGTAGGTCTCCCCGTCGTAGCCCTCCCCCTCGTAGGGGGCGGCCTGGTAGCCGGGGGCGGTGTCGGGTTCGTAATAGGTGCCGTACGGCAGCACGTCGAGGTCCGGCTGGTGGCGGGGGCCCGGGTGGGGGTGCTCGGGCCCGGGGAAGCGGTCCTCGGGTGTCATTCGCCCATCATAGGAAGACCACTCTCCCGGCGTCGTCACCTGGTGGGTATCCAATCCTCCGGAGCGTCAGCCGGGCGGACCCGCAGGGTCCGTTTTGTCCCGGCTCGGTACGGTCTCGTGAGCTCCGGCCGGGTACCGTGCTCCGGCTTCGGGGCTGCTGCGGCGCGGTGGTCTAAACCTCGCCCGGGGGGCGGGGCGGGCTGACGGTGGTGCGCGGACTCCGGCGCTGGGAGGACGCGCGGACGATCAGCTCGGTCGGCATCAGGGTGCCCGGCGGCGGCCCGGTGCCGGCGGTGCGGAACCGCGGTGGGAAGAGCCTGGCGATGTCGACGCCCGTCCCGGAGTCCACGCCCTCGATCGCGTCGATGAGCAGGTTGACCACGGTGGTGCCGATCTTGCGCGGCTTGAGCGAGAGCGTGGTGATCGGCGGCTCGGTGGTCGCGTAGACGTCGCTCTCGCTGCAGCAGACCAGTAGGAGGTCGTCCGGCACCCGCAGGCCGTAGCGGCGGGCGGCGGCCAGCAGGTCGGTGCCGTTGGGGTCGAACAGTCCGTAGACCGCGTCCGGCCGGTCGGGTCGGGCGAGCAGCCGGTCGGCGGCGACGGCGCCGGCGGCCGGGTCGTGCGCCGGGTAGGTCTCGTACACCGGCTCCTGCCCGACCTTGGCGCACCAGCCGAGGTAGGCCTCGGTGGACAGCCGGGTGTAGGTGTCGGTGCTGGTGCCGGTGAGCAGGCCGATCCGGCGGGCGCCGGCCTCGGAGAGGTGGTCGAGGATGCCGAGCACGGCGGCCTCGTGGTCGTTGTCGACCCAGGCGGTGACCGGGCAGTTGCCGGGCTTGCCGTCGCTGACCACCGGGACGCCGGACCGGTACAGCTCGCTCACCAGGGGGTCCTGGTCGGGCGGGTCGATCACCACGGTGCCGTCCAGGGCGATGTTGCCCCAGACGTCGTGGCGGGAGGAGGCGGGCAGCACCACCAGCGCGTAACCGCGGCCCAGGGCGGCGCTGGTGGCGGCCCTGGCCATCTCGGCGAAGTACGCGAACTCGGTGAAGGTGAACGGCTCCTCACCGTAGGTCGTGACGGTCAGCCCGATCAGGCCGGACCGGCCGGTGCGCAGGGTGCGGGCGGCCGCGGAGGGGCGGTAGCCGAGGCGCTCGGCGACCTCGCGCACCCGGCTGCGGGTCTCGTCGGGCAGGCGGCCCTTTCCGTTCAGCGCGTCGGAGACAGTGGTGATCGACACTCCGGCGGCTGCTGCCACATCCCGGATGCCGGCCCGCTCCAGACGCCGCGAAGTGGTGGGACGCCGACCGCTCTGGTTGGCTGCTGCTGTCATGGCGGACCGATCGTATGGCTCCTGACAAGGGTCTGTGACCGGCGCATCGGGAGCCCTCGGAGATACGTTTCTCCATGAGTGAGCCGGGGTGCGCCCCTTCGATACCCGGCTGGAACCGGTCCTCTTACCTCTGACATGTGCCAAAGGAACGCGCAGAATGGCTGATCTGCGCCTGTAACCCGACCGGGCATCTCACTCCTACGGGTGAGGGGCGATCGGTATCGTGCAAGACACCCGACCGGGGTGGTCCGCGTGCGACACGAGGTCCCGGGCACGGAGGCGAACCCGTCCGTGGCGGGCGAGCGCACCGGAGAGTTCCGCAACTGGAAACGGAGTACGACCGTGAGCAGTGGTACGTCAGCGCAGGGCCCGCGGCTGCGGCCGACCCTCGACGGCATCCCCACCTACAAGCCCGGCAAGCCGGCCGGCGCCGACGCCTTCAAGCTGTCCTCGAACGAGAACCCCTACGAGCCGCTGCCCGGCGTGCTGGAGACGGCCGTCCAGGCCGCCGGTTCGTTCAACCGCTACCCCGACATGGGCGTCACCGAGCTGACCTCGGTGCTCGCCGAGCGCTTCGGCGTGCCCGCCGAGCACATCGCCACCGGCACCGGCTCGGTCGGCATCGCCCAGTCGCTGGTGCTCGTCACGGCCGGCCCGGGCGACGAGGTGATCTTCGCCTGGCGCTCCTTCGAGGCGTACCCGATCGTCGCCACCGTCTCCGGCGCCACGCCCGTCCCGGTGCCGCTCAAGGCGAACGGCGACCACGACCTGGACGCCATGCTCGCCGCGATCACGCCGAACACCCGGCTGGTCTTCGTCTGCAACCCCAACAACCCCACCGGCAACGTGATCCACCGCGCCGAGCTGGAGAGCTTCCTGGACGCCGTCCCGAGCGACGTCCTGGTCGTGGTGGACGAGGCCTACATCGAGTTCATCCGCGACCCCGAGGTGCCCAACGGCATCGACCTCTACCGGGACCGCCCGAACGTCTGCGTGCTGCGCACCTTCTCCAAGGCGTACGGCCTGGCGGGCCTGCGGGTCGGCTTCGCGATCGCGCACGAGCCGGTGGCCGCCGCGCTGCGCAAGGTCGCCACCCCGTTCGGCGTGAGCCAGCTCGCCCAGAACGCCGCCGTCGCCTCGCTGCGCGCCGAGGAGGCGCTGCTGGAGCGGGTGGAGGCGCTGGTCGCCGAGCGCACCCGGGTGGTGGCCGGGCTGCGCGCCCAGGGCTGGGAGATCCCGGACTCGCAGGCCAACTTCGTCTGGCTCTGGCTCGGCGAGCGCTCGTTCGAGTTCGCCGCCGCGTGCGCCGAGGCCGGCGTGGTCGTGCGGCCGTTCCCGGAGGGCGTGCGGGTGTCGATCGGCGAGGCCGAGGGCAACTCGATCTTCCTGTCGGTGGCGGAGGCCTTCCGCAAGTCGCTCTGACGTTCCTGACGTTCCTGACGTCCTGCTGTTGATCGCAGGGGCGCGCCGGTCCTCCGGCGCGCCCCTGCGGCGTTCCGCCCGGGTGCTCGACAGGCCCCCCCGGCCCTCGACGCCCTTCGAGTCTCCTCCCGGAAGGCTGTGGGTCGCTGGGAGCCCGCTGGGAGTTCGGCCAACGGCGGCCCACGGAGCGGCCAAGGCGCCGACGGAGGACGGGGCATCCGTCCGGAATGCCCGGATCCGGCCGGTCAGTCTTCTCCCAGTCGGTGCCCAGGGCAGCGCAAGAGCTCACCGGGAAGCTGTCCGGCATGAAGGTGCTCCCACGGCGGCGAGGCGCCGTCCTCGTCAACTCCGCGCTCGGCGTGGCCCTGCTGGGCGGGGCCGCCCTGGTGTACGCCACGGTCAGCGGCAGCTCAGGCCCGGCCTCCGCCAAGCCCGCGGCCCGTACCGCGACGGTGTCCAAGGGCACCGTCCTGGCCACCGTGTCCGGAACCGGCACCCTGGTCTCGCCGACCGACGCCGCCCAGGACTTCACCACCGGCGGCCGGCTCACCGGGCTCAAGGTCGCGGTCGGGGACGCCGTGAAGAAGGGGCAGGTGCTCGCCACCGTCGACACCACGGCGGCCCAGCAGCAGGTGGACGCGGCCCAGGCGTCCCTCACCACGGCCCAGGCCAACCTCACCAAGGCCCAGGCGGGTGTCACCACCACGACCACCGAGCCGCTGCCGGGCGCCACCTCCGACGCCTCACCCGGCGCCGGGGCCGGCGGCGGTGGTGGCGGCCGCGGGGCGGGCGCGAGCAGTGCGCCCGCCCCGCAGACCACCACCGTCACCACCACCAAGGTCGACGACGCGGCCGTGGCCCAGGCCCAGCAGCAGGTCACCACCGCCCAGACCAACCTCGCCAACGCCCAGGCGGCGCTGGCCGGGACCACCCTGACCGCCTCGGTGGACGGCACCGTCGCCTCGATCTCCGGCAAGGTCGGCGACACCGTCGGGGCCACCGGCTCCGGCTCGGGCTCCGGGACCTCCTCCTCCGGCAAGTCCACGGGGACGGGCGCGAGTTCGACGGCCGCCCCGAGCGGCTTCATCGTGCTCACCAACCCGACCGGGATGCAGGTCACCGCCAACTTCTCCGAGCTCGACTCGCTCAAGCTGAAGAAGGGCGAGGCGGCCACGGTCACCCTGAACGCCCAGTCCGACACCAAGCTCAACGCGACCGTCCTGTCGGTCAGTTCGCTGCCCAGCAGCAGCGGCTCCGGCGGTGCGGCCGGCTCCGCCGCCGTCCAGTACGCGGCCACGCTCCAGCTCTCCGGCGACACCAGCACGCTGCGAACCGGCCTCAGCGCCACCGTCCAGGTGATCACCGGCGAGGCCGACAACGCGCTCTCGCTGCCCACCTCCGCGCTCTCGGGCACCGGCGCCTCGCGCACCGCGACCCTGGTGCAGCCGGACGGCACCTCCGAGCGGGTCACCGTCACCGTCGGGGTCGAGGGCGACAGCACGGTGCAGGTGCTCTCCGGGCTGAAGGAGGGCGACAAGGTCGAACTCCCCACCACCAGCGGCGGGAACGGCTTCCCGAACGCCTCCTTCCCGGGGGTCGGCGGCAACCGCGGCGGCGGTGGCGGCGGCCAGGTCTTCCCGGGCGGCAGCGGCGGGGCGGGCGGGGCCGGTGGCGGCACCGGCCGCGGCGGCAGGGGCTGAGACCAGGTCATGCGTCACGTCATCGACAAGCGCGTCCCGGCGCACCCCGTCCCGGTGATCCGGCTCCGCCGGCTCACCAAGGCGTACGGGCACGGCGACGCCACCGTGCACGCGCTGCGCGGCCCGTCCGACCCGAGCGGCGGTGAACCGCAGGGCGTCAGCCTGGACATCGAACAGGGCGACTACGTCGCCGTGATGGGCAGCTCCGGCTCCGGCAAGTCCACCCTGATGAACATCCTCGGCTGCCTGGACGTCCCGACCTCCGGCCAGTACCTGCTGGACGGCACCGACGTCGGCCACCTGGACGAACACCAGCTCGCACTGGTGCGCAACCGCAAGATCGGCTTCGTCTTCCAGTCCTTCAACCTGGTGCCCCGCACCACCGCCCTCGCCCAGGTCGAGCTGCCGCTCGCCTACGCGGGCGTCCGTACCGCCGAACGGCGCCGCCGGGCGATGGCCGCGCTCTCCCTGGTCGGGCTCGCCGAGCGGGCCGGCCACAAGCCCAACGAGCTGTCCGGCGGCCAGCAGCAGCGCGTCGCGGTGGCCCGGGCGCTGGTGACGGCGCCCGCGATGCTGCTCGCCGACGAGCCGACCGGCAACCTCGACAGCCGTTCGACGGAGGAGGTGCTGGCCCTGATCGACGGGCTCAACGCCACCGGCCGCACGGTCGTGCTGATCACCCACGAGGACGAGGTCGCGCGGCACGCCAAGCGGGTGCTGCGGCTGGTCGACGGGCAGATCGTGAGCGACCTCCGGCAGGCGCCCGTGGAGGGCCCGCCGCCCTTCCTCGACGAGGCGGGGACGTCGTACGAGGCGGGGGTGTCGGCGTGATCCTCTGGCAGACGCTCCGCTTCGCGGTCGGCGGCCTGGCCGCCAACAAGGTGCGCTCGGCGCTCACCATGCTCGGGGTGCTGATCGGCGTGGCCTCGGTGATCCTGCTGCTGGCCGTCGGCAACGGCTCGTCGGTGGCGGTGAAGGAGTCGATCACCTCGCTCGGCACCAACTCGCTGACGGTCAGCTCCGGTTCGGCGAACGGCGGCTCCCGGGCCACCTCCTCGGTCAAGAAGCTCACGGTCGCCGACGCCAAGGCGCTGGCGAGCGACTCCTCCAGCGAGGCGATCAGGTCCGTCGCCCCGGTGGTCACCACCAGCGCGACGGCGCTCTACGGGAACATCTCGTACAGCCCGGGTTCGGTCGTCGGCACCTACCCGTCGTACTTCGAGACCGCCAACCAGAAGGTCGCGCACGGCGAGTACTTCACCGACGACGACGTCCTCGCCTCGCGCAAGGTCGCGGTGCTCGGCGCGACGACGGCCAAGCAGCTGTTCGACACCGAGGACCCGGTCGGCAAGTCGGTGGTCCTGGGCGGCACGCCGTTCACCGTGGTCGGCGTGCTCCAGGCCAAGGGCGGCAGCGGCTTCACCGACCCGGACGACGTGGTGATCGCCCCGCTCCCGACGGTGCAGAACGCCTTCACCGGCTTCGGCTCCGTCAACCAGATCCTGGTCCAGGCCTCGTCCGCGGACAGCACCACGGCGGCCCAGGCGGAGATCACCCGGGTCCTGCTCGGGACGCACGCGATCGCCGACCCGGCCAAGGCGGACTTCCGGATCACCAGCCAGGCCTCGCTGCTCACGGCGAGGGAGAGCACGACCAGGACCTTCACCGTGCTGCTCGGCGCGGTGGCGGCGATCTCGCTGCTCGTCGGCGGGATCGGGATCACCAACATCATGCTGGTGACGGTCACCGAGCGGACGCGCGAGATCGGCATCCGCAAGGCGCTCGGCGCGCCGCGCGCGGTGATCCTCGGGCAGTTCCTCACCGAGTCGACGCTGCTGTCGGTGATCGGCGCGGGGCTGGGCGTGGCGGCCGGGATCACCGGCTCGCACTTCAGCATCGTCGGCATCAAGCCGGTGGTGATCCCCGAGTCGGTGCTGGGCGCGTTCGCCATCGCCGTCGCCATCGGGCTGTTCTTCGGCAGCTACCCCGCCAACCGGGCCGCCTCGCTGCGGCCGATCGACGCCCTCCGGCACGAGTAGGACTCCATCCATGAGCAGCAAAGAGATCGCCACGGTCGCCATGGCCGAGGCCGGTACACCGGCCGAGCAGGTCGCCCTGCTCGCCACCCCGCCGGACGCGCGGGACGTGAGCGCCGAACTGGCGGCGCCGCCGAGGAGGAAGCTGCCCTGGCTCAGCCTGGTGCTGGCGGGTGGCGTGATCGCCACCGGCGCGTTCGCGGGCGGGGTCTGGTTCCAGCAGGGCCAGGGGTCTTCCTCGGGGGGCGGGAAGTCCTCCGCCTCCCGTCCGGCTGCGGCTTCCGCGGCGGGGGGATACGGGGCGGGCGGCTACGGGCAGAGCGGCTCCGGCCGTAGGGGCCAGGGGCAGGGCGGACAGGGCGGACAGGGCGGACAGGGCCAGGGCCAGGGCGGTTTCGCGCGCGGCACGGTCAAGGCCGTGGACGGCAACACCGTCTACCTGACGGACACCAACGGCAACACCATCAAGGTCACCACCGGCGACGCGACGAAGGTCCAGCTCAACAAGGAGGGCAAGGTCGCCGACCTCCAGCCCGGCCAGAGCGTGACCGTCGTCGGCACCCCCGACGCCAACGGTGGCTACACCGCCAGCCAGCTCGTCGAAGGCGCCGCTGGTGCGGGCGGGTTCGGCGGTGGCGGCTTCGGTGGCGGTGGCGCGCCCAGGAACCCGTCCGGCGGCTGACCCGGAGCCGACGGACGACCGCGAGGCCCTCGCCCCTTCCCCGGGCGAGGGCCTCCGCATGTGCTCAGCGCGGTTCGAGGCGTCTCACCGCTCCCACGCCGCCTCCCGGTCCAGGTCCCGGAGGAGATGGAGGAGGTTGAGGAGGGTGGAGACGGGCGCGTTGCCGAAGTCGACCAGGAGGCGGCCGTCGAGGATGGTCTCGCCGGACGAGGCGGAGCCCCAGAGGAGCCCGTACGGGAGACCGCGCCGGTGGAGTTCGCCGAGGAGGGCGGTGATGTGGGAGGGGGTGAAGTCCCGCATCCGGGGGTCGTCCGGCGCGACCGGCTCGCGGGTCACGCGGCCGAGTCCAGCTCGTACCAGACCGTCTTGCCACGCTTCTGGGGGTCGACGCCCCAGCGGTGGGTGAGCCCGGCGACGAGCTGGAGGCCCCGGCCGGACTCGGCGTGGAGGTTGAGGGACTGCTCGTCGGGGAGGAGGGAGCTCTCGTCCGCGACGCAGACCCGGAGGGTGTGGCCGAGGAGGGAGAAGTAGACGACGGGCGAGGCGGTGTCGGCGTGCCGCCACGCGTTGACGATCAGCTCGTCGAGGGCCAGTTCGGCGGCGATGATGGTCTCGGAGTCCCAGGCGGCGCGGGGCAGGACGTCCCGCAGGGCCTGCCGGGTGAGGGTGATCGAGGGGGTGTTACGGGTGCACACGGGAACCTCCGCGAGGCTGTGGTGTGGGGAGGAGAGGGGAGCCGTGAGCCAGGCCGGGGTGCGGTTGCTCTTCGGCGGGAGGGCGGCAGGCTCCTACTGCCCGGAAATCATGGGATGCTGACGATCCGTCGGATCGACCTGGGAATGACCATAGCGCCGACCGCCATAAATTTGTGGCGATCCGCGAGAAGTTCCCCCGAACGTGGCTACCGCTCTGAGGCAGACTGAACCCATGGCCCTACGATCGAACCCGACTCTCCGTCAGCTGCGGTTGGGTGCCGAACTGCGCAGGATGCGGGAGCAGGCCGGTCTCGGCGGCAGCCAACTCGCCCGCGCGCTTGGCATCAACCCCGCCCATGTGACCCAGATGGAGAGCGGGAAGACCGGCATCAGTGTCGAACGCCTGCGGACGATCGCCGCGTTGTGCATGTGTGTCAACGAGCCTTTGATCGATGCGCTGGCGGACATCGTCACGGACCGCGACAAGGGCGGCTGGTGGGAGGAGTATCGCGGGCGCCTTTCGCGGGACTTCCTTGAGATCGCCGAGATCGAAGGTCACGCGCGAGGGCTCTCGGCCTACACGATGGCCTTCATCCATGGGTTGCTTCAGACGAACGACTACGCCTCGGCCATCTTTGCGCGTTCCTATCCGCGCCTTCCGGGTCACGAGGTCGACTTGAGGACCGCCTTTCGCTTGCGGCGTCAGCACATCGTCCAAGCCGAATCGACCCCGTTCACCGCGTACATCCATGAGGCAGCGTTGCGCATGCAGTTCAGTGGGGCCAGGGCCCAAGTGGAGCAGCTCGGCGCCCTTGTCGAAGCCTCCGAACGACCCAACATCTCGATTCGAGTCGTACTGTTCGACGCCGATACGCTCCCGCTGCCCAACGAGAACTTCACGTATGCCGAAGGACCAGTTCAGGAGCTCGACGCAGTCCAGGCGGACTCGGGTGTAGGCAACCTGCTCTTCGATGCACCAGCCCACACGGCCAGATTTCGCTCACTGCTTGCCCAGATCGGTTCGGCTGCTCTTTCGGATGAGGAATCCCGAGAGTTCATTCGATCCATCAAGAAAGACATGGAAAGTAAATATGCGTAACTCTACCTGGCAGAAGTCAAGTTACTCCGGCTCGAACGCCGACTGTGTCGAGGTTCGCGTGTCTGGCGCCGCGATCGAACTCCGCGAGTCCGACGAGGGCGACGTCATCGTCCGCACGACCACCCCCAGGTTCGCCGCCTTCCTCCAGGGCGCGAAGGCCGGCGACTTCGACCACCTGGCCGCCACCACCGCCTAGCGATCCGCCCTCTGGCCTGTCGCTCCTGCGCGACAGGCCAGAGCGTGAGGCTCACTGGCTCTGGACCCTCATCTACTTCCAGGCCACGACGTCCGAGGTGTCCGCTACCCTGCCAGCTCCGCCAGCCACGGATGCCCTGGGTGGATCTGCTCCAGCCACCCGCCGAGGGCTTCCCGCCTCGTCCGGCTCAGCAGTGGCAGCACGGTGTCGAAGTCCGCCTGGTCCTTGGGCCGTACCGCCTTCGCCTTGAACAGCAGCACCAACTCCGGTGTCAGGTAGGGGATTCCGTCGGCCGTCCGCTCGGTGATCTCCTCATGCGGCAGCCGCAACCGCTCGTCCCGGCGGCAGATCCAGGTCCCGCCGTCGTGCGGTTCGCGGAAGACATCGAGCAGGAACCGGCCGCTGTCCGGGTCCCGCAGCCAGGTCTGGTGGGTGGCCGCCAGGGCCTCCGCACCGGCCGCCGGCCAGACCCGTTCCGAGCCGGCCGCGTCGAACAGGTACTCCGGGAAGCGGTCCCGGATCTCCGGGAACCCCGCCGCGGGCACCGCGATCTCCAGGTCTCCGTGCGGCCGCGACTGCCGCCCCGCGAACAGATCAAGCGCCCAACCCGCCGCGACGCACCAGGTGGTGGCCACCCCGGCCAACCGCTCCGCGACCTGTTCCGGCCGCCACGGGCTCGCCCACCGGGCTGCCAGTTCGTTCGCATCGAGTACGACGCCGCCGGGCGGCAATGAGTCGGTCATCATGCCAACGTACGTTCCGTACCGGTGGAAATCCCGACGGATCAACGGCTTCGGCCTGGCCGGGCCGTGGCGACGAGGTGGTCGCGCGTCCCGTCAGCCCCGGTGCACCGGTTACTCGTTCGGATGAACACGGCGCACGACACCGTTGGTTCGCCCGCGATCGCTGCTATCACTTTCCTTGCGCTCGGGCTCGAGCCGGGAAGAAGCCCTCCCCCGCTGTGCGCGAACCGCACGGCCTCCAGCGAGAACGGAATCCGCCTCATGGCAATCGTGCTCCGCAAGACCCTCGCCGTCGCCACGCTGGCCCTGACGGCCTCGTTCCTGCCGGCCGGCGGGGCCGGGGCCGCCGACACCACCCACCGCGCCCCGCGCACCCCCGGTCTCTACTGCCTGGCCAACGCCTGGGGCACCCCGAACGTCTCCACCAAGCCGTGCGACGCCAACGACAACGGCCAGCACTGGAAGCTCTCGGGCGAGCAGATCTCCCTCGCCAAGGCGCCGGCCTACTGTTTCGCCAACACCTGGAACGCCCCGGACGTCTCCACGAAGGTCTGCAACCCCAACGACCAGGGGCAGTACTGGACGGTCAACGGCCAGCAGATCTCGCTGACCTTCGCCCCGGCCTACTGCCTGGCCAACGCCTGGGGCACCCCGAACATCTCCACGAAGCCGTGCGACGCCAAGGACCCGGGCCAGCACTGGGTGGTCTTCAACGAGCAGATCAGCCTGGCGCTCGCCTGATACCCGCCGGCCCCCTCCCGACCTGCCGTGACGCCGTCACCAACGGTCGGAAACGGAACAACCCCCCTGAAAGGAAGATCATGACCGGCGAAGCCGACAAGAAGGCCGCGTTCGACGAGATCGACACCGACGGCGACGGATTCATCAGCGCCGCCGAGCTCAAGGCCCACGTCCAGCAGGACCCCAAGGTCAGCGACGCCAACGCCTCGGCGCTCTTCAAGTGGGCGGACGACAACAGCGACGGCCAGATCAGCTTCAAGGAGTACGCCGAGTTCGTCCGGTAATCGGCTTCATCCGGCTTCATCGGCCGGGCACCCCGCTGCATCGGGGCGCCCGGCTTTCCGATGGGCCGGTCAGGCGGCTCGGCCGTCGGTGTCCAGGACCGCCTCGACATCGACCTCGACGTCGATCATGTCGCCGACCACCACACCGCCCCGGTCCACCACGTCGTTCCAACTCACCCCGAAGTCCTGCCGGTTGATCCGGGTGGTCGCGGTGAAGCCCGCGCGCCGCCGCGGGCCCAGGTCGCGCCCGTCCTCCCACCACGGGGTGTCCCACTGCCCCAGGTAGGTCACGTCGAAGGTGACCGGGCGGGTCACACCGCGGATGGTGAGCTGCCCCGTGACCTCGAAGCAGCTCGCGCTCACCTGGTGGATCTGCGAGCCCACGAACGTCCAGGTCGGGTGGTGCTCGATGTCGAAGAAGTCGGCGCTGCGCAGGTGCGCGTCCCGCTCGGGCGCGCCCGTGTACACCTGGGTCGCGTCGATGGTCGCCTCGACCCGGGCCTTCTCCGGGGCGTCCGGATCGACCTCCAGGAGGCCCTGGACGTTCTTCAGCTGGCCACGCACATAGGTGACCATCATGTGGCGGGCGCGGAACTCCGCGCCGGTGTGGCTGGGCTCGAAGAACCATTTCGTGGTGGCCATGGCGACTCCGTGAGGTGGTGCCGGTGATTGCCGGTGGTGCCCCGAGCCCCCTCAGCCAGGGTAGGACCACGCCGGACTGGCAGCACCACCACGGCGGGGCCACGCTGGTGGGGACGGACCGCCCAGCCGAGGAGGCAGGCATGACCGGCGACCCGATGCCCGGAATCGACCCCACCGCGGTGCCCAGCGGCGACGGCTGCGCGGAGTGTCTGGCCGACGGCGGCTGGTGGCTCCACCTGCGCCGCTGCGCGGCCTGCGGCCACATCGGCTGCTGCGACTCCTCCCCCGCCCAGCACGCGACCAAGCACGCCCGCCAGGCCGGCCACCCCTTCCTGGTCAGCTTCGAGCCCGGCGAGGACTGGTTCTGGAACCTCGACACCGGCGCCTACTACGAAGGCCCGCCCCTCGCACCCCCGACCGCCCACCCGACCACCCAACCCACCCCGGGCCCCGCCGGCAAGGTCCCCGCCGACTGGCAGTCCCAGCTCCACTGACGCCCCCGTGTCCGCGTTCGGAAGGCACCCGCGGTGCTCTCGATCTCACTGAGCAGGAAAACCCAGCTCGGGGCGGCTCTGCGGGAACATCGCCGGGGAGACTGAACCCGGCGTACAGGCCGACTGGTCGGGAACCGAGGTTGCGGCTCCTCTGCGGTGTTTATGCGGGAACGTGAATGATCCTTGCCCGGCTCCTTGCAGACCTCCTAGGGTCCTGATCACCAATCCGCACAGCAAGTGGAGGGGACGCATGAAGCTCACGCGCATCGCGGGCGGCGACCCGGACTGCCGCAACGACGACTGCCCAACGATCTACACCACCGACCGGGGCACCATCGCCGTCCAGGGGTACACCGTGGAGCGGCAGACCCCTGAGGGGGAGTCGGTGGTGGAGATCCCCGAGGATGTGTTGTGGGAGGCGTTCCGTGCTCTTGGACGGTGACTCCTGGCGCCCGTTTTTCGACTCGTTCGAGCATGAGGCGTTCCGGCTGGAGACCCGGAGTTCCTACGCCATGCCCGACGAGGACGAGGAGTTCCAGGAGTTCCTGGCCACGGGCGAGTTGCACATCCCGGCGGATGACCCGTGGCTCACGCGAGTGCGAAACTACCGTGCGACCGGGCGGTGGATCGGTCGGGTCCACGTCCTGACCAGACCGCTGTCCGACTACCTGCGTTTCGAGCTGGCCGCCTACGCGTACAACGTCGAGGCTGGCGAGGACATCCGGATCCTGGACCTCACCGGACTGGAGAACCCCGGACTTCCGGAGCAGGACTTCTGGATGTTCGACAGCGCGAAAGTGGTCGACATGAGGTACCGCTCCGACGGCACCCAGATCGGGCGGCACCTCCTGGAGGAGCCGGACCTGGAGCAGTACCGGCACTGGCGTGATCTCGCGCTGTCCCTCTCGGTTCCGTTCATGGAGTACAGCGCAGCTTGACCCTCGATCCTGGTAAAGCCGGAGAACAACGTCGAGACCTTGCAGCAGCGCTCAAGGACCTTCGTCGTGCCTCCGGCCTTTCCGGTGAACGTCTGGCGGTTCGGTGCGGGATGAGCCAGAGCAAGATCTCCCGCATCGAAACCGGGAAAACCCTGGCCACGGTCGTCGATGTCCAACAGATCGTCACCGCGCTGGGCATCGACGATGCCTTGGCCGAGGAGTTGCTCGACCTGGCCAGCATGGCCAACGCCGAATACGAGGACGTCCGTGCTTCCGTCCGTCGTGGACTGCATGTTCGGCAGCGCGAACTGGCTGCTCTTGAAAGCAGTGCCAGGCACATTCGCTACTTCTTGCCCGCGATGCCGTCCGGCCTTCTTCAGACGCCGGAGTACATGCGTACGGCGATGAGTCCGCCGATCGACCCGGCCGAAGGCATTGTGTCCCGAACCATCGCCCTGAAGCTCGAACGACAGGCCGTTCTCTACGACGAGAGCAAGCGGTTCGACTTCCTGTTGACTGAATCGGCCGCCCGCTGGAAGCTGTGTGCTCCGGCGGTGATGGCGGTCCAGTTGGACCGGATCGCGTCCGTTTCCCGGCTTCCGAACGTCAACATCGGGATCATTCCGTTGTCCGCCCAGGTCGCTGATGTGCCGTTTCACACCTTCACGGTTTACGAAGAGAAGCTCGTGACCATTGAGCTGTTCACCGGGCGGCTGGTTCTGCGCGACCCCAAGGATGTCGATCACTACCGGCGCCTGTTCGATTTCTTCCACGGGGAGTCGCAGACCGGGGGTAATGCCAGAGTTTTGCTCGAACGATGGTCTGAAGATTTTCGGAGTTCCTCGCAAGATTCGCCGGACAAGCCTATGCGGGAACTTGAATAAGCCTGGATGCGGGAGATCTGAAGGCATAGCGTGAGCTGCACCCGATATCGCGAGTCGTGAGTGACTGGCGATTCGATGAGTGCGACAACACGGAGGTACACGTGTCCACCACCGTCTTGAGCAGGACGCCGGGCGTTCCGGCGTTCGACCGGGTGGAGTCCCGGCTGCCGATGGGTGTGGCCGGGGCGACCCGGCTGCCCGAACTGGACGGCGAGGGCGGGCCGGAGAGCCTGTTCGCCTTCCGCTTCCTCGTCCCGGTCACCGGGGCGGGGGGAATCCTGCCGGCCGACATCGAGTACGACGACGAGACGCAGACCTGCACCTACGAGGGTCTCCCGCCCGGGGTCTACATGACCAGCAACCCTCCCAAGACCTACGGTCCGACGCAGCCGTCCGGCGAGATGGACGCGCCGGACGACCCGGGAAGCAGCAACGACTGACATGCCGACCGCCGATGCCGTCCTCGTGCTGACGGGGACGTTCGATCCCACTGCCGACCTCGTGATCGAGGAGCTGAACCGGCGTGGAACTCCCGTCTTCCGGACGGACACGGCGTGGTTCCCGTCGAGGCTGGCCGTGGCGGCCGGCCTCGACGGGACGGGGGCCGGCTGGGCAGGGACGCTGACCACCGATCGGCGTACGCTCGACCTCTCGGCGGTGCGGTCGGTCTACTACCGCCGACCCACGGCACCGGAGTTCCCGGAAGCGATGCCCGCTGAGGCCCGCAGTGTGGCCGCCGCGGAAGCACGGCGAGGGTTCGGGGGCCTGCTGTCGGCGCTGCCCTGCCGGTGGCTGCCGCCACCGGGCCGAGCGGCCGACGCCGAGTACAAGCCGTTCCAGCTCCGGGTGGCGGCCGAGTCAGGGCTCCGGGTCCCGCGAACGATGATCACCAACCGCCCTGAAGTCGCAAGGGAGTTCGCGAAGAGTATCGGGGCCCCCGTGGTCTACAAGCCCTTCACTCCGATCCGCGGGACCGTCGGCGGCCGGTCGGTCGCCGTGTACGCGAGCGTGCTGCAAGGGGATGAGGTCGAGCATCCGTCGATCTCCACCACGGCACACCTGTTCCAGGAATGGATTCCCAAAGCTCACGAAGTGCGCCTCACGGCCGTGGGAGGACGGCTGTTCGCCGCCGAGATCCACGCGAACTCCGAAGCAGCAGAGGTGGATTGGCGCAGCGACTACGACAGCCTGACGTACCGGGTGTGCGATCCGCCGCCCGAGGTGGCGAAGGCGGTCCTCCGGATGCTCGGCCAGCTGGAACTCCCTTATGGGGCCTTCGACTTCGTCGTGTCCCCCTCGGGGGAGTGGACGTTCCTGGAGGTGAACCCCAACGGGCAGTACGGGTTCGTCGAGCAGGCGACCGGCCTGCCCATCACCGCTGCCATCTGTGACTACTTGGAAGGGGCCGACCCGGCATGACGACCATCCTCCACAGCGAAGACCAACTCCTGCGGGCCCGAGTCGCGTTGGCCTCGGAGGTCGAGCGCGGGAGCGCCGTGCTGTCCTCGCGGGTGGTCGAAGCGTTCCTGAACGTGCCCCGGCATCCGTTCGTGCCGGTGTTCTACCGCGAGGAATCCGGCGTCCACCGGCCGTGGCGGGACGACGAGGTCTGGTTGCGGGAGGTGTACGCGGACCGGGTGCTGGTCACCGAGGTCGACGGCGTGCACGCGGAGGACGCCGACCCGGAGGGTGTGAGTGGGCCGGCGACCTCCTCCTCCACGCTGCCGAGCCTGATGGCCGACATGCTCGACACGCTGGATGTCCGGCCCGGGCACCGGGTGTTGGAGATCGGCACCGGTACCGGCTACAACGCCGCTCTGCTCTGCCACCTCGCCGGCGCGGCCCACGTCACGACCGTCGATCGCACCGAACAGCTGGTGGCCACCGCTCGAACCCGGCTGCGCGAGGCCGGGTTCGAGCCCACCGTGGTCCAAGCCGACGGGGCCGACGGGTACCCGGCCGCCGCGCCGTACGACCGGATCATCGCCACCTGCGCCGTCCGCCGGATCCCCCGCGCCTGGCTGGACCAGTGCGCGCCCGGGGGCCTCATCGTCGCCCCGGTCGGTGGCGCGGTGGCCAGGCTGACCAAGCTGCCGGACGGCCGTGCGGTCGGGCGCTTCCTGCACCGTCCGGTCGGCTTCATGCCGTTGCGCGACGGAACGGACGCCGCGCGGAAGGGGCCCGAGCCGCAGGCGAACAGCAGGGCCACGGAGGTCGACTCGCAGGTTCTGGACGACCCGGGGTTCGCGTTCTGGGCCGATCTCCACCTCGGCCCCACCGTCGTCCGCGAGGGCCACACCCTTCGCGACGACGCGGACGGCTCGACCGCCCACGGGCAGGGCCGGACGGTCGCCCTCGGCGGTCCCCGGGACCTCTGGCGGACGGTCGAGGCCGCCCACCGGACCTGGCTCGACCGGAACCGGCCCCGCCGGGAGTGGTGCACCGTCGAGGCCGGGCCGGAGGGCCAGTTCGTCGGCTACACGGCGCCGGACGGTACGCGGAGCAGGTGGGATCTCTGACACACGCGGGGAAAACGTGGCGACTGCGGGGAGCTTGATCCCCTACGGTGATCTCGCCCAGGGCGGCCGTTTACCGCCCGTCGACGTGGCGCGACCAACGCGCCCGCAAACCCAGGGAGTTCCCTGTCATGACGCGCACCCTTGTCGCCGAGCTGCCCGAGCACATCGAGGAGACGGTCACCGTCTACGGGTGGGTCAACACGCTCCGGCTCCAGCGGCGCATCCAGTTCGTGCTGGTCCGGGACCACACCGGGCTCGTGCAGGTCACCCACCTCCGTGGTGGGGAGGGCGACGCCATCGAGGCGGCCTTCGAGGGCGTGACGGCCGAGTCCGCCGTGAAGATCACCGGGAAGGTGGTCGCCAACCCGCAGGTGAAGCTGGGTGGGTTGGAGATCGTCCCGTCCGGGGTGGAGATCGTCTCACCGGCCGAGCCGAAGCTGCCGATCGACGAGAAGACCGGCATCGACCAGCGCCTGGACTGGCGGTTCCTCGACATCCGGCGTCCCTCCCAGCACCTGGTCTTCGACGTCCAGACCACCGTCGAGCGCGCGATGCGCGAGGTGGCGGGCGAGGAGGGGTTCACCGAGCTGCACACGCCGAAGCTGATGGGGACGGCCTCCGAGTCGGGCGCCGAGGTGTTCGAGGTCGGCTACTTCGGCCGGACCGCCTACCTGGCCCAGTCCCCGCAGTTCTACAAGCAGATGGCCATCGCGGGCGGCATCGACAAGGTCTTCGAGATCGGGCCGGTGTTCCGCGCCGAGCCGTCGTTCACCTCGCGGCACGCCACCGAGTTCACCGGGGTCGACGCCGAGATCGCCTGGATCGACGGGGTCGAGGACGTGATGGCCTTCGAGGAGCGGATGCTGCACCGCGTCCTCGCCGCCGTGGCCGAGCGGCACGGCTCGGCGATCGCCGGGCACTTCGGCACCCCGGTGACGGTTCCCGAGTTGCCGTTCCCCCGGATCACGATGGCCGACGCGCTGGCCCGGCTCCGCGCCACCGGCTGGGACCCGGAGGGCGTCAAGGACGACCTCGACCCCGAGGGCGAGCGCGCGCTGTGCGCCCTGGTCGCCGAGGAGACGGGGCACGAGTTCGTCTTCGTCACCCGGTTCCCGGCCACCGTTCGGCCGTTCTACCACCTGCGGCCCGAGGACGACCCGACCGTCACGGAGTCCTTCGACCTGCTGTGGAAGGGCGTGGAGATCACCACCGGCGCCCAGCGCGAGCACCGGTACGACCGCCTCGTCGCCCAGGCCCTGGAGAAGGGCATGGACACCGCGCCGCTCTCCGGGTACCTCGACTGCTTCCGCTACGGCACTCCGCCGCACGGCGGGTTCGGGCTCGGCCTCGGCCGGCTGCTGATGCTCGCCCTCGGCCTGCCGTCGATCCGTGAGGCGACTTTCCTCTTCCGGGGCCCGCACCGCCTCGAACCGTAGCTCGAACCGTGAACCGTAGCTCGAACCGTAAGAGGAACGGACGGCCGAGAAGACGGAAAGGGCCGCGGGCGAGGAGATCGGATCCTCGGACGCGGCCCTTTTCCGTCGTGCTCGGTGAGCCGTGTTCCGTCAGCTGCGGCGGAGGGCCTCGGTGAGCCGGTTGGCGGCTTCGATGATGGCCTGGGCGTGCAGCCGGCCCGGGTGGCGGGTCAGCCGCTCGATGGGGCCGGAGACGGAGACGGCGGCCACCACGCGGTTGGAGGGCCCACGGACGGGGGCGGAGACGGACGCGACGCCCGGCTCGCGCTCCCCGATGGACTGGGCCCAGCCTCGGCGGCGGACGCCGCTGAGCGCGGTGGCGGTGAAGCGGGCGCCCTGGAGGCCTCGGTGGAGGCGCTCGGGTTCTTCCCAGGCGAGGAGGACCTGGGCGGCGGAGCCGGCCTTCATCGGCAGGGTGCTGCCGACGGGGACGGTGTCGCGCAGGCCGGAGAGTCGTTCGGCCGCGGCGACGCAGATGCGCATCTCGCCCTGACGGCGGTAGAGCTGCGCGCTTTCTCCGGTGACGTCGCGCAGGTGGGTGAGGACGGGGCCCGCGGTGGCGAGCAGTCGGTCCTCGCCTGCGGCGGCGGAGAGTTCGGACAGGCGGGGGCCGAGGATGAAGCGGCCCTGCATGTCACGGGTGACCAGGCGGTGGTGTTCGAGTGCGACGGCGAGTCTGTGGGCGGTGGGGCGCGCCAGACCGGTGGCGGCGACCAGCCCCGCCAGCGTGGCGGGGCCCGACTCCAGTGCGCTGAGCACCAGAGCGGCCTTGTCGAGAACGCCGACGCCGCTAGTGTTGTCCATACCATGATATTGCAGTCTCAGTTGGCGAGACGCAAGTCTGTTTCGACGTTCGCCATCCTCTCAGATCCCCGCAAAGCGGCTCTTCCGGGACCTGATGTCTCACATGCCGGATGCGCCGGAGCGTGCGCCGCGGCGCGGGGGCCGGAGGGAAACGAAATGGCAGAGGAAATGGCAGAGGAAATGCCGGGAAAAGAAAAAAGCCCCTGCCGTGTCTCTGTCGGACACGGCAGGGGCCGTAAGAAGAATTCGGCGGCGTCCTACTCTCCCACAGGGTCCCCCCTGCAGTACCATCGGCGCTGTAAGGCTTAGCTTCCGGGTTCGGAATGTGACCGGGCGTTTCCCTCACGCTATGACCACCGAAATGATCGGGCCGGGCAATTGCTCGAAAGCACTGCCTTCGCCTCGACGTGAATCATAGCAGGGGGAGAAACGAAGGATTCCCGCCCGGAAGCCCCGCTCAGAAGCCGATGGCCTCGCGCAGCAGCAGCACGGTCCCCGGGGTGAGTCGGGCCGGGGCGTTGAGCACCAGGAGCTGGTTCACGGCGCTCGGCCCGCCGTACGCGGCGCGGGCGCGGTCGGACTCCAGCGGGAGGACGTGGTGCTCCAGGCGGCGCAGGGCGGCGGGGAGGTCCGGGACGACCTTCTGGGCCCCGACGACCCAGATCGCCCGCCCGGCGCCGCCGGCGTAGCCGGGCAGCTGGCTGCCGGTGGCCGAGGCGACGACCAGGGCGCCGGTCTCGGTGACGGCGGCGACGCTGCCGAGCGCGACGTCGGGGGTGGCGACCGTCCGGCGGATGTCGTCGGCCTCGGTGGCCCGGTCCATGGCCAGCGCGCGGGGCTTCACGGCCCGGTAGCGGTCGCCGCCGTTGACGTCCTCCTCGATGCCGGAGAGCCGGAGGGTCTCGCTGGCCCCGGTGAAGACGCCGGCGCCGGCCGGGATCAGCTCCGCGACCCGGGTGCGCGCGGCGGCGGCGTCGTCCAGCAGCTCGACGGTGAATCCGTTCGCCGCCAGCGCGGCGGCCGCCCGCTCCAGACGGTCGGCGGGCGCCGGGTCGGTGTGCGCGGCCGGACGGGCCGAGTCGGGCACCGAGCTGGTCGAGTCGGGCACCGAGCCGGTCGAGTCGGGCACCGCGCCGGTCGAGCCGGCCGGGCCCGGCGCCGCGCCGGTCAGCGGGCTGCGGTCCAGGTAGCGGGTCTCGTAGACCCGCTCGGTGAACCGCCAGCCGTCCGCCGTACGCCGGTAACGGTCGTGGTAGACGGCGTAGTTGAGCCCCTGGAAGCCGTTCTTCAGGCGGGCGATCTCATGCATGTGGGCGCGGCCGGTCGCGGTGTCGCCGTCGATCCGGATCGCGCCCGGGTGGGTGTTCTGGATGAAGAAGTCCCACTGCTCCTGGAGCTTCTCGCCGCCGACGCGGATCTGCTCCGGGCCGGTCAGCTCGACGGGGACGTCGGGCATCCGCAGCACGCCGTCCGGGGTGAACAGCGCGGCGAGGCGGGCGCGGTCGCGCATCATCACCGCGTCGGTGAACTCCGCCTGCAGGGCCGTGATCTCGACGCGGTCGGCGATCGCCTGGAAGTCGCTCATCGGGTTCTCCGTTCCGTTGACCGGTGTGTCCGTGTGTCCTTGCGTCCGGTGCGTCCGTACGTCCGGTGCGACGGATACGACAGAACAGCCGCCCGGATCGTGAGGTCGCGGGGAAAGGACGAGGGGGAGGTGTCACATTCCGGGCCGCCGCCCTGTCATAAGGGGAGCGGGGAACCGTCGAGTCGAACGAGTCGAAGGGATGGGGACACGGTGCGGGAAGCAGAGGGCGCCACCACGACCGAGCCGGGCCCGGGCGCGATCCTGGGCGAGCAACGCCGGCTGACCAACCTGGCGTACCGGATGCTCGGTTCGCTGGCCGACGCCGAGGACGTGGTGCAGGAGACCTACGCCCGCTGGTACGCGCTGCCCCGGCGGGAGCGGGAGGCGATCGTCTCGCCCGGCGGCTGGCTGACCACGGTGGCCAGCCGGATCTGCCTCAACCTGCTCGGCTCGGCCCGGGTGCGGCGGGAGCGCTACGTGGGCGAGTGGATCCCCGAGCCGCTGCCGGACAGCCGGGAGTGGACGGACCCGGCCAGCGGCCCGGGCACGGACCCGGCCGACCGGATCACCCTGGACGAGTCGGTGAGCATGGCGTTCCTGGTGGTCCTGGAGGCCATGACCCCGGCCGAGCGCGTCGCCTTCGTCCTCCACGACGTCTTCCGCTACCCCTTCGCCGAGGTGGCCGCGATCGTCGGCCGCACCCCGGCCGCCTGCCGTCAGCTGGCCACCTCCGCCCGCCGCCGGATCCGGGCCGGGCGGGCTCCGGCGGCGCCGACGGGCGCGCAGGCGGGCGTCGTCCGGGAGTTCAAACGGGCCTGGGAGGCGAAGGACCTCAAGTCGCTGATGGCCGTCCTGGATCCGGAGGCCACCGTGATCGCCGACGGCGGCGGTCTGGTCGGCGCGCTGCCGCACCCGCTGACCGGGCGCGAGCGGATCGCCGCCGCCCACCTGGACTCCGACCGCTTCGCGCCCGGGATCACGCTGCTGGAGTGCACCGTCAACGGCGGGCCCGGCCTGGTCGCCCAAGTGGACGGCGTCACCGTCACGGTGTTCGCGTTCCGGATCGCCGAGGGGCTGATCACCCACATCTGGGCGGTGCGCAACCCGGAGAAGCTCCGGCCCTGGACACAGGTGGGGCCGATCGGGAGTGGGCTGCGGCCGAGCGGGAGCGGAGCGCAACAATGAGGCGCGTCATGCCCGGCACGCGCCTGCCGGGCGTGTTCACGCCCGTACGCACACCACCGAGCCCACCCCTGCGCGCCTATCGCCCAAAAACCGACCGATAAGGTGTTAATCCAACATTCATCCATGCCGCATAGCCTCAGGGGGCTAGCCTCATGCTGAACGTCATCGTCCGACCGGGAGGCGAAAGCCCCGTGCAAGGCACTGTCACCACACCAGGCGGCTCCACGGTGGCCGGGGGCCAGGGCGAAGCGTTCCTGCTCGTCGTGGACGACGAACCCAACATCCGCGAACTGCTCTCCGCCTCGCTGCGCTTCTCCGGCTTCCGCGTCGCCTCCGCCGCCAGCGGCACCGAGGCGCTGGAACTGGTCGCCGCCGAGCGCCCCGACCTGGTCGTCCTCGACGTGATGCTCCCCGACCTCGACGGCTTCACCGTCGTCGAGAAGCTGCGCGAGCGCACCAGCCGCGGACAGATAGCCGGACCGGCTCACGGGCACCCCGGCGACCACCTGCCGGTGCTCTTCCTCACCGCCAAGGACGGCGTCGGCGACAAGGTGCAGGGCCTGGCCGCCGGTGCGGACGACTACGTCACCAAGCCGTTCAGCCTGGAGGAGCTGATCGCCCGGATCCGCGCCATCCTGCGCCGGGCCGGCGGGCCCGCCGAGGACGGCCGACTGGTCGTCGCCGACCTCAGCCTCGACCCGATCGCCCACGAGGTCACCCGGGGCGGCACCCCCGTCTCGCTCTCCCCGACCGAGTTCAAGCTGCTGCACTACCTGTTGGCCAACGTCGGCCGGGTGGTCTCCAAGTCGCAGATCCTCGACCACGTCTGGGCCTACGACTTCGGCGGGGACCTCTCCATCGTCGAGTCGTACATCTCCTACCTGCGCCGCAAGCTCGACTCCGGCCCGGCGCACGGCCCCAAGCTGATCCACACCGTGCGCGGCATCGGCTACGCCCTGCGCCGCCCCCCGCAGGGCTGACCGGCCCGCCCGTGCTCGCCCGGTTCTCCTCCCGGCTGTCGCTGCGCGCCCGGCTGCTGGTGCTGGCGCTCGCGCTGGTCACCACCGGGCTCGTGGTCAGCGACACCTTCGTGCTCGGCACGGTGCGGAGCCAGCTCGTGCAGCAGCTGGACGAGCAGCTCCAGCGGTACGGGCCGCCGCTCTCCCGCAAGCCGCCGGGCCAGCTGACCGCGCCGGCCGCCGGAAAGCCCGCCGTCGCCGGCCGGCGGGTCAGCCTGCCCAGCCAGTACCTGGTGCAGTACCTCTCCGCGGACGGCAAGGTCCAGGCGCTGATGCGCCAGCCCGTCTCGGACAGCGACCCGGCGCCCCAGCTGGCCGGGCTGGACCCGACCAGGACCGCCCCCGACGTCCCCTTCGACCTGCCCGACCAGCGCGGCCACCACCGCTGGCGGGTGCTGGTGCTGCCGCTCCAGCCGCCCCGCGGGCAGGCCGCCAGCCCCAGCGCGTACGCCGCGCCCGCCGTCACCCCGACCCACGTCATGGTGGCCGTCTCCCGCGAGGACATCGACGCCACCCTCGGCAAGCTGAACACCTCCTTCCTGGCCATCGGCGGCGGCGTCCTGGTGCTGATCGCCGCGCTCGGCTTCTTCGCCGTGCGGGCCGGACTGCGGCCGCTGCGCCGGATCGAGGAGGGCGCCGAACGGATCGCGGCCGGCGAGCTGTCGCACCGGATGCCGGAGCTCTCCCCGGGCACCGAGGTCGGCCGGCTGTCGATCGCGCTCAACGGGATGCTCACCCAGATCGAGGCGGCCTTCGCGGCCCGCGCCGAGTCCGAGGCCCGGATGCGGCGCTTCGTCGCGGACGCCTCGCACGAGCTGCGCACCCCGCTGGCCGGGATCCGCGGCTTCGCCGAGCTCTACCGGATGGGCGCGCTGCCCACCGAGGCCGACGTCACGCGGACCATGACCCGGATCGAGAGCGAGGCCGACCGGATGGGCGCCCTGGTCGAGGACCTGCTGGTGCTCGCCCGGCTGGACGAGGAGCGCCCGCTCGACCTGGCCCCGATGGACCTGCGCACCCTCGCCGCCGACGCGCTGCACGACCTCACCGCCCTCGACCCCAGCCGCCCGGTCGCGCTCACCGGCCCGGCCGGCACCGGCGCACCCGGCGCCGCGCCCGTCATCGGTGACGAGGCGCGGCTGCGGCAGGTGGTCACCAACCTGGTCGGCAACGCGGTCAAGCACACCCCGGCCGGCACCCCGGTCCGGATCGGGGTGGGCGCGGGCCCCGGCGGCATCTGCCTGCTGGAGGTCGCGGACTCCGGCCCCGGCCTCACCGAGGAGCAGGCCCAGCGGGTCTTCGACCGCTTCTTCCGGGTCGACCCCTCCCGCAGCCGCGACAACGGCGGCGGCGCCGGCCTCGGCCTCGCCATCGCCACCGCCCTCACCCGCGCCCACGGCGGCACCCTCACCCTGCACACCGCCCCGGGGGAGGGCGCCACCTTCCGCGTCGAACTCCCCCGCCAGCGCTGACCGGATTTTCTTCCGTTCCGCCCGAATGTCGGGAATCCGGGTGTTTCGGGAGGCCGGGCCGACCGCGAATTTGTCGACTCGTCAATTCCGCGGAGAACCGGGAAGATTCGTCGCCCGATCGTTGCCGGAATCCGGCATGGAGCGTCAAGAATGCGTATGCCTAAGATCGGCGCTGCCCGGACATCGGAACTCCTCCGGGCCAAGGCTTTTGCCTTCCTTTAGACCCGAAAGGGGTCATCGTGAATCTCCGCCGTTCGCTGGTCTCGGCCGCCCTCGTCGCCGCCGTCGTCTCGCCCGCCGCCGTGCTCTCCGCCACTCCCGCCCTCGCGGCGCCGGCGTCGGCGGCGCAGACCCGGAGCGACAACGGCTCGATCGCCGAACTGGAGCGGGCCGCCGCCGACGCCGCCAAGGCCTACACGGCGGCCGTCGCCAACGAGGCCAAGGTGCAGGCCGAGTCCGCCGCCTTCCTCGAGGACTCGCAGCCCTACCTGGGCGAGTACCAGGAGGCCAAGGCCGCCGCGGTGAAGGCCGCCGCCGCCAAGGAGGCGGCCAGGAAGGAGGCCGAGGCGGCCTCCGAGGCGTACCGCCTCGCCACCGAGGAGGAGCTGCCCGCGGCCAGGGAGCGGCTGACCAAGGCGTACGCCGCCGCCAACGCGGCCTCCGAGGCGAACGAGAAGGCCAAGGCCGCCGTGACCGCCGCGGGAACCGCCATGGACGACGCCAGGGTCGCGGCGTTCCGGCGGATCCACGAGGCGCAGCAGGCCACCAAGGCCGCGGCCGCCGCCAAGGCCGCCGCGGACCAGGCGCTCGCCGACGCCAAGGCGGCCCCCGAGCAGCCGGTCGAGCAGCCCACCGAGAAGCCGGTCGAGCGGCCCGCGGAGCAGCCGGCGGAGAAGCCCGCCGCCGTCACCCCGGTCTCGGACAAGGCCACGGGCACGACCAAGACCTCCTCCACCGTCGGCAGCAGCACCGGGAACAAGCCGGCCGCCTCGACCACCACCCGGGCCACCACCGGCTCGGCCACCGAACTCGCCGACACCGGCTCCGACCCGGCCACCACCTACCTCGCCCTCGGCTCCGGCCTCGCCCTCAGCCTCGGCGCCGCCGCCCTCTACGTCTCCCGCCGCAAGCCGGCCACCCGCACCACCTCCTGACCCACCCCGTCGCGCCCGCTCGGGAGGAGGGCGCGACCACCCCGGAACCGCGGGACATGCCCCGGCCCGTCCTGCGGTTCCGCCGTTCCCGGCCGCGAAACTCCCCGATCGGGTGAACCCGCCCGTGTTCACCCGGTCGGCCCCCCGGTCGTGTGCGACCGTCCAGCCATTGCTTGTGCGGCCTCGCGCGGGCTGATCACGTTGGACGGGAAGTGGGGTGTCTCGATGAGCGCGCTCGTCGCCGAGAGGACCGTCGCCGTGGACCTGGACCAGGCGCTGTGGGAGATGTGGAAGTCCGCGGATGTGCCCGAGGGCTATCGCCTGGAGATCATCGACGACCAGGACGACGGCGGCGCGGTGACCGTCCTCACCGATCCCGATCCCGATCCCGAACATCGTGACGACGCCTGCTCGACCCGGGTCGCCCACGGCAAGGAGGCCGTGATCCCGGAGGGCCCCGCCAAGGGCTTCGTGATCGGCCCCGACAGCACCGGAGAGCGCCGTGGCTGACCGTGGCGCCTCGTTCCGGCGGGACCTGTCGGAGTGGCGGATCGCGCTGGTCGCCTGGCGGCTGCTGGTGCTGCAGGCGGCGGACCCGGTGGTGTCGGCGGGGATGGCGGAGCACTCGACGTACCGGGCGCACCCGTGGCGGCGGGTGGAGCACACGCTGGGCAGCGGGCGGCGGCTGTTCTACCAGGACGAGGAGACGCTGCGCCGGGAGATCGCGCGGCTGGAGCGGGCGCACAAGCGGATCCGGGGGACGGGGCCGGACGGGCGGCCGTACGACGCCGGGGACGCGGCGACCAGGGCGTGGGTGCTGCTGACGCTCTTCGAGTGCGTGGTCGCGATGCGCCGGCTGGGCGGGGACCCGTACGACGCGCGGGAGTTGGAGCGGGCGTACGCGGAGTTCCGCGGGGCGGTCGCCGCCTTCGGCCTGCCCGAGGGTGAGATCCCCGGCACCGCGGGGGAGTTGCCGTCCTACTTCGCCCGGTACGCGCGGGAGCGGCTGGAGTTCACCGAGGCGGCGCGCTACCTGCTGGGCGATCTGCTGCGCGAGGCGCCGAGGCCGCGCCGGCTCTGGTTCCTCGGCGACGCGGGGTGGCGGGCGGTTCGGCTGGTGGTCGCCCGGCTGATCCGCGAGCTGACGGTGGCGGACCTGCCGCCGGCGGTGCGGGAGCGGCTCGGACTGGTCCGCACCCGGCGGGCCGCGCTGCTGTCCGCCGTGCTGCACCGCGGCGCCGGCGCCGTCGTGCCCCGCCTCCCGGACCGGCTGCGCTACCGCTCCCCGGAGCCGTCCCGGCCGAAGCGCCGCCACCCGCACCGGGACGGCCGCGGGCCCCGGCTGGACCGCTTCTTCCGCGAGGTGCTGGACCAGACCGGCGACGGCTCGATCACCTCGCACGACCTGCGGGCGATGGCGCACAACGTGTGCTGGCAGCTGGAACTGGACGAGGCCGGCGAGGCCCGGGTGTACGAGGCCTTCGACAGCTGGTGGGAGCAGCTGCGCGCGGTGATGGACGCCGACGGGGACGGGAGGGTCAGCCGGGAGGAGTTCGTGGCGGCCACCCTGGCCGGCTGCGACCGGGACGAGGCCTACCTGGAGCGCGGGCTGCTGCCCGCGCTGCGGGCGGTGTTCGCGGCGGCCGACACCGACGGCAGCGGCTTCCTGGAGTTCGACGAGTACCGCGCGGTGTTCGGCGGGCCGCGGGTGCACCCGGCGGAGCTGTCGCACGGTTTCCGCCAACTGGACACCGACGGGGACGGGCGGATCACCCGGGAGGAGTTCCTGGCCGGCTTCACCGGCTTCTTCACCGCCCGCGCCGACTCCGTCCCGGGCACCGAGCTCCTCGGCCGGGCGTAGGGCGTAAAAGCGCCAGGGCGCAGAGCGTCAGGGCGCAGAGCGCTGGAACGTAGGGCGCCAGGACGCAGAACGCCGGAACGCAGGGCACGCGCCTAGCACGCGGATCCCGTCGGCGCGACCGGCTCCCGAGCCTGTCAAGCGCCGGTTCGGCCAACAACTTCCGGCCATCCGCCCGGTCGTTCGTTGCCCCGCTCCGCGGTCGGTCCGCAGACTGTGCGGACCGCACCGCGGCCGTGACGCACCGCACGGGGCCGTCAACCGGCTGTCAACCCCACCCCACCTGCAGTTCCTCCGTAAGGATGATGGATACTGCTCCTTGTGAACGTGTTCACGTTCACAAGCGGACAAGCTTGCGTGGTTGAGCAACGGTCTACGGCTATAGATGAAGTTTGTCCGGAAGATGCCCGTCATCACACGGGCAGGTTGGGAGAGAGGGCGACGTGGAACTGGCAATCGCTCACGAGACCATCGCGCGATGGCAATTCGGCATCACCACCGTCTACCACTTCCTCTTCGTCCCGCTCACGATCAGCCTGGCCGCGATCGTGGCCGGTCTGGAGACCGCCTGGGTGCGGACGAACAAGGAGAAGTACTTCCACGCCACCAAGTTCTGGGGAAAGCTCTTCCTCATCAACATCGCGATGGGCGTGGTCACCGGCATCGTCCAGGAGTTCCAGTTCGGCATGAACTGGTCCGACTACTCCCGCTTCGTCGGTGACGTCTTCGGCGCCCCGCTCGCGATGGAGGCGCTGATCGCCTTCTTCTTCGAGTCCACCTTCATCGGCCTGTGGATCTTCGGCTGGGACAAGCTGCCGAGGAAGATCCACTGCGCCTGCATGTGGATGGTGGCGCTGGGCACCGTGCTCTCCGGCTACTTCATCCTGGCCGCCAACTCCTGGATGCAGCACCCGGTCGGCTACGCGATCGACCCGGTGACCGGCAAGGCCCAGCTCACCGACGTCGTCCGGGTGCTGTTCCAGAACACCACCCTCGTGGTCGTCTTCCACACCCTGACCGCCGCCTTCCTCACCGGCGCGGCCTTCGTCGTCGGCATCGCCTCCTTCCACCTCTGGAAGGCCAAGCGCAAGCCCGAGGCCGCCGACCCGAAGCGGACCGCCGCGATGCGCACCTCGCTGCGGCTCGGCCTGGTGCTCGCGGTGGTCTTCGGCCTCGGCACCGCGCTCAGCGGCGACACCCTGGGCAAGGTCATGTTCGAGCAGCAGCCGATGAAGATGGCCGCCGCCGAGGCGCTGTGGGAGACCCAGTCGCCGGCGCCGTTCTCGGTCTTCGCGGTCGGCGACGTCAGCAAGGGCCACAACTCGGTCGCCCTGGAGATCCCCGGGATACTGTCCTTCCTCGCCCACAACGACTTCAGCTCCACCGTCCCCGGCATCAACGACACCGCCGCGGCCGAGGCCGCCCAGCACGGTGGCAACCCCAGGGACTACATCCCGAGCATCTTCGTCACGTACTGGGGCTTCCGCCTCATGATCGGCTTCGGGATGACCTCCTTCCTGGCCGGCCTGATCGGTCTGTGGACCACCCGGAAGAAGCTCTTCCTGCACCCCGACTTCCGCACCGGCGAGACCGAGGTGCCCCGGCTGATGCTCACCCCCAAGCGCGAGCTGGGGCCGACGCTGACCAAGTGGAGCTGGCGGATCGGCATCCTGACCATGGGCTTCCCGCTGATCGCCAACAGCTTCGGCTGGATCTTCACCGAGATGGGCCGCCAGCCCTGGGCCGTCTTCGGACTGATGACCACGGCCAGCGCGGTCTCCCCCACCGTCAGCATCGGCACCCAGATCGGGGCGCTGGCCACCTTCACCACGCTGTACGCGATCCTCGCCGTCATCGAGGTCAAGCTGCTGGTCAAGTACGCCAAGGCCGGCCCGGTGGTGACCGAGCAGCCTCCCACCAAGGACCCGTCGCTGCGCGGGCCGTCCTCGGACGAGGACGCCGACAAGCCGCTCGCCTTCGCCTACTGAGGCGCCGGGACCACCGGGGAACTGAGGATCTGACATGCAACTCCACGACGTCTGGTTCGTGCTGATCGCGGTCCTGTGGATCGGCTACTTCTTCCTGGAGGGCTTCGACTTCGGGATCGGCGTGCTGCTCAAGCCGCTGGCCCGCAACACCGCCGAGCGGCGGGTGCTGATCAACACCATCGGCCCGGTCTGGGACGGCAACGAGGTCTGGCTGCTGACCGCCGGCGGCGCCACCTTCGCGGCCTTCCCGGACTGGTACGCGACGCTCTTCAGCGGCTTCTACATCCCGCTGCTGGTCATCCTGGTCTGCCTGATCATCCGCGGCGTGGCCTTCGAGTACCGGCACAAGCACGACGGCGCCCGCTGGCAGCGGAACTGGGAGGAGGCCCTCTTCTGGACCTCCCTCCTCCCGGCCTTCCTCTGGGGCGTGGCCTTCGCCAACATCGTCCGCGGCGTGGACATCGACGCGCAGAAGAACTACGCCGGCACCCTCTGGGACCTGCTGAACCCGTACGCGCTGCTCGGCGGCCTGGTGACGCTCGCCCTGTTCACCTTCCACGGCTCGGTGTTCGCCGTGCTCAAGACGGTCGGCGAGATCCGCGAGCGGGCCCGCAAGGCCGCGCTGCTGTCCGGGCTGGCGACCGCCGTGCTGGCGCTGGTCTTCCTGATCTGGACCCAGTCCGCCCACGGCAACGGCCGCAGCCTCGTCGCGATGATCGTCGCGGTGGTCGCCCTGGTCGGCGCCCTCGCGGCCAACCGACTGCGGCGCGAGGGCTGGGCGTTCTCGCTCTCCGGGGTGACCGTCGTGGCCGCGGTCGCGATGCTCTTCCTGGCGCTCTTCCCGAACGTCATGCCCTCCACCCTGAACCCGGAGTGGAGCCTGACCGTCAGCAACGCGTCGTCCTCGGCGTACACGCTGAAGGTGATGACCGTCGTCGCGGCGATCTTCACCCCGCTGGTGCTGCTCTACCAGGGCTGGACGTACTGGGTGTTCCGCAAGCGGATCGGCGTCCAGCACATCCCCGGGCACGACCCGGCCGCCCAGCTCGACCAGGGCTGACGCCGTGAAGCCCGTCGACCCCCGACTCCTCGGGTACGCCCGCACCACCAGGGCCTTCCTCGCCGGATCCGTGCTGCTCGGCGCGGTCGGCGCGGCCCTGGTGGTCGCCCAGGCGAGTCTGATCGCCGAGATCGTCGTCCGCGCCTTCCAGCGCGGGGCGACGCTCGGCGAGCTGACCACGCCGCTGCTGCTGCTCGCCTTGACGGCGGTCGGGCGCGGGCTGGTCGGCTGGCTCACCGAACTCACCGCGCACCGGACCGTCGCCCGGGTGAAGTCCACCCTGCGGCGCCGGCTGCTCGACCACGCCACCGCGCTCGGCCCGTCCTACCTGGCGGGCCGGCGCACCGGCGAACTCACCACCCTCGCCACCCGCGGCGTCGACGCGCTGGACGACTACTTCGCCCGCTACCTGCCGCAACTGGCGCTGGCCGTGGTCGTCCCGGTGATCGTGCTGCTGCGGATCGTCGGCGCCGACTTCACCTCGGCCGCGATCATCGCCGGGACGCTGCCGCTGATCCCGCTGTTCATGGTGCTGATCGGGATGGCCACCCAGTCCCGGATGGACCGGCAGTGGAACACCCTGTCCCGGCTCTCCCACCACTTCCTCGACGTGGTCGCCGGACTGCCCACCCTCAAGGTGTTCAACCGGGCCCGCACCCAGGCCGCCACCATCGCCCGGATCACCGCCGACTACCGCCGGGCCACCCTGCGCACCCTGCGGATCGCCTTCGTCTCCTCCTTCACCCTGGAGCTGCTCTCCACCCTGTCCGTCGCGCTGGTCGCCGTCACCGTCGGGTTCCGGCTGGTGGACGGCACGCTCGACCTGGAGACCGGGCTGCTGATCCTGGTGCTCGCCCCCGAGGTGTACTTCCCGATCCGCCAGGTCGGCGCGCTCTACCACTCCAGCGTCGAGGGGCTGACCGCCGCCGACGAGCTGTTCCGGGTGCTGGAGACCCCGCTGCCCGCCGCCGGCACCACCCCGGCGCCCGACCTCGCCGGCGCCGTGATCGCCGCCGACGGCCTGGTCGTCCGGCACCCCGGGCGCACCGAGCCCGCCCTGGACGGCGCCGCACTGACCCTGCGTCCGGGCTCCAGCACCGCGCTCACCGGCCCCAGCGGCGCCGGCAAGTCCACCCTGCTGGCCGTGCTGCTCGGCCTCACCGCCCCCACCGCCGGCACCGTGCGGATCACCGCCGCCGACGGCCGCCCGTACGACCTGGCCGAACTGGATCCGGAGAGCTGGCGGCGGCAGATCGCCTGGGTGCCGCAGCACCCGCACCTGTTCGCCGGGACGGTCGCCGAGAACCTGCGGCTCTACCGGCCCGACGCCACCGACGAGCAGCTCCGGACGGCGCTGCGGGCCGCGCACGCGCTCGACTTCGTGACCGACCTGGCGGCCGTCCTGGGCGAGGACGGTGCCGGGCTCTCCGCCGGACAGCGCCAGCGCCTCGCCCTCGCCCGGGTGCTGCTCGCCGACGACCGGCCGCTGGTGCTGCTGGACGAGCCGACCGCCAACCTGGACGGTGCCTCCGAGGAGGCCGTGGTGGACGCCGTCCGGGCGCTCGCCGCCGACCCGGCGCGCACCGTGCTGGTGGTCGCGCACCGACCGGCGCTGCTGGCCGTCGCGGACCGGCGGGTACGGCTGGCGGGGGCCCCGTCCGCACCCGCGCAGCCGGTCACCCCGCTCACCCACAGCGGCCGCCCGACCCCCGCCCCCGCCACCGCGGAGGAGCCCGGGGCCGAGGGCGGCAGCACCCCCCGACTGGCACTCTCGATCCTGCTCGGCGCGCTCGCCCTCGGCTGCGCCGTCGCGCTGATGGCCACCTCCGGCTACCTGATCTCCCGGGCCTCCGAGATGCCGCCGGTGCTCTACCTGATGATGGCCGTCACCTCCGTCCGGGCCTTCGGCATCGGCCGCAGCGTCTTCCGCTACGCCGAGCGGCTGGTCTCGCACGACGCGGTGCTGCGCACCCTCGGCACCCTGCGGGCCGCCGTCTACCGGCGGCTGAGCGCGCTCGCCCCGGCCGGGCTGCCCGCCTTCCGGCGCGGCGACCTGCTCTCCCGGCTGGTCGCCGACGTGGACGCGATCCAGGACCACTACCTGCGCTGGCGGCTGCCGGCCGCGGTGGCCGGGCTGGTCGCCCTGGCCTCGACGGTGGCGATGGCCGCCTTCCTGCCCGCCGCCGGGCTGGTGCTCGGCCTCGGGCTGCTGCTCGCGGGCGTGCTGGTGCCCGCCCTGGCCGCCCGCTGGTCGGCCGGTGCCGAGCGGCGCCAGGCCCCGGCGCGCGGACGGCTGGCCACCACCGTGGTGGACGCCTTCACCGGCACCGCCGAGCTGACCGTGGCCGGCGCGCTGCCCGGCCGGCTGGCCGCCGTCCGCACCGCCGACGCCGCGCTGACCCGGCTGGCCGCCCGCTCGGCCGCCACCACGGCGCTCGGCACCGGGCTGATCGCCCTGCTCACCGGGCTGACCGTGGCCGCCGCGGCCGCCGTCGGCGTCCAGGGGGTGCGCGACGGGGCGCTGGCGCCGGTCTGCCTGGCGGTGGTGGTGCTGACCCCACTGGCCGCCTTCGAGGCCGTCACCGGGATGCCGCTCGCCGTCCAGGCCCGCCAGCGCAGCCGCGCCGCCCGGGCCCGGCTGGACGAGGTGCTCTCCGCCGAGCCCCCGGTCACCGAGCCCGCCCAGCCGGCGGCGCTGCCCGAGCAGCCGCTGCCCGTCGCGGTGCGCGGACTGACCGTCCGGCACCCCGGGCAGCCGGTGGACGCGCTCACCGGAGTGGACCTCGACCTCGCGGCCGGGCGGCGGATCGCCGTGGTCGGCCCGTCCGGCTCCGGCAAGACCACCCTCGCCCAGGCGCTGCTGCGCTTCCTGGAGCCGAGCGCGGGGACGGTGCGGTTCGCCGACGGCAGCCCCGGGGCGGTGGACGCCCGCGCGCTGGCGGGCGAGTCCGTCCGCCGGGTGATCGGGCTCTGCGCCCAGGACGCCCACGTCTTCGACAGCTCGCTGCGGGAGAACCTGCGGCTCGCCCGGCCGCAGGCGCGGGAGGAGGAACTGCGCGCCGCGCTGGCCGCCGCCCGACTGCTGGAGTGGACCGAGAGCCTGCCCGACGGCCTGGACACCATGGTCGGTGAACACGGCGCCCGGCTCTCCGGCGGGCAGCGCCAGCGGCTGGCGCTCGCCCGCGCGCTGCTCGCGGACTTCCCCGTGCTGGTCCTGGACGAGCCGGCCGAGCACCTCGACCTGCCCACCGCCGACGCCCTCACCGCCGACCTGCTGGCCGCCACCGAGGGCCGCACCACGGTGCTGATCACCCACCGGCTGGCCGGGCTGGACGACGCCACGGTGGACGAGGTGCTGGTGCTGGACGGCGGCCGGGTGGCCGAGCGGGGCCGCTGGTCGGAGCTGGTCGCCGACCCGGACGGGCGGCTGCACGCGATGTGGCGGCGGGAGCGGGAGGCGGACGGGCTGCTGGAGGCCGTCCCCTCGTACCGCTAGGCGGCCGGGCCGCCGGGCAGCGCACCCGCCGGCCCGCCCGCCGGCCCGCCCGCCGGCCCGCCCGTCGGCCGCCCGTCACGCCGTCCTTCGGCTGAAAAGCGTACAAACTAGGCTTTCTCCATGGACCCCACGCCGGACCTTCCCGAGGCCACTGCCGAGCCGACTCCCCATCGGGTGCCCGAGATCGCCTCGCTCGGGCTGGACACCCTGGTCACCGAGGTCGCCGAGCGCCTGCAGTCGGCCGCCGCGGTCACCGACCGGATGCAGCGGCTGCTGGAGGCGGTGGTCTCCATCGGGGCCGGGCTGGACCTGCACGCCACCCTGCACCGGATCGCCACGGGGGCGGCCGAACTGGTCGACGCCCGGTACGCGGCGCTCGGCGTGATCGCCCCCGGCGGCACCGGCCTGGCCGACTTCATCCACGTCGGGGTCGACGACGAGACCGGCACCGAGATCGGCGAACTGCCCACCGGCAGGGGCATCCTCGGCGCGCTCATCGACCGTCCCGAGCCGCTGCGGCTGACCGACCTCGGCGCCGACCCGCGCTCCTCCGGGTTCCCTCCGCGACACCCGCAGATGAGGACCTTCCTGGGCGTGCCGATCCGGGTCCGCGCGGAGGTGTTCGGCAACCTCTACCTCACCGAGAAGAAGGGCGGCGGCGCCTTCACCCCCGAGGACGAACAGGTGGTGCACGCCCTCGCCGCCGCGGCCGGCGTGGCCATCGAGAACTCCCGGCTGTACGAGGAGGGCCGCCGCAGGGAACGCTGGATCGCCGGCGCCGCCGCCGTCACCACCGCCCTGCTCTCCGCCGAGCAGGCGGAGACCGCGCTGACCGTCGCGGCCGAGCAGGTGCGGGAGCTGGCGGACGCCGCGCTCGGCATGATCCTGCTGCCGACCGGCCCCGAGGGCGGCGGCGAGGGCGACGGGCAGATGCGGGTCGCGCACGCCTCCGGCGAGCTGGCCGAGTACGTCTGCGGCGAACTGCTGCCCAGGGAGAGCTTCGCGGCCCGGCTGCTCGCGGGGGAGAGCGTCTACCTGGACGACATGTCCAGCGACCCGACCGTGGTGATCCGGCTCGCCCGCCGCTTCGGCCCGTCCATGGCCGTGCCGATGGTCGCCGCGGGCCGGGTCCTCGGCGGGCTCTGCGTCTGGCGCCCCTGCGGTGCGGTGCCGTTCACCGACAGCGAGAAGCAGCTCGCCGAGACCTTCGCCTCGCAGGCCGCGCTGGCCCTGCGGCTCGCCGAGGGGCAGCGCGACCAGCAGCGGCTGGCCGTCTTCCAGGACCGCGACCGGATCGCCCGCGACCTGCACGACCTGGTGATCCAGCGGCTGTTCGCCACCGGGATGATGCTGGAGAGCGCCGCCCGCCGGGCCGTCGTCCCCGAGGTGAAGGTCGGCATCGGCAAGGCGGTGGACGAGCTGGACGCCACCATCCAGGAGGTCCGCACCACCATCTACGCCCTCCAGCACGACAACCACGGCGACGCCCCGGACACCCTGCGCACCCGGGTGCTGCGGGAGGCCAGCCAGGCCGCGGCGGCGCTCGGCTTCAAGCCCTCGGTGAGCTTCGTCGGGCCGGTGGAGAGCCTGGTGGGGGAGAAGACCGGACGTCAACTGCTGGCCGCCCTGCGCGAGATGCTCTCCAACACGGCCCGGCACGCGCGCGCCTCCCGGGTCGGCGTGGAGATCGACGCGACCACCCACCTGGACGAGGACGGCCGCCCGATGGGCGGTGATGACCCGGAGTCGCTGGACCGGGGCGGGCGGCCCGGTGTGCTGCTCACGGTGACCGACGACGGGGTGGGCATCCCGAAGGGCGGGCGGCGCAGCGGCCTGCTCAACCTCACCCGGCGCGCCGAGGCGCTCGGCGGTGACGCCTGGCACGAGAGCGGGCCGTACCGGAAGGGGACGATGGTGCGCTGGACGGCCCGGCTCTGACGGTTCCAGGTCGCTTTCCGACCGACTTCCGGACCGCTTCCGGCCGGAACGAGTGAAAGTTAAACGAGGGAGAACTTCCCGGCCAACGGCGCAAGTTGTGAACGTTCTGGGCTTTCGGGGCCTCCGTGTGCACACATAGCTTTGCTCCCGCTCGGAGGGGAATCCGGAGGGCAACCGGACGGAGGGGGCAGTGAACGCTGCCGGCCGCGGTCACACCGCAGCAGGGGCAAGTCGAGGGGGGTTCCGCGCCGAACGGGCGGCGGACGGGCGCTACCGCTGGCAACTGAAGGCGCCCAACGGTCGGGTGGTCGCGATCACCCCGGCCGTGTTCGAGACGGCGGGGGAGGCCGAGCGGGGCTTCGACGGCCTGCGCGCCACCGCGGCCGGGCTCACCGCGCGGATCACCCACGTACGGGAGGGCATCGGCTGGATCTGGGTCGTCCCGGGCTCGCGCGCTCTCCCCGAGGTGCGGTCCAGCCGCGCGTACGAGCGGTACGCGACCTGCCAGAACGCCTTCCGGAGGTTCGTGGTGCTGCTCTCCAAGCAGCCGCCGCGCGAACTGCCGGAGCCCGCCGTGACGTCGAGACGCACCGATGGCCGCTGAGCGGCGCGGTCCGCGGCTGCTGATCGTGCCGGCGGGCGACCGCTGTCTCGGCTGGGCGCTGCGGGCCGCCAACGGGCGGCCGCTCGGGGTCGGCGTGCGGACCTATCGCAGCGAGGAGGAACTCGCCGATTCCGTACGTGAGTTGCTGATCGAACGGGCCGCGCTGCGATGTTCGGTCGGCCAGTCCGAAGGGCGTCAGTGGGTCTGGGCCGCCTACCTGCCGGTGCGCAGCACCCGGCCGGGGGCGGCCGACGCCGTTCCGGTCGCCCGCAGCGCGCGCGGGTACCTGCGGCGGGACCAGTGCCAGGCGGGGATCGACGGGTTCCTGGCCGGACTGCAGTGGGTGGGGCAGGAGTTGCGGCGGTCCGGACGGGACGGCCGGCGGCCGCTGTAGGTGTCCGAATCCATGACGGTCGGTCGGTCGACGGACCGTCATCTCGGCGTTCCCGGAAGCGATCCCGGGAGCGATCCCGGAGACGGCGCCGGGCGCGGTAGCGGACGTGATCCCCCCGCATCGGATCTCCTCGCGTGCTGTTCCGGTGAAGGGGAGGTTTCCGGCAACACCCCGAGCAGCCTCCTGCAGAAGAACGTCGACCGGGTGCCGAGGCCCGGCGGCGCCCCTGTCACGTGCACGCTGACCAGTGACTAAACCTCGCCGAACCGATGAGTCGACAATCCCCGGCCGGAGTCGACCTCTCTTCCGGCGGAACCTCCCCGCCGGACAGGATCGGCACTGCCGGCGAGGCCGCAGCGGACGCGGCCACACGGCCCCGAACTCCCGAACGGAGTACGGGTTCACGCGATGTACGTCTCTCCCCCGGAGGAAGAGGAACATGCGCAAGACCGCTGCCAAGCTGCTCACCGTCGCCGCGCTGGCGACCTCCATCGCGACCGTCGCCGGCGGCACCGCCGTCGCCGACCCGGCCGCCGGTGTCACCCCCCGCGCCATCGACTTCGTGGGTGTCGGCTCCGACACGACCCAGGCGCTCCTGAACCAGCTCGCCACCGACTACAACGCGTCGCTGACCAGCTCCACCGCCCCGCGCGTCTACAGCTGGGACGCGATCCCCACCGGCACCATCACCCCCAAGACCGGTGCCACCGCGATCACCCGCCCGAACGGCTCCGGCGCCGGCATCAACGCGCTGAACGCCAACACCAACGCCACCGTGGACTTCGCCCGCTCCTCGCGCGGCCCGGTCGCGACCGACCCGACCACCGACAACTTCGTCGCCCTGGCGAAGGACGCGGTGGCCTGGGCCGCCAAGAGCGGTGGCAACGCGCCGGCGAACCTGACCACGGCGAACCTGAAGGACATCTACACCTGCACCGTCACCAAGTGGAACCAGATCAACGCGTCGCTCCCGAACGCCACGATCAAGCCCTTCCTGCCGCAGACCGGTTCCGGCACCCGCTCCTTCTTCCTGACCGCCATCAACGGTGGCGTCACCGCCCTGACCCCGGGCGCCTGCGTCAACAGCAGCGTCCAGGAGAACCAGGGCAGCGACACCCTGCTCAACGACGTCAACGCGGTGGTCCCCTACTCCGTCGCCCACTACATCGGCCAGGTGTACTTCGGCAAGGGCAGCGGCGCCGACGTCCAGGGCCCGCTGACCATCCGCAACATCGACGGCGTCGTCGGCGGCCCGGTGGACACCACCAACAAGGTCATCAACAGCAACTACGCCGACACCCAGTACGGCCGCGTGGTCTACAACGTCTTCCGCAAGGACGACTGGGCCCCCGCGGTCGACACCACCCGCGCCGCCACCCTGCGCGGCATCTTCGGTGACGGCGGCTGGTTCTGCACCAACGGCACCGCCGACATCAAGAGCTTCGGCTTCCTGCCGCTCGACTTCGGCTGCGGCAGCGTCACCACCTCCTGACCCACCCCGCACCATCCCGGCGGCCGCAGGGGCCTCGTCCCTGCGGCCGCCGGCCCGCCCGAACCCGCGTCCGGCCGGCCGTGCCCGCCTGTGGCGGTGTCACCCACGCATGAGCTTCTTCGAACCGCACGACCCCTCTCCCTCTCCCTCTCCCAAGGAGTTCGGCATGTCCCGCATCAGTGCCCGCCTGGCCTCGACCGGTGCCGCCGTCGTCCTCGCCGTGACCGCCGCGAGCGGGGCGGCCGTCGCCGACACCACCCCGGCCCCCACCCCCGCCGCCGGCCAGGCCGTGATCACCGCCGATCTGGACTTCCTGACGAACGCCGCGCTCAACGGCGTCCTGGTCATCCCGCTGCAGCCGGCCGACCCGAACGCCGACCCGGCCACCGGTCTCACCGTGACGCTCCCGGTCACCGGCGGTGCCGCGAACATCCCGTCCTTCTACGGCCACGTGCAGTTCGGCGGCGGCCTGCTGTTCCTGAACCTCAAGACCGGCAAGAGCGTGACCTTCAAGCAGATCGACTTCTCGGTCTCCAAGGGCTACTTCACCGGCGTTCCGAACGGCTCGGACACCCCGGTGCCGCTGCTGGACCCGCGCAGCAACGTGATCAACCGCAACGGTGCCGTCCAGAACCTGAAGTCCGACAGCTTCCAGGTGGACCCGGCCGGCGCGAACTACCTGGACACCACCCTCGGCACCACCTACTTCACGGGTGGCCAGAAGGTGGGCTCGCTGGCGCTGACCTTCACCCCGGCCGGCTGATCCCGGCACCACGTCGCCGCAGTCCGGCGGGCCCGCGCCCAGGCGCGGGCCCGCTCGCATGCGGATCTCCCAACTCCGGTACGGAGTCGCCGCGTTGTGGTCTCGTACACCTGGCCGACCGGATCCCGCCATGTCCGGCTGGCCGAATAGTACGCACGGAATCGTCCGTCCCCAGCGCGATCCGACGCCCTCGCGCCGCCTCCCTTCGGCGGCCCGCATCTCCCGGAGGCCCCGCATGAGAACCCGCGTACCCGACCGAAGAGGTCGGGGAAGGTGGCGCCGTCGACTGCCGGCCCTGGCCCTCGCCAAGGCGGTGGTGGCGGCGCTCGCTGTCATTCCGATCGGGTTGGGCGCGGCGCCGCAGGCTCACGCCGACTCCGCGACGACCGTGACCGGTCCGAAGGTCTGGATCCCGGCCAGCGGAACGTACGGCGACGAGGGCAGTGTGACGGTCTCCCAGACGGGCAACCTGACCAACCAGGTCCTCCAGGTCTCCTGGAGCGGGTTCACGCCGAGCATCACCCAGACCGGTGGCCCGGTCACGAGCACGCCCGTGAACTCGACCTTCAACCTGTACACGGTGCGGGTCTACCAGTGCCGCGGGCTCGACCCCGCCGTGACGGACTGCTACGGCAGCACCCTCTACGGCGGTGACCGCGACAAGGGCTTCGAGCAGCCGGCCCGGCCCGTGCACACCGAGACGCCGGACTTCCCCTCGAACATGGTGCTGGCGCCGACCGGACCGGACGGGTCCGGAACCGCCTCCATCGAGGTGTGGAGCTCCAAGGAGAGCCCCTCGCTCGGCTGCGACGCCACCCACCCCTGCTCGATCGTGGTCGAGCCGAACTACGGCGGCGACCCGACGGACCTGTACAACATCCGGGGCGGCAAGGCCGACTGCAACGACCACCGGATGGACCGGGACCGGTTCTACAACGCCGCCTCCGACGGCGTCATGAAGCCCGGCCGGATCAACTCGAAGACCAAGAACCGCACCAGCGAGCAGTGCGCCTGGCTCCACCGCACGGTGGTCCCGCTCTCCTTCGCGCCCACCCCGGACTCCTGCGTCGCGAGCGCCCAGGACTTCGGTGTCGCGGGCCTCGAAATGGCCAACCGGGCGATGCAGCAGTGGCGTTCGGGCCTGTGCCTGGGCGACTCCCCGATGACCGTGGGCTACATCCCGGCCGGCGGCGAGCCGCAGGCCAGGGCGGCCTTCCTGGGCGGCGCCGCCAGCACCGACGTGGCGCTGACGGCGCGGTCGGACATGTCACCGCCGCCGCGCCCCTACGTCTACGCCCCGCTGGCGACGACCGGCATCTCCGTCACGTACCTGATCGACGACCCGACGAACGGCCGGCAGATCAGGGACATGCGGCTGAACGCGCGGCTGGTCGCCAAGCTGCTGACCCAGTCCTACGCGTCGCCCGGCGCCGACATCGCCTCCGTGGCCGGCAACCCGGTGTGCCTCTTCACCGACCCCGAGTTCAAGCAGCTCAACCCGGAGACGGCGGAGAACGGGATCCACTGGCCCACCAACTGCGGCGGCGCCCTGACGATCTTCCCCGGCGTCCCCGGCGGCACGACCGACTTCACCTACCTGCTGACCTCGTGGGTCGCGGCCGACCCGGACGCCGCCCGGTTCCTCGACGGCGAACCGGACCAGTGGGGCATGCACGTCGACAGCTTCTACCTGAAGCCCAGGTTCACCGGCTACCCGTCCGAGGCCTTCCAGCCGCAGGACCAGTCCGGGTCGAGCACGCCGCAGGAGGGCGCGGACACGGCGCACTGGAAGCAGTACGAGTGGGTGCCCTCCACCGAGGGCCTCTCCCGGGTCGCCCGCAACCAGGTGCAGAACCGGCCGAACTGCCAGCTGCCGACCTTCAACGCCAACGGCGGCCACGACGCCTGCGCCGTGCAGCAGCCCGGCCAGCGCATGATGCTCGCCATCATGGACACGGCCCAGGCCAAGGCGTTCTCGTTGCCCGAGGCCGCGCTGCTCAACCCGGCCGGCTCCTACGTGACGCCCTCCACGGCCGGCTTCCAGGCGGCCGTCGCCGACATGCCGACGGACCCCACGACCGGGGTCCAGCAGCTGCCGTACGGCACGCCCGACACCGCGTTCACCCGTGACCAGCGGGCGTACCCGCTGAGCTACGTCCAGTACGCGATGGTCCCGACCGGCGGGGTCCCCGCCGCGAAGGCGGCCGTGATCGCCAGGTTCCTCAGGACGGTCACCACCACCGGGCAGACCTACGGCATCGCGCCCGGCCAGCTGGCCCAGGGCTTCCTCGCGCTGAACAACGCCCAGCGGCAGCAGGCCGACCAGGCCGTGCAGCACGTCGAGGCCCAGGACGGCAAGCTGCCCGGCAACCAGACCGCCCCGCCGGCCGGGAAGCCCGAGCCGGGCACCCCGGAGAGCGGCAACGGCGGCTCGGGCTCCGGCACGGGCGAGGGCACCGGCCCGGTGAGCACCTCCGGCACCGGCGGCACCACCGCGGACGGCAACTCCGGCGGCACCGGCTTCGGTTCCTCCGGCGGCTCGACCGGCGGCGGGCTCTCCGGCACCGGCGCCACCGGCGCCACCGGCACCACCGGGACCGGTGCGGCCGGCGGCGCGGCTCCCGGCGCGGCCGGCGGCAAGCCCGGCGCGACCGCCGCCCCCTCCGGCAACGCGATCGCCGCGGCCCCCGTCGGCACCCCGGTGCCCGACCGCCCCGGCACCGCCCGGCTGCTGCTGCCCGTCGCGCTGATCGCCGGCCTGGTGCTGCTGGTCGGCGGACCGGTCGCGCTGTTCCTCGGCGGCACCCCGGCCGGGGCGAAGGCCCTGGCCGGTGCCCGCACCCAGTGGTCGCGGCTGCGCCGCAAGTAGGGAACCGCGCTCGGCGGGGCCGCCGTTCCGGCCCCGCCGAGCGCTTCCCCGACCACCGAGGCAGCGCCCCGGACCCTCACCGAGCACGCCCGTTCCCGAGTACGGAGAGCACACATGACATCCGCCGCCGAGCCTGCGGCACCGTACGCCGGGTCGCCAGGCCGACCCGACCACGGGCCCGACCAGGACACCCCCCGCGCCATCACAGCCCCCGCGACCCCCGGCGACCGGGTGTTCCGCGGCGTGCTGCGGCTGGCCGGCCTCTCGGTCTTCGCGATCATGGGGCTGATCGCCTTCTTCCTGATCCTCCGCGGCACCGACGCGCTGCGCGCGGTCGGCTGGTCCTTCCTGACCGAGCAGAAGTGGCAGACCGCCGCCCACAACTTCGGCATCGCCGCCGTCCTGCCCAACGGCCTGCTGATCGCGGTGATCGCGCTGGTCATCGCCGTCCCGGTGGCCCTCGGCACCGCGATCTTCATCTCCGAGTACGCGCCGGTGCGCCTGCGGGCCGCGCTGATCTCGCTCGTCGACCTGATGGCGGCGATCCCCAGCATCGTCTACGGCCTGTGGGGCCTGTTCTTCCTCCAGCCGCGGATCATCGGGTTCGTCCGCTGGATGGCCAACCACCTGGGGGAGTACATCCCCTTCCTCAAGGTGCGGATCGGTGACATCGGCACCTCGTACACCTCCTCGACCTTCATCGCCGGCGTGGTGGTCTCCCTGATGATCATCCCGATCGTCACCTCGCTCAGCCGGGAGGTCTTCTCCCAGGCCCCGCAGGGCGAGCGGGAGGGCGCGTACGCGCTCGGCTCCACCCGCTGGGGAATGGTCCGCACCGTGGTGCTGCCCTTCGGCAAGGGCGGCGTCATCGGGGCGGTGATGCTGGGCTTCGGCCGGGCGATGGGCGAGACCATCGCCGTCGCGCTGATCATCTCGCCGAGCTTCAAGGCCATCACCCACGTCCTGGAGAACGGCGCCAACTCGATCTCCGCGCTGATCGCGCTGCGCTTCGGCGAGTCGGACGCGCTGTCGCTCTCCGCGCTGATGGCCGCGGGTCTGGTGCTGTTCGCGCTCACCCTGCTGGTCAACGTGCTGGCCGGGGTCGTCATCAACCGCTCGCGCTCCGGCGCCTCGACGGCGGACTGAGCATGACGGACCCCGGAGCCGCCCGCAGGGCACGCCGCCACCCGAACCGTGAAGGGACCAACCGATGACCACGCTCGACCTGCCACCGGTCGCGGTGCCCGGGCCCGCCGGTGAGCCCGCGCCCGCGGAGGCCGCCGCGACCCGGGCCCCGGGCCCCGAGAAGAAGCTCCGGATCGGCGGCGTCACCCGCGACGACGTCCTCACCGTGGCGGGCGCGACGGCCGGCTCGCTCGCGCTGGACTGGGTGCTGTACGAGCGGGTGCTGCCGTTCAGCGGCGCCTTCGGCTTCCTGATCTGCTGGTACCTGCTCTTCCTGGCCGGTTACTACCTGCTTGGCCGGCTCCAGTGGCACCCGATGATGGTGCGGGACCGGCTGGTCTCCGTGGTCGCCTGGAGCTCCGGGCTGCTGGTGGTCGCGCTGATCGCCGACCAGATCGGCTACGTCGCCAGCCGCGGCTGGGAAGCGGCCCAGCACCTCAACTTCTTCACCGAGTCGATGGAGCACACCGGCCCGCTCGACGGGCTGCTCTCCGGCGGCGCGCTCAACGCGATCGTCGGTTCGCTCGAACAGCTCGGCCTGGCAACGCTGTTCGCCGTTCCGCTGGGCATCGCGGCGGCCGTCTTCATGTCCGAGGTCGGCGGCCGGATGGCCCGTCCGGTGCGCACCCTGGTCGAGGCGATGACGGCGCTGCCGTCCATCGTGGCCGGCCTGTTCATCCTCGGCGTCGTGATCATCACCTTCGGCTTCGAGAAGAGCGGCTTCGCCGCCTCGCTCGCGCTCACGGTCATGATGATGCCGATCGTCACCCGGGCCGCCGAAGTGGTCATCCGCCTGGTGCCGGGCACCCTGCGCGAGGCCTCGTACGCGCTCGGCGGCAGCCAGTGGCGCACGGTGTGGAACGTGGTGCTGCCCACCGCCCGGCCCGGTCTGGTGACCGCGGTGGTCCTCGGCATGGCGCGCGGCGTCGGCGAGACCTCGCCGGTGCTGCTCACCTCCGGCTTCACCTCGCAGTTCAACGGCAACCCCTTCGAGGGCCACCAGGTCTCGCTGCCGCTCTACATCTGGAACTACGTCAAGCAGCCGTACGACGCCATGATCGCGCGCGGCTTCGCGGCCGGCCTGACCCTGATGGGCGTCGTGCTGGTCCTCTTCGTGACCGCCCGCGTGCTCGGCGGCCGCCGGCCCGGGCAGCTGACCCGGGCCCAGAGGCGCCGGATCAGCCGGGAGGCCCGCCGCATGGAGGCGGCCACCCTGGGCGCCGTCGCCCGCCCGTACGCCCTCCAGCCGCGGGAACCGCAGTGATGACCAGACCAACCACCCTCCGTACCAGAGGAGTTCACATGTCCAGGGGCCTCAGTCGCTCCGTGGCCCGGCTGCTGGCGGGGACGATGTCCCTGATGCTCGCGGCCGCCTCCCCGCTGCTGGGGCAGACCCCGGCATCCGCGGCCTCCGTCTCGCTGAGCGCGGACGGCTCCAGCTGGGCCGGTCCTGCCATCGACCAGTGGCGGCAGGACGTCTCCCCGCAGGGCATCCAGATCAACTTCAACCCGGTCGGCTCGGCCGCCGGGCGCACCCAGTGGGCCATCGGGCAGGACGACTTCACCGCCTCCGACGTGCCGTTCCGCTCCTCGCCGGACACCGGCCTCGGACAGTCCGGCCACGCCAACGGCGGCGGCGACCGGGAGAACCCGGTCTACGGCTACTCCTACGTGCCGATCACCGCGGGCGGCACCACCTTCATGTACAACCTGGTGGTCGGCGGCAAGCAGGTCCGCGACCTGCGGCTCTCCCCGCAGACCATCGTGGACATCTTCACCGGCAAGATCACCAACTGGAACGACCCGAAGGTCACCAACGACTACGGCAAGGCGCTGCCCAGCCTGCCGATCACCCCGGTGATCCGCTCCGACGGCTCCGGCGCGACCGCGCAGTTCACCCGCTGGATGGAGCACACCCACAAGGACCAGTGGGACGCCTACTGCACCTCCGTCAACGGGGTGAGCTGCGGGGACTACACCGAGTTCTTCCCGCCGTCCGGCCGGATGGTCGCGCAGAACGGCTCCGACGTGGTGGCCGGCTACATCAAGTCCCCGGGCAACGTCGGCACCATCGGCTACGACGAGTACGCCTTCGCCAAGCGCAGCAACTGGCCGGTCGTGAAGGTGCTCAACGCGGCCGGCTACTACGCGCTGCCGACCGCCTCCAACGTCGCCGTCGCGCTCACCGCCGCCAAGATCCGCGGCGTGGACGACGGCACCCCGGCGAACGACCCGAACTACCTGCAGCAGAACCTCGACGGCGTCTACACCATGAACGACCCGCGCGCCTACCCGATCTCCAGCTACAGCTACCTGATCGTGCCGCGCGCCGGAGCCTCGGCGCCCCCGCCGCCGCGCTTCAACAACGACAAGGGCTCCGCGCTCAGCCGCTTCCTCGCCTACGTGCTCTGCGACGGCCAGGGCAAGGCGGACGACCTGGGCTACTCGCCGATCCCGCGCGGACTGGTCAAGGGCGGTCTGCTGCAGACCAAGGCCATCCCCGGCAACGCCAGCCCGGTCGACCCGGACACCCTCTCCAACTGCGCCAACCCGACCTTCAACTCGGCCGGCGAGCTGACCGTCCTCAAGAACGCCCCGATGCCGAGCCCCTGCGACAAGGCCGGCGCCCCGATCGACTGCACCGTGCAGAACGGCCAGCCGGTCAAGACCGGTTCGGGCTCCGGCGGCACCGGCGGCGCGGCCGGCGGTACCGGTGGTGCGGCCGGCGGTTCCGGCGGTTCCGGCGGCACCGGCGGGTCCGGTGGTGCCGGGGGCGGTACGGGCGGAGCCGGTTCCGGCGGCGCCGGTGACCCGAACGCGGCCGGCGCCGCCGGCGACCCGAACGCCGCGGGCGGCGCGGCCGGCGGTGACCCGAACGCGCCCGGCGCCGGCGACGGCACCGGGGACGTGGTCGACCCGCAGACCGGCCAGGTGGTCGCCCGCGGCCGCGGCGGCTCCGCCACCGAGGTGGCGGCCACCGTGGTCGAGGTCAGCGGCAAGCCCGAGGACTGGATGCTGACCTCCCTCACCGCGCTGGAACTGCTCGCCGTGGTGCTCGTCCCGCCGCTGCTCGGCCGCCGGCTGCTGCGCCGCCGCAACGGCTCGGGCGGTACCTCGTGACGGCCCCGGTGCTGGAGAAGCCGGCCGCCGAGCAGGGCACCCCGGCGCGGCCGGCCGCGTCCGCCGCTCCCGCGGCTCCCGCCGGGTCCGCCGCCCCGGCCCGGACCGCCGTCTCCCCCGGGCGGCGGCGGTTCCTCCAGGGCGCCTGGTCGGTCAGCCTGGCCGCGGCGCTGGTGCTCGGCTTCGTCGGGTACCTGTTCACGCTGTCGCACGTCCAGGAGAAGCACTACCAGGCCGCCGCGTACAAGACCTTCCGCGACCAGCTGGCCCGGGCGGTCGCCCCGACCGGCGCGGCCGCCGACGGCGCCCCGGTGGCGCTGCTGGACATCCCGGCGATCGGCCTGCACCAGGCCGTGGTGGTCGAGGGCACCACCGGCCGGGACCTGATGCGCGGCCCCGGCCACCGCCGGGACACCGCGCTGCCCGGCCAGCGCGGGGTCGCCGTGGTCTTCGGCCGCGGCGCCACCTTCGGCGCGCCGTTCGCCGAGCTGTCCAGGCTGCGGGTCGGCGACAAGATCGAAGCCACCACCGGCCAGGGCAAGTTCACCTACACCGTCAACGCGTACGGCGACGGCGACCACCCGGTCGTCGACCAGGCCCGCAACCGGCTGGTGCTGGTCACCGGCGACTCCGACTGGATCCCCGGCTCCACCGTGCTGATCGGCGCCCGGCTGGACGGCGACCCGCAGCAGAACCCCGGCGGCCGGCCCGCGACCGTCCCGTACGACAAGGCGCTGGCCGCGGACAAGGGCGCGCTGGCCACGCTCCAGCTGTGGTCGCTCGGCCTGCTCGGCGCGCTGGCCGGCGCCCTGGTGCTGGCCCGGTACTGGCGGCGCTCGGCCGCGTACCTGAGCTTCGCGCCGGTGGTCGGCGCGCTGCTCTGGGCGGTCTACGAGAACGCCGCCGCCCTGCTGCCCAATCTCTACTGACGCGCGCCCGGAGGACCGTTCCGATGACCGACGCACCACTGACCGACACCCAGGCGACCGACCCGGTCGCCGACACCATCACCCTCCCCCCGGTCGCCGACGCCCCGTACGCCGGCCGGGAGCACCCCGGCGCCCACCCCGACGCCCACCTCGACGCCCGCGTCGACGGTGAGCCGCTCGCCGGGCTGGAGACCAGGGACGTCTCCGCCTGGTTCGGCAGCCGCAAGGTGCTGGAGCGGGTCTCGCTGGCGATGCCGGCCGGCGAGGTCACCGCGCTGATCGGCCCGTCCGGCTGCGGCAAGTCCACCTACCTGCGGATCCTCAACCGGATGCACGAGATGGTGCGCGGCGCCGCCCTCTCCGGCGAGGTGCTGCTGGAGGGCGACGACGTCTACCGGCCCGGCCGCCGGCCCGCCGAGGTGCGGCGCCGGATCGGCATGGTGTTCCAGCGGCCCAACCCGTTCCCGGCGATGTCCATCCAGGACAACGTCTCCAGCGGGCTCAAGCTGGCCGGGATCAAGGTGTCCAAGGAGGAGCGCCAGCACCTGGTGGAGACCAGCCTGCGCCGGGCCGGGCTCTGGGACGAGGTGTCCACCCGGCTGCACACCCCGGGCGGGGCGCTCTCCGGCGGCCAGCAGCAACGCCTGTGCATCGCACGGTCGTTGGCCGTCTCGCCGGACATCCTGCTGATGGACGAGCCGTGCTCCGCGCTCGACCCGACCTCCACCCGGCGGGTCGAGGAGACCATCGCGGAGCTGCGCGGGCGGCTCACCATCGTGATCGTCACCCACAACATGCAGCAGGCCCAGCGCGTCTCGCAGACCTGCGCGTTCTTCCTGGCCACCCACGACACCCCGGGGCGGATCGTCGAGGCCGGGCCGACCGGGCAGATCTTCGGCAGCCCGGCCGACCAGCGGACCTCGGACTACGTCAACGGCCGCTTCGGCTAGGCCGCTTCGGGGGTGGCTACTCCAGGCCGAGGAGCTGCTCCAGCACCGCCGCGACGCCGTCCTGCTCGTTGCTCACGGTGTGCAGCGGCACTGCCGCCAGCACCTGCGGGTGCGCGTTGGCGACGGCGTACGCGGTGCCGGCCCAGGCCAGCATCTCCAGGTCGTTCGGCATGTCGCCGAAGGCCACCACCTCGCTCCGGTCGATCCCGCGCCCGGCGCACCAGCGGGCCAGCGTGCTGGCCTTGGTGACGCCGGGCGCGCTGATCTCCAGCAGCGGGATCGACGCGGAGCGGGTGATCTCGGCCAGATGCCCGGCCGCGTCCCGGGCCTCGGCGAGGAACTTGTCCGGCTCGAGGTCCGGGTGCTTGGCCAGCAGCTTGAACAGGCCCCGGACCGGCCCGCCGGCTCCCAGCAGCTCCTCCGCCGTCCCGACCTCGAGCTCCACCGCGTCGCCCCACATCGGCACCGCGTACCCGGCCTCGCGCGCCCAGCCGCCCGGGTACTCGAAGGCGAACGCGGTGCCCGGCAGCTTGGCCCGCAGCGCCTCGACCACCGCCAGGGTGGTCTCCACCGGCAGCGGGAAGGTCTCCAGCAGCTCGCCGCGCCGCACGTCCACCACCGCGCCGCCGTTCGAGCAGATCGCCACCCCGTGGCCGCCGATGTGCGGGCTCACCTGCTGCATCCAGCGCGGCGGCCGCCCGGTCACGAACACCACCTGCACCCCGGCCGCCTCGGCCGCCGCCAGGGCCGCGGCGGTGCGGTCGGTGACGGTGCCACCGGAGCAGAGCAGGGTGCCGTCCAGGTCGGTGGCGACGAGTCGGGGCGCGGTACGGGGTTCGGTCACCGGTCCATCTTCGCCCATCGGCGCGGACGGGTCACCGGCCCGTGCCCGCGGCCGCCGCCCGCCCCGACCGTGATCAAGCCCTTCATGCGCCGTTTCCGGCCGATCCGCCCGCCCCCGGGGTGCCCGTCCGGCCACGGCGGGCATGACTGCCCACGGCCACCCCGTCGGCAGGAAGAGCCATGCCCACACGCCAGCTCCGCGACCAGCCGCCCCCGACCGCCCGCCCCGACGCCCGCGACCCGCGGGCCCCCGACGCCTCGCGGGCCCCCGACGCCTCGCGCGACCCGGTCCTGCTCGGCGACGTCCTCTTCCACACCCTCGCCGAACTCGCCCGCCGCACCTCGGCCCCGTCCCTGCCCGCCCAGCGCACCCGCCCGCACCCGTAGCGCCGTACCGCGCCGATTCCCGTGTTCACCGGGTCTCCACCGCGCGCACGCTCCGCCGCCTCACCGCTGTGGCGCGGCTGTGACAGCCGAGGCATGGAGCTGTGGATCTCCGCCCGATACAACTGGTGTGGAAGGTTTACGAATACGAGCGACACGGATACGGCAGGGAAGCCCTGCCCTGGGGGGAAACACACATGCGCACCGCAGCACGCCTGATCGCCACCGCCGCCGTTGCCCTGACCGCCGGCCTCGCGCTGACCGCCTGCGACGGGCCCGGCGCCGGTTCGGAGGCGGCGGGCTCCGCGCCCTCGGCGGCCGGCTCCGCGCCCTCGGTGGCGGGCTCCGCGCCCTCGGCGCCGGCCCCGGTCGCGTCCGGAAAGACGGCCGGGGCGAGTTCGGGCGCCGGCGCGACCCCGGGCGCGGGGAGTTCGACGACGGCCGGCGGGGCCGGCGGTTCCGGCGGTTCCGGCACCGCCGCGGGCTCCAAGAGCTGCACCGCCGCCGACGTGAAGCTCAGCGTGACCGGCCCCACGGCCCACGCCTCCGAGCAGCAGCCCGCCACGGCGATCATCCGTGCGGTCAACACCTCCGGGCGCAGCTGCACCCTCAGCGGCTTCCCCGGCGTCCAACTCGCCGACGACCAGGGCAAGTCCTCCCCGATCGACGCCGTGCGTCACGACGGCGGCCCGAACACCCCGGTGACGCTCGCTCCGGGAGCCCAGGCCACCGCGGATCTGCTCTACAGCGACGTGAACGGCCAGGCCACCGCCTCCGGCCGTTACGTGTGTGCGGTGACCGGCTCCAAGGTCTCGATCATCCTGCCGAACACCACCCAGCAGGTGCAGGTGGCCGTGACCGGCGGCGTCGACAACGGCACCCTCAGCGTCTGCGGCGACCTCAACGTCGACCCCTTCGCGAGCGGCCGGGGCTGACCGGGGTGCCGAGCGCGCCCGTGGGTGGACACCACGGACCCGCTCGCCCTCCGTCGTTCCGGCGGACCGAGGCCCGGGGGAACCCGGGCGGGTGAGCGGCTTCGATGTTCGGGCCCCGCTCCGCCCGCCGGCGCGGGCGGAGCGGGGCCGCCGTTCAGGAGTTGAGGCGGTTCAGTGCCGCGGTGACGATGCCCTCGACGTAGGCCGGGGCGTCGGTGGGCCGGCCGGTGAGCTCGACGACGGCGACCCTGGTGCCGCTGCGCAGGACGGCGGCCCCGCCGCTGACGGTGCCGTCGCCGTTGTAGGCCAGGTACCAGCGGGCGGTGCCGCCGGTGACGGTCAGGGTGTGGGCCGCGCCGTAGTACCAGTGGCCGGCGGGCTCGTCCTGGCACTCCTGGACGAGCGCGACGAGCTGGTTCTCCCAGGTGGCGGCCGCGGTCCCGGTGGGGTCGCTCGCGGCCGACTCGGTCAGTCGGCCGGGGGTGTCGAAGGTCCAGGCCACGGAGGCGTACCCGGTGGCCGTGCCCTTGGTCAGGTCGCGCATCGTCTCCTCGCCGGTGCACGCGGACAGCCCCTCGCGTCCGGCCAGCGAAACGGTCGCGGCGACCGGGTTCAGGCCCTGCCGGAAGTCCTCGCTCTGGACGAGGGCGGCGGAGCCGAGTCCGGGCGCGGCGACCGCGACCGCGGCCGGGTGGGCGGGCTTGTGCGCGGCCCCGTCGGCGGTGGCCGACTGGGTGCCGACGACGCTGACCGTGATCAGTGCGGCGGCGAAGCAGGCCGCGGCGGCGACCCGGTTGCGGCGAACGGACTTCTGGTGGACGGGCTGGTTCTCGGTCATCTGGTCCCCCTGCTGGTCGGGACGCCTGCTGCGTCCTCGTACAACCGGGGAGATGCCGCCGGAGAAGGGAAAGTTGGAGTCCCGACCGGCTGTTTCACAGCTGTGACAGAGCGGTCCTGACCACGCGGTCCATCGCGGCCGTCCCCAGGCAGGCGTGGACCTCCAGCACCGCGTAGTGGTTGCCGCTGCGCAGCACGGCGATGCCGCCGCAGGGCTCCTTGCCCTCGGGCGCCGTACCGGTGGTGTTGAGGTCTCCTTGGTAGCTGCCCATCCAGCTCGCGGTGACGTCCGGGGCGAGCCGCACCGTCGTGGTCCTTCCGTAGACCCAGTGCCCTGGCGTCGCCTCCTGGCAGGGCACCTCCTCCAGCAGCAGGCGGTCGGCGGCGTTCTGCGCCAGGGAAGGGCTCCGGGCCTCGGCGGCGACCTCGCGGGCGACCTGGTCGGCGATGCCGGCGGCGGTCCACGTGGGGTCGTCCGGGGAGGTACGGGTGCTGGTCATCAGTCCGCGGAAGTGGGCACCGGGCCCGCCCAGGGTCTGCGTGAGGGTCTTCTCGCCGGAGCAGGCCGCGTTGGCGTAGGCCCCGTCGCCGAACCGGTCGGTGACGTGGATCCGCCCGGGGTCGACGTCCGGGCCGAACGCCGCCGGTCCCAGCAGGTTCGCGGTCGTCACCGGCCCGGTCGCACCGGTCGGCGAGGCGGGGCCGGAGCCGGCGGCCGAGGACTCGGGCGTCGGGACGGACGTGCCGGGCGTCGGGAGGGCGGACGCGCCCTGGGACGCCCCGCCGGGCGGCGGTGGCAGGACGAAGCGGCCGGTCGCCAGCCCGAGCGCGGCGGCTGCCACCAGGGCGGCGACGGCGGACCGGGGCCGGACGGCGACGTGGCCGCCGCCCGCCGCGGGACCGTCGTTCACAGACCGGTGGCCAGGCGCTCGCGCATGAAGCGGCGGGCCTGGTGGATACGGTCCTTGACCGTGCCCAACGGAACGTCCAGCTCCTCGGCCACCTGGACGTAGGTCAGGTCGCCCAGGTCGCGCAGCACGAAGGCCTCCACCAGGGTGGGGTGCCGCCGCTCCAGCGCGGCCAGCGCCTCCATCACATCGAGCCGAGTCCCGGCGATGACGCTGGTGGTGCGCGGGTCGACGGACTCGGGGAGGTCGGCGTGGCTGTCCTCGGCGCGCCGGCGCATCGAGCGGTAGGTGGACCGGGCGGCGTTCGAGGCGATGACCGTCACCCAGCCCAGGAAGGAGCCGTGGCCGCCGTACTCGTCCAGGTGCGTGCTGATGGACAGCAGCGCGTCCTGCGCGGCCTCCTCCGCGTCGGCGTGGTGGGGCAGGAAGCGGGAGCAGCGGCGCAGCACCACCGGCCGCAGCTTGGCCAGCAGGTACTCCCTCGACCCCGGCTCCCCCGCCTGAGCAGCCGCCACGAGCCGTTCCAGCCCGCCTTCCTCGAACACCCGGATCCCCCCGTTCCGTCCCGCCCGGCATCCCGTCCGTCGAACGGGAGTTCCGCGCTCTCCCCGACTCCGGCAGAATGCTGCCACATGCGCAAGCTCGGCCGTTACCTCCTCCTGGAGCGGCTCGGAGCCGGCTCCTTCGCGACGGTCTGGAAGGCCTACGATCCGGAGCTCGACACCGAGGTCGCGGTGAAGGTGCTGGCCGAGAACTGGGCCGCCAACGCCGATGTGCGCGAGCGGTTCCTGGCGGAGGCGCGGCTGCTGCGCCGGATCGCCAGCCCGCGGGTGGTCCGGGTGCACGACGTCGGGGTGCAGGAGGACCGGCCCTACTTCGTCATGGACTACGTGCGCGGCGGCACCCTGGCGGACCGGGTCGGGCAGTGCGACCCGCAGGAGGCGCTGCGGCTGGCCGCGGAGGCTGGCCACGCGGTCCAGGTCCTGCACGAGGCGGGCGTGGTGCACCGCGACGTCAAGCCGTCCAACCTGCTGCTCGCCACCGGCCCCGCGCCCGCCGCGGTGCTGGTGGCGGACCTGGGCAGCGCGAAGAACCTGGCCGACGCGTCCGGGCTGACGGTGACCACGGGCACGCCCGCGTACATGGCACCGGAACAGGTCTTCCAGACCGGCGGGGTCGACGGGAGAGCCGACGTGTACGCGTTGGCCGTCGTGGCCTACGAACTGCTGACCGGGCAGAAGCCGTTCGGCCCGGGCGGACGCGCCACAGCCCTGATGACCGACCGGCCGACCGCCTCGACGCTGCCGGCGCTCCCGGCCGGAGCGGAGCTCCCGCCGAACGTCGCCCTGTTGCTGCGGAGCGCGATGTCCGTCGAGCCGGCGGACCGACCGCCGACCGCCCAGGCCTTCGCAGAGGCGCTGCTGGCTCCGGTCCAGCGGTCCCGGCCCCCGGAAGGCCCCGGGTGGCTGACCCCGCGGGCCGTCTGCCTGGCGTCGGGCACGGTGTTCGCGGTGACGACCCTGCTGAGCTGGCTGCGGCGTTGAATCCGCGTCGACGCTGACGACGGTCCGCTGCCGTAGGGACGGCGGCTGCCTGCACCACCGAGCGGCGTACATCTACGGTTCCTGGGCGGCCCGCCATAGTGGCGTGCCCGGACCGGTCCCAGCAGACGTCGACGTCCTGGTCGTAGGACGCCCGGATCCGGACGAGCTCTTCGATCTCGCTGAACGCGCCTCCCGAGAGCTGCGCCGGGAGGTCAACGTCCACCGTGTCACTCCGGAGGCATGGGCATCACCGAGTGACGAACCCTTCCTGACCTCGGTCCGCGAGCGACCGCTGGTCCACCTGCGACTGCGTGAGGAGAACGGCGAATGAGCCGCTGGGAGCAGGGCCGAACCGTCGTCGACGACTTGATCCACCGTCGGGAGGTCGAGAGGGTGCCGGCCTCGTCGGAGCACGCGGAGGCAGAACTCGCCCAGGCCCGGCAACATCTGGCCTCCGCGAAGATGCTCCTCGACACCGATCCGGTCGGTGCGTACAGCCTCGCCTACGACGCCGCACGCAAGGCGCTTGCGGCGGTCCTGGCGAACCAGGGACTTCGCGCCACGAGCAGGGGCGGCCACGTCGCGGTCTACGAGACGGTGAAGGCACAGTTGGACCCGCCACTCGGAAGCACCCCGCGACCGTTCAGCCGTATGCGGGTCCGCTGGAACGAGAGCGAATACCGATCTGCCGAAGCTCCGCCAGTCACCCCCGAGGAAGTCAGGGGAGATCTGCCGAAAGCACAGGCGATCATCGATCTGGCGGAGAAGGCGATGCCACACATGAGCCGCTACTGATCGCTGAAGGGCGGCCGCGGTCACGGGTGATGGGGCCGGCGCGGTACGCGCTGCGCCCTGGTGAACTTCTGTCGTCGGTCGCCCGCCGCGAGTTCGCTGAGGCGCTCGCCGATCACGGAGACGCCTGGGCGCGGTTCCTGCGCGTAGTACCGGGGTTTGCGTCGGCGCAGCAGAGCCTCGCCGTGCTCGGCCCAGGTGAATCCGGGCTTCCGCAGCAGCTTCCGGAACACCTCGTCGACTGTCTCCGGGTGGGCGGCGGCCAGCCGGCGGATCGGCAGTGGCGCGATCGACTCCTCGCGCAGGTACACGCGTAGCAGGTCCTGGTGCTGCTTGCGGCCCGGGAGGGTCGGGTCGGCGAAGAGATCCCGCAGCATTCCGTAGTCCGGGTAGAAGTTGAGCCCGTCGACCTCGTCGTAGATGACGCCTACCGTGTCCGATTCCGCGAGGCCTTGCGGTAGTTCGAAGGCCGGGAAGTCCAGGCCGGGGAGCCGCCTGCCCCGGGCCCGGTCGGGGTGCTCGGCGACGGCGGCCTCCTGCCGGTGCCGGTAGTAGGAGTTGAGCCGTTCCTCGACTTCGGCAGGGGTAAGGACCAGTTCGTCGCTGCCGCAGAACGCGATGAACGCGGCCCGGTCCTCCCGCATCGACTCCCATCCCTGCTCGATCTTCTCGGGGTTGCGGAAGACCAGTTCGGGTTGGGTGGTGGCCAGGTGGAGCGCCGCTCGGGCGATCTCGGTGGCGGTGGACTTCGGGTAGGACGACATCGCCCCGGAGATCAGCCACGCCCCGTCGGCCGAGTGGACGGGCACCACGCAGGCGAGGAGGAAGCCTCCCTTGGACACGCCGCGGAAGGCCGCCCGCCCGACGTTCGAGTACGTGCGGTACTCCAGGTCGTCGACCAGGTTCAGCAGGACGACGGCGTCCCCGTCCTTGTTCCGGACCTCGAAGATGCCCTCGACCGGGTCACGCCAGCCGAGCAGCATCGTCCGGTCGGCCTCGGTCAGGTCCCGCCGCCCCGCGACGAACCGGTCCACCACGGTCGAGCCGTCCGGCAGGTGGTACCGGAGGATGAAGTGGTCGATGATCCGGATGGCTTCAGCCTCGTCCAACTGCCGTTCGGGGCCTGCCGCCTCCAGCAGCAGGGGAGTCAGCCACCGGTCGAACCGCGCGCTCTGCGCGAACTCGACCAGTTCGCCTTTCAGTTCGGCACAGCGTTCGATCAGGCCTCGCAACGGGGCCTCCTCGTGCTCGTCGTAGGTGTCGACCGTCGTCTCATCGACCAGCGCGGCGAGATCTCGCCTGCTCAGCGTGCCCATGGCGCCACGCTAGCCGACCTGCCACACAGCGCCTCGCGAGCGGTCCGAGGTTCCGCCGACTTGGCGCGTATCGTCACTGCATGCGCTTGAGTACCGTTATCCTCCCCGTCCACCGGTGGAGCGAAGGGCAGAAGATCTGGCGGCGGGCCGAGGAGCTCGGCTTCCAGGCCGCGTACACCTACGACCACCTGAGCTGGCGCTCCTTCCAGGACGAGCCGTGGTTCGGCTCGCTGCCGACGCTGACGGCGGCGGCCTGCGCCACCGAGCGGCTGCGCCTCGGCACGCTGGTCACCTCAGTCAATCCTTTTTCACCCATCACGCACTGACCTGCGGAAACGCAGCATGGTTGGAGGGTGAGCGGTGTTTTTCAGAGTCACGGCCGCGTGAACGTCGTGGTTCGTCCCCGATAACGGTGCGTCCGAGTAGGCAACGCTTGATCGAGGATGCGGTGCTGGACGTCGCGGAGTTCGTAGGTTCACACCTCCTCGGCCTGTGGCTGGCTGGTGCGGTCCTGTGTTCGCCTGGTTCTGTCGGCCCCCTCCCGTACCGTGGGAACGGCATCGACGAGTGGGAGGGGCTTCCGTGACTGAGGTAAGACTCGAGGACCTGCTCAAGGACCTCGACCAGAAGGCGAAGGACGAGTTCGCGTCCACCCCAGAAGTGGTGGACAAGGGGGACAACCTCGATGTGTCGGCACTGCCGATCACGGCGAGGAAGTGGCACAAGGTAACCGACGCGGTCGCCGTGGTCGCGGACTTGAAGGGCTCGACCAAGTTGGGCACTGCAAAATGGGCTGCGAGTACGGCCAGTATCTACGAGGCCAGCACCGGCGGCGTCGTAAGGATCTTCGACGAGTTCGAGGCCAACTTCCTGGCGATTCAGGGGGACGGCGCGTTCGCACTCTTCTGGGGGGACCTCCGATACGAGCGTGCGCTGGCCGCCGGGATCACCGTCAAGACGTTCAGCGTCGACTTGGTGGAACGTCTTGAAGCTCGGTGGCCGAACGACCCCCAACTGCCCAGCACCGGATACAAGGTCGGCGTCGCCTCCAGCCGTCTCCTCGTCAAGCGGGTCGGTACGCCCCGCAACCTCAACCAGCAGGAGCCGGTTTGGGCGGGCAAGGCTGTCAACTACGCAGCCAAGGCGGCGCAGTCGGTCGATCGACACCTCATGGCCGTCACTGGCAGCGTATGGGACCGGGTCGAGAAGAATGACTACCTGGCTTACACCTGCCCTTGCGGCGAGGGACCGTCTGACACCCTCTGGGGAGACCACGCCATCGATCGACTTCCTGACGGAGACCCAGAGGCTCAAGGGCGCGTACTGTCCTCCACTTGGTGCGCCACCCACGGGGAGGAATATTGCGCGGCCGTTCTGCGTGGCGAGAGGAAGCGCGACGACGTCGATCATCTGAAACGAGCGGCCTTGTCGGCTCAGATGCGTGAGGCGATCTGGGTGAAGGCGCAGCAGGAACGTCACGCGCTGCGAGCGCGACGTGCTGGGTTGTCTTCGTGATGCTGAGCGGGCGAGACCCAGCTTCACATCTGCTGCACCTCTCAGGAGCCGGCTTGTAGCTGCAACTGCACGGCGGGACGCGTCTGGCCGCCGAACGTCGCAGCTGGGGCAACAACTATGTGCAGTTTGCCTGGCGCCAGGCCTCCATCGCACTATCAACCACGTCTGCGGTATAGCACTCGCGATTACGGTCATACTGGCAGAAGCCTTGATTGTCCGCGTTAAGGTTGAAGTGGAAATCCTCAGACAGTACGAGCGGCGGAATAAATGGCTGGCCCCCATGATTGGCGAGCTTCGCCGCTTCGTTGACCACGTCACCCATATAGACGACATCGTTGATGCCGCTGCCGTTGTATCCCGCCTTCACCATGAGAGCCCGGCCGTAGGACATGCCGACCCCGATCTTGATCGGAGTGCCATAGCCAGCCTTCACCATATAGTGGTTCATGAGCTTGACCATCGAGTTGGCCTTGTATCCCATCGCGAATACCGCGTCGATGTTGGGCTTCGACGGCGTGTTCACAACCGCCCAGGCTGCGTCTCCTGCGATGTTGATCTCGCGAGTGAACGGGCTGTCGTTGAATATGGCAACAAGCTCGGAGAGGTACGCGCGGTAGATCCGGGCCAGGCGCGGTCGCTTGTATTGGCCGGGAAGCCGGGAAGAGCTACGGATATCGACAAAGATCGCCGAGCAGTTGGCGTAGAAGCCGTTCGTGAAGGTTAGCTTGTCCCGATTCGGAAGCGCGATCGCCTCCTCGTAGCTGTTCTGGGCGCTGGTCAGGTAATCCTTGATCCGGCTGGCGCTCGCAATGTGGTCATACGGCTTGTAGTTGCTGTCCAAGTCTCTCTCCAGGGCTAGTCGAGGACACGAAGGATGGCGGTCACGGAAAGAAGGAGGAGTGCCAGCAGGAGCAAGCGAATTGCCCGGCCGCCCCACATGTACTTGTCGTGGGCCACTTTGGAGTTCGCCCAACTTTGGGCGGCAATTTCGGCAACGAGGGCCTCCATGTCCTTGGTCAGAGCAACCAGAGAGACGGCGTAGGAGTCGCTGGCAGCATGGCCGCGCGCGATGTGGTGGAAGTAGAGGAGGCTGGTGGGATCTTCCTTCATCTTCAGCCGAGGCCAGAGCACCATCCCAGTGCAGAGGCCAGCCATCAGGACGGTCAGCCCGCACAGGGCCGCGCTGGTGATCAGCCAGGCCGACGGTTCCGCCACGTCCTTGATGAGGTTGAAGAGCAATCCGCCCGTGACCCCGGTGGCTGCGAGAGTGGCTCCAGCCTTGGTCTCAGCGTGTTTGATCCAATCTATGACCAGGCCCAGCGCCTTCCAGGCGTGGTCAGGATTCGGCGGCTGCTCCGGCCCAGGTGTCGAGGATGCTTCAGTCACCCCGCCATCTTCCACCGCGCCACCGACAATGGTCCGGGGAATACCTGGAGTGCCCCTCGGGTAGGGCTTTGCGAGGGCTCGAACGCCTTCGCCGAGAGACGAAGCGCGTCTACAACCACAGCCGTGAGGCGTTCGGAGGGCCTCAATCTCCGTCGCACGAGCAGTGTTGGTGACCTTGCACAACGTCACCAACACTGCTCGTTGCGCCTTCCAGGGCATACCAGGTGCCGAGGACGCGTCGGCTATCACTCAACCCAGCTGGGCCAGGCCCTCGGTGGCGATCCGCTCGAAGACCGCGAGGTCGTTCTCGAAGATCGAGTCCGGCACCGGCCAGTGAATCACCAACTCGGTGATCCCCAGCTCCCGGTACTTGCCGGCCCAGTCGACGAAGGCGTCCACCGACTCCAGCGGCTTCTCCGCCGTCGACCCCTGGAGCAGCACCTTCTCCAGCGCCGCCACGTCCCGGCCGGTCGCCTCGCAGGCCGCCGTCAGCTTCTCGATCTGCGCGGCGATCACCGCGGGCGCCTGCTCCACCGGCACGTCCGCCGGCCCGCGCGGGTCGCCGTACGTCACCCAGCCCTGGCCGTACTCGGCGGCCAGCTTCAGCCCGCGCGGACCGGTCGCCGCCACGTAGAACGGCACCCGGGGCGTCTGCACGCAGCCCGGGATGTTCCGAGCCTCGACCGCCGAGTAGTACGTGCCCTCGCGCGTCGTCGCGTCGTTCCTCAGCAACTCGTCCAGCAGCGGCAGGAACTCCCCGAACCTGTCCGCCCGCTCCTTCGGCGACCACGCCTCCTGCCCCATCGCCGTCGCGTCGAACCCCGTCCCGCCAGCCCCGATGCCTAGGGTGACGCGACCGCCGGACACGTCGTCCAGAGTGATCAACTCCTTTGCGAGCGTCACGGGGTGGCGGAAGTTTGGCGACGTTACGAGTGTTCCCAAGCGAAGCCGCTCGGTGGCCGTTGCCGCTGCCGTCAGCGTCGGGACCGACCCGAACCACGGCTCGTCTCGGAAGGACCGCCAGGAGAGGTGGTCGTAGGTGTACGCGGCGTGGAACCCGAGGTCCTCGGCCCGTCGCCAGATCTTCTGTCCCTCGCTCCATCGGTGGATAGGGAGGATCACTGTGCTGAGACGCATGTCCTCGACCTTAACCGGATGGATGGCACCCCGTTCTCCTCAGTCGCGGGGCTGGGCCGAGCGACGAGCGACGAGACCGGCATCATCCGGTTCCATTTCGACCAGCTCCATGTAGCTGTACGTCTTGAACCCTTCGCTCTGCGGCAGCGCCTCATCTACATTCAGGCGGCCGTCGTCGATCGCTTCAAGCGTGCGGACATCTGCACGCCACCGAGCATGTGCGCCGTCCCTGCGAACCAGCATGATCACCTCACGAGCGTCGCAACGCCCGTTGTCGCAGTAGACCTCGACTCGACCCTGGTCACCGTCAAGGTCACCCGTCGAGAGGATCGCCGTCTGCGCCCCGCAGAAGAGACACTGCACCTTCTTCTGCCCCGAGGGCTGCTGCTCGGCCTGTGCGCGGCGAAGCCACGGAGTCGTACCGGTGTCCCATCCAAGTTCCATACTGGTCAGCGTATTTGCACCCAGTGCGGGACGATGCTCGTTTCCCTGATCTGGCTCTGGGGCCAGACAGCGGTGCGGTCGCCAGCCGTCCGTGACCAACCTCCGTCCCGCCAAGGTGCACTCCGCCCGAAGGGTGAATCTGGCCAGAGTTGACTCGCCGCCGGGTCCAGAATTTCGTCCATGGCCAAAGCTCCTGCACCGCCCGGCGTCCTCTACACCAAGGGCATCCCCAACCGTGTTCACATGCCCGCACAGATGGCGGCCGAGGTAGCGCGACTGCTGACCACCTCCAACGGGTTTCCGACGGCGTCAGATGCTGCGGTTGCCGCCAGGCACGCCGAGGTGCTGCGCGGACTCCTCCAGCCCCGGTGCGGATACGGATACGAGTACCGCGGGCGACGCTCAACGGCGATCGACGGCTGCATGGTCGATGTGGCCGAACCCGGGATGAAGTGCGAGGAACACGGCACCTGGCCACGTCTGGACGGGCGCGATCCCGACCCGCAGCGATGCCAGGGCGTGCCACTGCTCGGGAAGGGCACCCTGACGTGGGTGTCACCGGCGGTCCCGGTGCGCGTCTGGGGTCGTACAGTGACCCCGCCAGAGGCAGGCGTCCACCAGTCCACCCGGTGTCCCTACCCGCGCCGCGACGGTAGCCCGGTGTGCGCGCTGCACGACCCACGCCCGGACGATCTCTGCGGGTTCGTGGAGTCGACCAACGCCGAGCCATGCACGGAGGTCGTCGCCTACTACGGATGCCGCGAACACACCTGGAAGACCTTCTCGAAGCGGCAGGAGGAGATCAGACTCTCGGTGCCATGCCCGCTGCCGTCCTGCCAAGCGCCGGCGGGCGAGTCCTGTCGGTCCTGTCGGCGGTCGCTGAACCTGGACCCCTTTCGGGTCGGTCAATCCTGACCCCGTTTGACTTGTTTGCCGGTTTCTAGGCCGCTGTGGTTGGTGGGGTGCGGCCGATGTCGCGGTCCTTGAGACGGTAGGAGTCTCCCTTCAAGGAGAGCACGTCGGCGTGGTGGACGAGACGGTCGATCATGGCGGCGGCGACGGTGTCGTCGCCGAAGGTCTCTCCCCAGCGGCCGAAGGCCTTGTTGCTGGTCACGATCACGGAGGCGCGTTCGTAGCGGCCGGAGATCAGCTGGAAGAACAGGTTCGCGGCCTCCGGTTCGAAGGGGATGTAGCCGACCTCATCGATGATCAGGACGGGGATCCGGGCAAGCTTGGCGAGTTCGTCCTGGAGCTTGCCGGTGGTGTGGGCTTCGGCCAGGCGGTCGACCCACTGGGCGGCGGTGGCGAAGGCGACCCGGTGGCCGGCCTGGCAGGCCCGGATGCCCAGCGCGATGGCCAGGTGGGTCTTGCCGGTGCCGGGCGGGCCGAGGAAGACCACGTTCTCCTTGGCGGTGACGAAGTCCAGGGTGCCCAGGTGCATGACGGCCTCGCGCTTGAGACCGCGCAGGTGGGCGAAGTCGAACTCCTCCAGGGACTTGCGGGCGGGGAAGCGAGCGGCGCGGATGCGGCCCTCGCCGCCGTGGCTCTCGCGGGCGGCGACCTCGCGCTGCAGGCAAGCGGCCAGATACTCCTGGTGGGTCCAGGACTCGGCGGTGGCTCGTTCGGCCAGTCGATCGGCCGCGTCCAGCAGGTTCGGGGCCTTCAACGCCCGTGTCAGGAAGGCCAGTTCGGCTCTCATGTCGCGGGCGGAGGGCTTGGCCTGGGCGGTGCGTTGGGCGGTCATGGTTCACCCCTCCGCTCCGGCGCCGCCCTCGATCAGGCGGAACACCCGGTCGTAGGAGGGAAGTTCGCGTTCTTCGACTTCCACCGCCGCAGCCGCGGTGCCATGGGCCAGCGCGAGCCGGTGGCTCTCGCGCATCAGCGCGGCCTCGTCGGCGTGGGCGGGGTCGGTCAAGCTCTGGTGACGGGCCCAGCAGCGGGCGTGGTCGGCGACGAGGCGGCCGTCGAGGTAGGCCCGCACCGTCTCGGTGTCCGCCTCGACGCGCACGATCCGGCCGATCGCGGACGGATGGATCGAGTAGTCGCAGGTGTCCAGGCGGATGTAGTGGTCCCGTCCGAGCCGCACCGAGGTCTGCCACCAGCGCGGCGGCGCGGTCGGCGGCAGCGGCAGCATCGCGGCCCGGTCCGCCTCCCACCGCTCGGCCGGGCGCGCGTCCAGTGTCCGGTGGATGCGCCGGTTGGCGATCTCCAGCCACGCGGTCAGCTGGGCGTTGAAGTCCGCCGGGGAGGCGAAGACCCTGCCGGGCAGGAACGAGGTCTCGAGATAGCCGTTCGCGCGCTCGACCAGGCCCTTGGCCTCCGGGTCGCGAGGCCGGCAGAGGACCACCTTGCAGGCCAACAGCCCGGCGAGTGCGGCGAACTCCGTGCTCAGCACCGCCTTGCCCTCGCGCCGGCGGCCGACCGCCGGCTCGTTGTCCCAGACCAGCGCTTTGGGCACCGCGTTCCAGCCGGACAGCAGGTCCCAGTGCCCGGCGACCAGGTCGGCGGCCTGCCTCGTGGGGATCATCCGCGCGGTGATCACCCGCGAGTAACCCGACACCATGACCAGCACCGGTGGCCGACCGGTCTGCCCGAACCCCAGCGGGATGTCCACCGGCGGGAACCACAGGTCGCACTGGGCCAGCTCGCCGGGCCGGTACGTGGTCCTGGACACCGGATCCGCCGGGAGATAGACCGGCCGCAGCTCGGCCACCCGCCGCTTGAGCACCGACAACGACCGCTCCCAGCCGATCCGCTCGGCGATCACAGTGGCCGGCATCCGCGGGAACTCGGCCAGCAGCTCGCGGATCGCCGGCTCCACCGGGTCCACGATCGAGCCCTTCGGCGCCCGCCGGTACTTCGGCGGATCGTCACTGGCCACAGCCCGCCGCACCGTATTGCGCGCGATCCCCAGATGCCGCGCGATCCCCTTGATCGACATGCCCTCCGAGCGATGGAGCCGCCGGATCTCCGCCCAGTCCTCCACGCCAATCACCTCTTCCTCCTGACTCCCCATGGAGCCAGCCTGATCACCCGATCACGGAAGGGGTCACTTTTCATCGACCGTTAGAGGGTCACGGTTGGGGTTCTGGATCACTTTCCGTGCCAGAGCCACAGAGCGTCACCACAACCGCGATCATGAACGGTCGTGGCTGACGACCTCCTCCAAGACCTCTG
>NZ_JBIWFT010000020.1:0-159145 GCF_044763205.1 Kitasatospora sp. NPDC096204
TCTCCACCCTCGAACGCGGAATCCGCCGAGACGACGACCTCGCCAATGCCTACCGCGACTGGCTCACCGCCGCTTGACAGCCCATAGGAGCATCACTGCCCCTCCGGCACCCGCGGCCCGGCGGGGCGGGGGTGGCGGGGGCGGTCCTCCTCGCGGCCCGACCCGGCAAGGCCCCTGAGCACGCGTCAGGGGCGGGCGGCCGCGGTCCGGCCACCCGCCCCGCGGTGTACCGCGACTCAGTGGGCGGAGTGCTTCTCCGCGCCGCGGTGCCGGTGCCCCTTGAGCTCGGCGTGCATCGCCGGGGCCGCGTGCATCGTCGTGCCCGGCGCGCTCCTTCCGCCGTGCCGGAAGGCCTCGCCGGCGCCGTATCCGGCGGCGGCGTGGGTCATCGTGCCGGCGCTCGGCTCCGGCGCCAGCCGGGTGGGCGGGCTCGCCATGCCCCGGCGCTCCAGCAGTTCCTGCGTTCCCTGGCGGAACTTGGCGGTACTGCCGGGCATTCGCTTGGTCATCGTCGACCTCCCTTCGTCGGCCACCGGCCGGACGGGTGCCGGCCGGAGAGGCCACACGGGCGTTATGTCCGGATTTTATCCGGGTTGCGGGACCGCGCCACCGCGGAGAGGCCGTGCGGAGAGGGGAGAGCACCTCAGCCGCTTCAGCCGCTTCAGCCCATGAGCTCGTGGACGAAGCACCAGCGCCAGTCCTCCCCCGGCTCGTACGAGCGGATCACCGGGTGGGAGGTGTTGTGGAAGTGCGCGGTGGCGTGCCGCTGCGGCGAGAAGTCGCAGCAGCCGACATGCCCGCAGTCCAGACAGATCCGCAGGTGCACCCAGTCCCGGCGGCCCTGCGCCAGGCAGTCGGCGCAGCCGTCCGCGGGCGGCCGGGGCTCGATGTTCCGAGGGGCCAGAGCGAGGTCTTCGCAGGCGCTCATGACTGAAGGCTATGCCGCCCCGGTGCGGGGCGCCCGCTCTGGGCGAGGGGTGCGGCGCCCCGCCCGGGGAGACGGCCGACGGCGACGGCCGGTGACGACGGCCGGTGGCTACGGCACCGGCCGAAATCCGCGCCACCCGGCGGCAGTTCGCCCACCGGGGCGCGCCCGGGGCCGGGCCCTCCCGACGCGGACCGGCGACGGTCACGGAGAGGCGTCCCGGGGGCGATCCCGCCGATCCCCCTGCCCCCGACGATCCGCCCCTCCCCCACCACCGACGTCACCGGCCCGGCAGGCGTGGCGCCCGTCCCGGGGGAGTACCGAATCCCCGCTCCGCGCCCACGGACGGCATGGGAGCATGCCATCCGTGGCGATCGTGACGGGGAGAACGAACGGCGACACCGGCGGCGACCCCGGCGGTGCGCCCGCGCGGCAGCGCGGCGCGGGGACGCGGGACGGCGACAACAGCGGCACCGACGTCGGCAGCGACGGCCGGGCCACCGGGGCCCCGGTCGGCGGCAGCACCGCACGGGCCACCACCCGGATACCCGGGCAGACCGGCAGCGGCCGGTTCCGGACCCGCCCGCTGCCCGCCACCAACCGGGTCCGGCAGCCCGTCGCCCTGATCCGGCTGCTCGGCGGCCTGTTCGCCATCGCCCTCACCCTGCTGCTCGCCGACTACGCCCGCGCCACCACCAGCGGCATCGCCGCCGACGTCGCCGAGGCGGCCGCACTGGTGCCGCGCCCGCTGTCGGGCCTGGCCGACGGGCTCACCACCGCCGCCGTCCTGCTGCTCCCGGTCGGCCTCGCCGTCCGCCGCCTGCTGGGCCACGACCGGCGGCGCGCCCTCCAGCAGGTCTCCGACGGGCTGCTCGCCGCCGTCCTCGCCTACGGCGCCACCCTCGGCCTCGACCTGTGGGCCGACGGCCTCGCCCCGGTCTCGCTGCTCACCGCGCTCACCCAGCCACCGCCCGGCGGCGGGCTGGGGCACACCGAGCCCGTCTACGGCTACCTCGCGCCCGTCCTCGCCTTCATGACCGCCTCCGGCAGCCGGGAACGCCGCCTCTCCTGGACCGTCCTGGCCCTCTCCGGCCTCGCCGGGCTGACCGGCGGGTACGCCACCCCCACCGCGCTCCTGCTCGGGCTGCTGATCGGCTGGACCGGCGCCCACGGCACCCTGTACGCCGTCGGCACCCCCGACCCCTGCCCACTGCCCGGCGAGGTCCTGCGCGCCCTGCGGGACAGCGGCCTGCGCCCGGTCGAGGCCAAGCCGGCCGGGCCCGACCGCTACCGGGTCCGGCAGGCCGACGGCCTCCCCGAGCTCGACGTCCAGCTCCTCGACCGGCAGGCCGTCACCGCGGCCGCCGTCCAGCGCGCCTGGCGCCGACTGCGCCTGCGCACCGCCCCCGACCCGCGCGTCCTGCGCTCCCCGCGCACCGGGCTGGAGCACGAGGCACTCGTCACCTACGCGGCCCTCGCGGCCGGCGTCCGCACCCGCCGCATCGCGGCCACCGCCGGCCTCGGCCAGGACACCGCCCTCATCGCGTACGAGCGGCTGGCCGGGCGCACCCTGGACGAACTCGCCGACGAGGAGATCACCGACGAGCTGCTCACCGACGCCTGGCGGCAGCTCGCCCTGCTCCAGCGCCGCGAGATCGCCCACCGCGCCCTCGTCCCCTCCTCCCTGCTGATCGACGACTCCGGCGCGGTACACCTGGTCGACTTCGCCGACGGCGACATCGCCGCCACCGAACTCGTCCTCTGCTGCGACCTCGCCCAACTCCTCACCACCCTCGCCCTGCGCGCCGGTGCCGCCCGCTCCGTCCGCACGGCCACCGCCGTCCTCGGCCCTGACCCCGTCGGCGCCGCCCTCCCGCTCCTCCAGCCCATCGCCCTCACCCACACCACCCGCCGCGCCCTCAAGCAGCACGCGAAGCACGCTGCCGCGGGGGCGGCCGGGGGCTCGGGAGCCGGCGTGGGCACGCGCGGGGGCGGGGGCGGGGGCGGGGTGAAGGACGCAGGCACGGCAGGGGACGCGGCCGGGGCCGCCGGCACGGTCACCGTCGCCGTCCCGCGCGAGCGCGAGGCGAGCGACGCGGGAACAGCCGCCGTCGGGGCCGGGCGCGACGACGCGGGCACGACGGACCACGACGCCCACACGGCCGGCGACGCGGCCGGGGGCATCGTCGCCGTCCCGCGCGGGGGCGCAGCCGGGGGCGCTGGTGCGGCCGGGGGCGGTCGGTCCACGGTGCCGGGGTCAGCCGTCGCCCGCGCGGCCGCGCCTCCGGCGGGCGACGGGCCCATCGCCCCCGCCGCCGTGGCCGGTGGTCTGCTCGACGAGATCCGCGCGGAGGTCCTGCGTACCCGCCCGCAGGTGGTGGGCCGACCGGTGCGGCTGGAGCGGTTGCGGCCGCGGACGCTGCTGGTCGTGGTGGGCGGGGTGATGGCCGGGTGGCTGTTGCTCCCCCAGTTGTTCGCCGCGGAGGACAACCCGGTCTCCGCCCTGGCGGACGCCGATCCCTGGTGGCTGCTGCTGGCGGTGCTGGCCGCCGCGACCAGCCACGTCGCGGCGGCCATGGGCTTCGTCGGTTTCGTTCCGGAGCGGCTGGACTTCCGCAACGCGGTGCTGGCGCAGGTGGCCGGGTCGTTCGTGAAGCTGGTGTCGCCGGGCGGCGTCGGCGGGATCGCGCTGAACACCCGGTTGCTGCAGCAGGCCGGGATCCCGACGGCCCAGGCGCTGTCCAGCGTCGGTGTGGGGAACCTGATCGGGCTTGCGCTGCACCTGCTGCAGCTCGGCGCCTTCGTCTACCTGGTGGACTTCGCGCCGGGCAGCTCCGAACTGGACGCGCTGCCCGCGGTGGTCGGCGGGCTGGCTGGCGCGGTCGCGCTGCTCGCGGTGGTGTCGGCGATCCCGGTGGCCCGGCGGTGGCTGGCGACGCGGCTGCGGCCGCTGACGGCCGAGGTGCTGCCGCGACTGCTGGACCTGCTGCGCAGCCCTTCCCGGCTGGCGGTGGGGGTGACCGGCCAGCTGCTGGTGTCGCTCTGCCTGATCGCCTGCCTGTACTGCAGTGTCCGGGCGATCGGCCGGGAGCCGTCCTTCGCCGCGGTCGCGGTGGTGTTCCTGGTGGGCAACGCGGTGGGCAGTGCGGCGCCGACCCCGGGCGGGGCCGGCGCGGTGGACGGGATGCTGCTCGGGCTGCTCCAGCAGACCGCGTCGATGGAGCGGGGCGGTGCGCTGGCCGCGGTGGCGCTGTACCGCCTGCTGACGCTGATCCTGCCGGTGCTGCCGGGTTGGGCGGCCTTCGTCTGGCTGCAACGCCGCCGGGCCCTGTAGCCGCCGGGCCCTGTAACCGCAGGGGTACTCCCGCCCGCTACTCCCGGTACTCCTCCTCGTCGTGCCGCACCGGCCGGGTCTGTTCCACGACGTCCGCGACGTTGGTCGCCGGGTCCGCGCCGAGGGCCCGGCGTTCGGCCACCTCGTCGTAGGTGTCCTCCTCGGGGGCCTTCTCGTCGGGCTCGACGGTCTCGGCGGTCTCCTCGATCAGGTATTCCTCGTGCTGTTCCTGCGGCATGGCATCCGTCCTCACTGTTCGGAGGCCTTCACGGGCCCGGCTGGCGGTACTGGCAGTATCCGCCGTCCGGCGCCCGGACGCGACGTGCCGACTCCGCTCCGGCGTGTTGCCGGGACGTGCGGGATTCCCCCGGCCGACCGGTGGATTGACCCATGAAACCGCCTCCCGAATGACCCAGGAACGGGGTTCATTCCGCGCCTAGGGTCGTAGCCATGACGACGAACGAGAGCGCCGTGACCATCCTGGCCGCCGAGATCACCGAGGCCCCCGCCCGCCTCGAATACGCCCGCACCGCCCCCAAGGTGTTCCGCGCGATGATCGCCCTGGACGCCGCCGCCCGCGAGGGCCTGGACCCCGCCCTGGTCGAGCTCGTCCAGATGCGCACCTCCCAGTTGAACGGCTGCGCGTACTGCCTGGACATGCACGCCAAGGACGCCCGCAAGGCCGACGAGACCGACGAGCGGATCTACCTGCTGCCGGTCTGGCCGGAGGCCCCGGCCGGGGTGTACACCGAACGCGAGCGGGCCGCCCTGGCGCTGGCCGAGGAGATCACCCGGATCGGCGGCGGCGTCTCGGACGCGGTGTACGCCCGGGCCGCCGCGCACTTCGGGGAGGCCGAGCTGGCGCAGCTGATCTCGGTCTGCTTCACCATCAACGCCTGGAACCGCATCAACGTGGCCACTCGCAAGACCCCCGGCACCGTCTGACCGCGCCACCCGGCCGCACCGCCGCGGGGCAGCGGCCGGAGCGGCGGGCAGGGCGGCGAGCAGGGCGGCGAGCAGGGCGGCGGCCGGAACGCCGTCCGGGCCACCGGGGGTACGATCGGTGCCGTACAAAGGGCTAACCCACACCCACCCGGTGGCCCCGAGGCCCATACGAACGACGGGGAAATCATGTCCGGCTCGCACTACTTCACCGGTGCACCCGAGGTCGCCAGCGACCGCCGGCCGATCACGGTCTCCCTCCCGGACCTCACCCTGGAACTGACCACGGACACCGGGGTGTTCTCCCGCAGCCGGCTCGACCCGTGCACCCGGATCCTGCTGGAGCACGCCCCGCAGCCGCGGGTGCGCGGCCCGATCCTGGACATCGGCTGCGGCTACGGGCCGATCGCGCTGACCTGGGCGAGCCGCCGCAAGCGCCTCCCGGTCTGGGCGGTGGACGTCAACGAGCGCGCCCTGGAGCTGGTCCGGCTGAACGCCGAAGCGCTGGGGCTCGGCAACGTCCAGGCCTCCCTGCCCGACGACGTCCCGGAGGACGTCCGCTTCGCCACCATCTACTCCAACCCGCCGATCCGGATCGGCAAGGCCGCGCTGCGCCGCCTGCTCACGCACTGGCTCGACCGGCTGACCCCGGACGGCTCGGCGTTCCTGGTGGTGCAGAAGCACCTGGGTTCGGACTCGCTCCAGAAGTGGCTGAACGAGCAGGGCTACCCGACCACCCGGGTCACATCGGTCAACGGGGTGCGGATCCTGGAAGCGCGGCCCCGCCCCGAGGTGGGCGAGGGCTCCGAGAGTGGACGAGGTACGACGACGTGAAGCAGCTGCGCGGGACCGAACTGAAGCGTCTGCACCGCTCGTGGCGGCGCAGCAACGAGTTCCGGCTCGCGATGATCCTGGAGAACCTCCAGTCGCCGTTCAACGTCGGCTCGGTGGTCCGCACCGGCGCGGCGATGGGCGCCGAGAAGCTGTACCTGGTCGGGGACACCCCGTCGGTGCGCTCGTCCGGCGCGCAGAAGGCCGCGATGGGCACCGACAAGTACCTGAAGGTGGAGCACGTCCCGACCGTCGCCGAGGCCGTGGCGGCGGCCAAGGCGGACGGCTACAAGGTCGTCGGCCTGGAGCTGGCGGACGAGGCGGTGCCGATGTTCGCCGCCGAGCTGACCCCGGCGGTGGCCTTCGTGCTCGGACACGAGGACCGCGGGATCACGCCCGAGGCGCTGGCGCTGTGCGACCAGGTGGTGTTCGTGCCGCAGCTGGGCCGGGTCGGCTCGCTGAACGTCTCGGCGGCCGCGACGGTGGCCTGCTACGAGGCGCGCCGGCAAGGCTACGCGATCAGCGGCACCCCGGACGGTGACCTCGCGGGCGACCTCGGCGACGACGAGTAGCGAGCAGCCGACGAGCGGCGAGCAGCGAACGAGTAGCGAGTAGCGAGTAGCGAGCAGCCGAACAAGACGAGTCGCGCGGCCGGGTGACCACCCGAAGCGCGTGGGGAGCCCGGTCCGTCCGCCGACGCGCCGGGCTCCCGGCTTCGGCCGGTCCTTCAGCCCTTGACGTTCCGTCGGACGGAACCGACCAGGAACACCACCGCGAGCAGCGCCGCGGACAGCGCCCCGACCAGCAGCGGCCCAGGCCCCGCCGGACCGCCGTCCACGCGTATGGCGCCCATGAAGTCGACGGCGGAGACGTTGTTGACGAGCATCCACCAGAGCGGCAGGTAGACCGCCTGGAAGAGCCGGTGGCCGCGGCTCACCACGCCGAGCGCCATGGCCAGCGAGGGGACGAACAGCGCGCCACCGAGCCAGCAGGCCGCCCCTACGGCGTCGCCCGCCACCAGCATGCGGATCAGCGGGGCCACGCCCGTCACCGCGGTGAGCACCAGCCCGGACGCCCATTCGGCGAGCAGCCGGCGCCGGGCCGACGGGTAGGCGCCGAGCAGCACCTCCAGTCCGTTCTCGACCTGCTGGCTGCCGAGCCGGGACCAGAGCAGGACCGGCCACAGCCACACCAGTGGCAGGAGCAGACCGGTGACGGCGTTCAGCGGCAGCGCGAACCCGGCCACCGTCAGCCCGGCCGCGACGAGCCACCACCAGCGGGAGACACCCTGCACCAGGATGCGCACCTCGCCCGCGAGCAGCCGGCCGAAAGCCCCCGCCCGCCGCGGTTCCGTCCGCGGCAGGGCGCCCGGCGCGGCCGCCCAGCGCGCCCCCACGGGCTCCGGCCCGTCGGGCACGGCCGGCCCGCCCACCGCCTCGGCGGCCTCGGCGCCCGTCGGCACCGCGGCCCTACCGGCCGACCCGCGCGCCGGGTCGAACCTGCCGAACCACAGGGCCGGCAGCAGCGCCACCGCGACCGCCGCCAGGAGCAGCGCCAGCCGGGCGACGACGAAGCCGGGGGACGGGTCGAAGCCGTCCCAGCGGAAGGTGCCCAGCGGGCTGTCGACCTTGGTCAGGCCGAGGCTGAACCCGCCCGGGTCGGCCGTCCCGTGCTGGGCCTCCAGCGCCGCGCCCATCGACCGCGCGACCTGGTGCACCCCGAGGCCGTCCAGCGGCGCGGAGGCCGACTGCCCGCCGATCGCGAGCACCATGGCCAGCACGAACCAGACGACGTTCCCGAAGCCGCCCCGCAGCAGCGGCACCGTCTCGAACAGCAGCGCCGCCGCCGCGGTGAGCGCCATCAGGGGCAGCGAGAGCAGCAGGAACGGCTCGAGCAGGCGTATCGGGTCGACCGTACGGTCCTCGCCGCGGGCGAGCTGCATCAGCAGCGCGGTGACGGCCAGCACGCCGACCATGGAGGCGAGCACCAGCAGGTTGCTCAGGAACTTGGCCAGCAGGTAGCGCGAGGTGCGCAACGGTGTCGCGGCGAGGATCTGGCCGACCCCGGTCGATCCGTCCCGCGCGATGCCGCTGCGCACCACGTAGAAGCCTCCGAAGGTGAGCCAGAGCGCGCCGGCCAGGGCGGTGACGACGCCGACGTAGGCGCTGTTGTAGACGCCCCGGTTGCCGCCCACGTCCATGATCGTCCAGTGGCCGCCGGCCTCCGGCACGGCCAGGTAGCCGAGCCCGACCGCGGCGAGCAGCGTCACGGCGTACACCGGCCGGCGCACCCGGTCGCGGAAGTCGCCGACCGCCAGTGCGGCGAGCAACGACCCGGGCACCGCCCTCCTGGGAGCGTTCACGGCCGCGCTCATCGCCGCACCGCCCGCCGACCGGCCGGCCACCCGGCACCGCCCCGCTCCCCCGCCCCGTGGATGACGCCCAGGTAGGCGTCCTCCAGGTCGGGCGGCACCCGGACCGCGTCGGGCCGGGGCTGCTCGGCGGCGAGCAGCCGCAGCCGTACGCCGTTCCCCGTCCGCACCATCCGGCTGACCACGTGGCGGGCCTGTACCTCCAGGAGGTCCGCGGGGGCGACCACGGCCTCCCAGACCTGCCCGTCGATCTCCCGGAGCAGTTCGTCGGGCGCGCCGCGGCGCAGCAGTCGGCCCCGCGCGACCACGGCGATGTCGGAGGCGACGGACTCGACGTCGGAGACGATGTGGGTCGACAGCATCACGACCCGGTCCGCCGCGAGCTCGCTGAGCAGGTTGCGGAAGCGCACCCGCTCCTCCGGGTCCAGGCCGGCGGTCGGCTCGTCGACCACGATCACCCGAGGGTCGGCCAGCAGGGCCTGTGCGATGCCGACCCGGCGGAGCATGCCGCCGGAGTACGCGCCGAGCGGACGCTTGACCGCCTCGGTCAGGTTGACCAGCTGGAGCAGCTCGTCGATCCGCGCCCTGGCCGAGCGGGAGCCGATCCCCTTGGCGGCCGCCAGGTAGGACAGGAACTCCCGCGACGTCAGGTTCGGGTAGACCCCGAAGTCCTGTGGGAGGTAGCCGAGTTCCCGGCGCAGCCGGTCCGGTTCGGCCACCGCGTCGGCGCCCAGGTAGCGGACCCGGCCGGCCGTGGGCCGGGTGACCGTCGCCACGATGCGCATGAGCGAGGACTTCCCGGCGCCGTTCGGCCCCAACAGGCCCAGCATCCCGGGGCCGAGGTGCATGGTGATGCCGTCGACGGCCCGCTTGCCGCCCTTGTAGTCCTTGGTGATGTCGATCAGTTCGAGCATGGTCTCCGTCTTCCCGGCCTTCCCCGCGGAAGGGCTCGTCGGCTTCAGCCCTTGAGGTCCGTCTCGCGCCCGTCCCGCAGGACCGCGACGCCCTTGGGGACCTCGACCCGGTACTTGGTGTCGCAGTTCGCGAGCCCGGAACAGCCCGCCCGGAGTTCGAGGACGCCGTCCCGCAGCGTCCAGGACTCCTTGGCGCTGCCGACCTTGCCGCTCGTGTCGAACCAGCGGGTGACCTTGACGTCCTGGCGGTCGGCCGTGACGAGGTCGGCCGGCGCGCCGTGCGACTTGACGTTCAGGCTGGTGCCGGCGAACGCGAAGGTCCTGTCCTCGGGCGTGGCGTCCATGGCGTCGGCGCACCCGGCGAGCGGGACGAGGGCGGCCACCGCGAGGGCGAGCAGGGCTGGTGCGGACGGGCGTCGATCCACCGGGACCTCCTTGCGGCCGGATTCGGCTTCGGGGCGCGCTCCCTGGGCAGGTGAGCACGCTCGCAAGCCTGGCCGATCCACGGGCTCCTGCCATCTGCCGTTCGGCAGATATCCGGTGAGGGCGAAGGCGGTCCGTTGTGCTGAAAGGGGGAGTTTGACCCGCCGAGAACAGCGGACGCCCGGGGGAACAGCGGACGGCCCGGGGGAACAGCAGACGGCCCGGGGGAACAGCAGACGGCCCGGGTCGGATGACATCCGACCCGGGCCTCGCCCAACCACCCGACCACGCGGGGAACCGCCCGACCACGCGGGAGCCGCCCCGCTACGCGGCCCCGGCGGGCTGCTCGGCCGGCCGCTCCTCCGCCGCCGAGGCGACGGTGAGCCGCCGCAGGTCGCGGCTGAGCAACGCCGCCCCGGTGGCCAGCACCACCAGCACGGCGCCCCAGAGCAGCGCGGCCCGCACCCCGATCCGGCTCGCCACCGGCCCCGCGACCATCTCGCCGATCGGCAGCGCGATGAACGACCCGAGCGCGTCGTAGGAGTACACCCGGGCGAGCCGGTCGGCCGGGATGTTCTCCTGGAGCGACACGTCCCAGGCCACGCCGAACTGCTCCAGCGCCACACCGTTCACGAACATCGCCACCCCGAGCAGCAGCGCCCCCGGCGCCTCGGCGAGCACGACCAGCGGCGCGGCCTCCAGCACGACCAGGGCCACGCCCAGGAACAGCGCGTGCCGGGCGCGCGAGCGCGCCGCGAGGAAGCCGCCCGCGACGGCGCCCGCCATCTGCGCGGCCAGCACCGCGCCCCACAGGCCGCGTCCGAAGGTGTCGTCGGCGACGCCGAGTCCGAGCACCTGGACGCCGCCGGCCACGACGGCGTTCACCACGGTGAACTGGAGCACCACCGCCACCACCCAGGTGCGGGCGGTGAACTCCCGCCAGCCCTCCTTCAGTTCGTGCAGCGGACGGGAGCGTTCGGCGGGCTCGGCGGCATCGGCGGGCTCGGCGGAGTCGGTGCCGCTCGCCGTGATCCGGACGCCGCGGAAGCACAGCGCGGCGAGGAACAGGCAGAGCGCGTTGCCGGCGAGCCCCCACCCCGGACCGATCAGCGCGGCGATCACACCGCCCAGCGAGGCGCCCACGATCATGCCGAGGTTGGTGGCCATCCGCATCAGCGCGTTGGCCGGGCGCAGCACGTCCGCGGGCACGGTCTGCGGGGTCAGCGCCGCCGAGGCCGGCAGCGAGAGCGCGGACAGGGCGCCGTTCGCCACGCTGAGGACGACCAGCAGCGGGATCGAGGTCCAGCCGGCCAGGACGCTCAGCGCGACGACGGCCTGCACCAGGGCGGCGCCGACCGCCGAACCCTGGAGGATCAGGGTCCGGGAGAACCGGTCGGCGACGACGCCGCCGAGGAGCAGCAGCACGACGTTGGCCAGCGAGCGCGCGCCCACGACGAACCCGAGGTCGGTCGTCGACCCGGTGAGGTCGAGGACCGCGAAGCCGAGCACCACGGGTGCCATCGCGTTGGCGAAGTAGATCAGCAGCCGCCCGCCGGCGAGCTGCCGGAACGCCCGGTGCCGGAGCGGCAGGAACGTCTGACTGTCTGCCGGGGACAGACTCATGCGGTCGGGCTCCCAGGGCTTCGGCCGGTGCCGGCCGGAGCCGGCGGGGAGGGCGGGGAAACGGTGAAGTGCACGCGCCGGGTGGAGATGCCGAGGTCGTGCACCGCGTACGGGGTGAAGTAGTACGCCTGCGGCGTGGCCTCGGCGGAGATCTCGACCTCGAAGTCGCACCGGGCACTCTCCCCGGCCCGAACTTCCTTGCGGCTCAAGGCCGGACGCGCACGGGCGTTCAGGTACATGGGCAGCACGATACCCGTGTTGACGGTGCCCGCCCGGTGCGGAGCGACGGTGATCGAGACCCGCAGGGTCGTCCCGGCCTCGACCGTGTCGGGCGCCGACACCCGCAGTTCCGTGCCGTCCACCGGGGAGTTGATCACGTCGCCGCACCGCGCGCACAGCCCCTGCACCGTGTCGGCGATGACCGGGACCAGCCCCCGTCGGGTGTAACTGCGCAGCGGTCGGCCGCAGTTGCATAGCCAGTCGAGGTCGACGGGCTCCTCCGCGAGGCTGCGCTCGCCGAAGTAGGTCGGGAACTGCAGCACGGCGTCGTCGTGGTGCTTGGCGATCCGGTGGGCCAGTGCGAGGTCGAGGGACTTCGTCTCCTCGGCGATCGCGGCCAGCGCGGGCGGGCCGTCCTGGGGCGACAGCGCGACGATGCGCGACGCGTAGCGCAGCACGCCGTCGGAGAGCTGCCGCAGCCGCGGGCGCAGCGGGTAGTCCTCGCCCAGCAGGCCGCTGTCGAGCAGGCCGGACAGCCGGGCCCCGACGGTGTGCAGCGGGAAGTCGGCCACTGCGGAGGCCACCGCGGAGGCCACTGCGGAGACCCCCGCGGAGACCCCCGCGGAGACCCCCGCCAAGGCGGCCGAGTCCACGGCCAAGGCGGCGGCGGAGACGGACGCGTCGCCGGCGGCCGACTCCGCCCACTCGGCGGCCCCGCCGGACCGCAGCCCGATCTGCACGAAGGACGGGTAGGGGTTGATGTCCTTCAGCCGTTCGTTGATCGCCCTGGCCGCGTTCCGCTCGCCGGAGCTCTCGGTGAGCCAGGCGAGGTTCTCCGGGCGCGCGCCGTCGCAGGCCGTCAGGGTGGCGACGACGGTCTGGGCCGGGCCGTCCAGCGCGTCGAGCAGGATCACGTACTTCGGGTCGTACATCGCGTGGTCGGTGAGCGGGCCGCTGAAGCAGTTGGCGAGCACCAGTTCCGCGGCCTTGATCCGCCGGGCGGGGATCAGCTTCTCCTCGGGCTTGGTGCAGCCCAGCCCGTAGGCGCACTTGGGGCCCGCCAGGTTCGGGTCCCGCTCGCCGACCGGGCTCAGCCCGCAGAGGGTGAACTGCCCGAGGTTGAGCTGGTCGTCCTTGCCGTTCCCGTGGAACAGCACCCGGCGCCAGACCCGGTCCAGGGCGATGCCCTGGATGTCCTTGTGCCGGACGTCCTCGGCGCCGAACCAGACGGTGCCGGGCGCCGCCGGCAGGGCGTCCAGTTCCGAGATCACGCCGATCCCGCCGTGCGGCGAGGCGTCCGCGTACTGCTTGGCGACGACCCAGCTGACGGTGTGGGCGTCCCGGCCGGTGAGCAGGAACAGGTCCCTGCTCTGGGCGTAGGTCTGCTCGACGACCTCCTGGACGTCGTCCGCGCGCAGGTCGGCGTAGCTGCCGAGGACGAGGACGGAGCCGGTGTCGGGGAGGTCCGACACCTTCGTGACCCAGGTGCGGGCCAGCGGCCCGGCGAGGCGGCGGACCTCCTCGGGCAGCGAGGCGCCGACCACCACGCCGGTTGCGGCGGGCTCGGGGGCGCGCCGGCCGGCGTAGACCGGCCGGGCCAGCGCGATCCCGTCGAGCAGGTCGCGCCGCGCGCCGGTCCACACCGGGATCGCGGCGGTGCCGGTGCCGTCGGCCAGCCACGCCGTGACGGCCTCGGCGTAGCCCGGCAGCGCCTCGTGGGCGACGAACGGGGATTCCTGTCCCGGCTCGGTCACGCGTCCACCACCTTGAGCTCGAAGTGGTCGAGCACGGCCTGCATGCGCTGCTCGACCTCGTCGGCGGTGGCGCCCTCGACGTGGACGTAGCCGGTGCTGGCGTGCGAGGCGCGCGGCGGGTCGAGCAGGTCGCCCGGCTGGGCGGTGAGGTGGGCGCCGATGACTCCGGGCAGCCGGAGCAGCTCCTCCTCGGTGCTGATGCCCACCAGGAGGCCGGGCCGGGTGGGCAGCAGCAGGTCGCCGACCGCGCGGTCCAGGGTGTAGTCGGGCACCGGGACCCGGTCGACGTAGGTGTCGAGGATGACGCGCAGGAAGTCGAAGCCGTACGCGAGCCCGTGGTTCATCGGCACCTCGCAGCCGCTGAGGCGGGCCGCGACCTCGCTCATGTGGAACTCGCCCTCCTCGGTGAGGAAGAACTCGCCGTGCAGGTAGCCGTACGGGATGCCCAGCCCGTCGGTCAGCTGCTGGGCCAGCTCCTTGGCGTCGACCGGGAGTTGCTCGCTCGGCGCGTAGGTGATGTTGGCGTTGATCGCCCCGTCCAGGACCTCGATGATCGGGCGGGGGTTCTTGGACAGGTAGGCGTCCACGACCCGGCCGCGGGCGATCACCGCGCAGAGCTGGAACTCCCGGCCGGAGATGTACTGTTCGACCATCCACTCCAGCTGCGGGTCCAGCGGAGGGACGTCCGCGAGCCCGGCCGGCGAGTCGATCCGGTAGGTGCCGATGCAGGAGTCGGAGTCGATCGGCTTGAGGATGACCGGCCAGCCGTGGTCGGCGCCGAAGGCCTCGACGTCCGCCAGGACGGTGACCGGACGGTAGGCCGCGTGCGGGATGCCCAGTTCGGCGTACCGGTCCTTCATGGTCTTCTTGTTCCGCACCCAGGCGACCTGCTCCTCGCTCAGGTGCGGCAGGCCGACGAGGGCGGCGAAGCGCTGGGCGGACGCCTGGAGGGCCTCGTTCGGGTTGCAGAAGTACTGCGGGCGCTCGCCGACGGTCTCGATCCAGGCCAGGTAGCGGGCGGCCTCCTCCTCGAGCGGGGCGGCGGTCGCCAGGGTGAAGGTCGGCACGTCGGCGGTGCGCTCGACGTACTCCGGGGTGAGCTGGACGGAGTCGAACCGCAGCAGCACGACCGAGACGTCGTCGCGGCTGAGCACGCTGTCGGTGAAGGTCGCTCGACGGCTCTCGACCAGAAGGACGACGGGGCGCTGGGACGTGGTCATATGGCTTCCTCGCTGGAGCGTTGCTGGGGAGGGGAGTCGGGGGACGGCGGGCCGGTCAGCCGATGACGCGGGTCGAGCCGTCCAGGCGCCCGGGGCGGGTGCGCCGCAGGTCGCGGACGACGTTGACGCGCTTGAGCCACCGGTCCTCGCCGTCGTAGTCGGCCCGGAACGCGCGGCGGCCGTGCACCACGTTGCGGTTGTCGACGAAGCAGACGTCGCCGGTGCGGATGAAGACGTCCGTCAGGTTGGCGTCCAGGTGCGCGACCACCCAGTCCAGGGCCCGCGCGGCCTCGGTGTCGTCCGCCCGGGCCCGGAAGAAGTCGCGGTCGATGCGCAGCACGGGGGCGTCGGCGTGGCCGCTGAGGATGGCGACCGGGTCCATCGGCGTCTCGCCCTCGGCGAACTCGTGCGAGGAGTCGGGGATCGCGACGAACCTGGGCTGGGCGAGCACCCGCGCCACGTCCGCGGGCATCCGCCGGACGTCGACGTGCGAGACGGTGGTGGCCACCTCGGTGCTGTTGCGCAGCGCGAACAGGCCCACCCAGTCGGCGCGGTGGGGGGAGAAGGCGTCCTCGGTGTGCCAGCCCAGCTCGAGTTCGCTGGAGGCGGAGATCAGGCTCTGCTCGTAGCCGCGGCTGGGCAGCACGTCGGTGACCAGCCGGCCGGACTGCTGGGTGGCCCAGCCGATGACGTCGCCGAGCAGGGCGGAGTACAGCACCAGCAGGGCGCCGTAGACGTGGCTCGGCTCGGTGTCGGCCTCGCTCCAGTGGGCGGGGGTGCGGCCCAGCGCGCGCTGGTCGACGATGTTGCCGCTGATCACGGTCACGTGCGTCCGCTCGTCCCGGCGCGCGTCGTTGAGGTGGCGGCGCACCGCGAGCGGCAGCTCCTGGGCGAGCACCGGGGCCTCGTCCAGGAAGCGCAGGTCGTTGGCGGCCTTGAAGGTCCTGACGCAGTCCGCGGCCAGCTCGTGGGCCGCGCGGGCGTCCTGCTCGGTCAGTTCGAGGATGTGGTGGAACCGGCCCTGGGTGTCGGCCTGTCCGTCAGCTGCAGGGATGTGTGCCATCGCAGTCATGGATGAACCTTGTGTTCGTGAGGGGTTTGGAGCGCGGGAGGCGGAAGGCGGAAGGCGGGAGGCGGGATCAACCGCCGGGCCGGAGGCCGGCCGCCGCGTGCTCGTTGAGGAAGTCAAGACACAGGTCGCGCAGGTCCTCGGGGTGCACCACCCGCCAACCGGTGGGCACCGGAACGGAGTTGGGCCACAGGGCCGGAAGGTCACGGTCGTCGGCGAGGACGACGAAGGTCCCGTACTCGTCCTCGAAGGGGTCCTCGGACCACGGCTCGTCGAGGATCTCCAGGCTTCCGTCCGAGCCGTGCCGGGCGGCACGGGCGGCGCGCCACATGCGCTCGCCGGAGGCCTCGAAGGGGTCGGGGACGAAGCGGTCCCCGGTCGCGTCGGGCCGGCCGGCGTACCCGAGCGCGAGGCTCGCGCCCGCCAGGTACAGTGCGCCCGTCCCGCCCGGGGGCACCGGGCGCAGCTGGGCGTCGAGCACGTGGACCCGCTGGTTCCAGGCCGGTCGCGCGACGGCGCCGGGCCGGTGGACGACCACCGTACGGGCCTCGGGGCGGCCGGCCCGGACGGTCAGCGTGAGGCCGTGGGCGTCGGCGAGGGCGTGCGTCCCGGGGCTCGCCTCGTCCCGGTCGGTGGACACCGTGAGGAAGGCCGGCGAGCCTGCGGCGCGCCCGGGTTCGGCGTACGCCTCGGCCAGTACGGCCGGCAGCGGGTCGGTGGACACGACGTGGTCGGCGCCGCCGTCCCGCAGCCAGTCGGCCAGGCCGGACGGGTCGTCGTACCGCTTCGCGTCCGGCACCAGGACCGTGGCTCCGGCGGCGAGCGCCTCCAGCAGGTCGAGCGCTGCGGCGGGGCCGGGGTAGCCCGGGTGCAGCCAGGCGCCGCGCGTGCCCGGCTGCTCGGCCGCGCGCCAGGCGGCGGCGGTGGCGATGCCCTCGGCGCCGATCAGCACCTCGCCGACCTGCGGGGTGTCGGTGCCGGCCAGCAGTACCGGGCGCTGCGGGGCCGGCGCCCCGATTGGCGTCCCGACCGGCTCGGCGGCCCGGTCCGGGCGGCCGTCGTCGAGGGCGTCGCCGGACGTTCCGCCGAGCATCAGTCGGACGGCCGGGGCGCCCAGCTCCGGCACGGCCCGCTCGGCGTCGGCGTCGAGGAGGAGCACCCCGACCCGCTCCGCGAGCGCCGCCGGGAGCGCCGCCGGGTCGACGGGCCAGCAGACGGCGCCCGCCTTCGCGACGGCCAGCACCGCCGTCGCGAACCCGAGCGGGGAGGCGATCGCGGTGGCCACCACCGCGCCCGGCCCGGCCCGGTGCCCGGCGAGCGTGCGGGCGAGCCGGTCGGAGCGATGGTCCAGCTCCGCGTACGTCAGCGCCCGGGAGCCGTCGTCGAGGGCGACGGCGTCGGCCTGCTCCCGGACCCGGTCCGCGAACAGCTCGGGCACCGTACGGAGCGGGACGGCCCGTCGTTCCCCGGCCCAGGCCGGCCGGGAGCGTTCCAGGGCCTCGTCCGAGAGCAGCCGCAGCGCGCCGATGCCCTGCCCCGGCTGGTCGAGGGCCGAACCGAGCAGCGTCACCAGGCCGTCGAGCAGCGCCGCGACCGCCCCGGCACCGATCAGGTCCGAGCGGTACGAGGCCTCGACCTCGATCCCCAGCGGCTCGCCGGTCGCGCTCTGCCGCTCGGTCAGCACCAGCGCCAGCTCGGCGTCCGGGTGCGGCCGGCGGGGCTGTTCGGCGCGGACCACCAGGCCGGCGGTCTCGAAGGTCGCACCGGCCTGCGGGGCGACGGAGAGGACCACACCGCCGGGACGGGCCGGGACGGGCTCCTGGCGGAACGCCGCCAGCTGGGCCGCGTGGACCCGCTGGAGCAGTGCGCCGAACGAGGGGTCGCCCGAGGTGTCCGTCCGCAGCGGCACGGTCCGGGTGTACCGGCCGACGGCGTGCCGCAGGTCGTCGCCGCCGCGCACCGGGACGGGGGTGGCCAGCACGAGGTCGGTGCCCGCGTCGAGCCGGGTGAGCAGGGCCGCCAGGGCGGCGTGCGCCACCATCAGGACGGTGGCGCCCCGCTCGGCCGTGAAGAGGTCCAGCCTGCGGTGCAGTTCGGCGTCGATGACGGTTTCCGCCCGGCCGACCGGGGCGTGGTCGGCGGCCTCCCGCGTCGCGCCCGCCGCTGCGGTGCCCGCCTGCGCGCCGCCGAGCGCGGCCGTCGGCAGCGGGGTCGGCTCGGGGGCGTCCGCCGCCGGCTCGGGCCTCGCGGCGCCGCCGGGGAGGGCGGCGGTCGGCCAGCGCGGCGCCTCGTCCACCGAGCGCGCCTCGTACGCCCGGACCAGGTCCGCGGCGAGCGGCAGGTACGAGGAGACGTCGACCAGTTCGGGGCGGAGCGTGAGCAGCAGCAGGTGGTCGTCCGGCGCGAAGGCGAACAGCCGTGCGGTGCCGGGGAGTTCGGCGCCTATCGGGCGCCGGGCGGCGTCCGCCACCAGCTCGTCCTGGCCGGCCTTCCCCGGCGGCTCGGCCGTCAGCGCGTCGACCCGCAGGCCGGCCAGCGGCAGGTGCCGGTGGGCCAGGTCCTTCAGCGCGGCTTCCAGCGCCCTGACGTCCAGGGCCCGCTCGAAGCGCACGGGCAGCACGAGGTTGCCGGTCCCGCCCCCGGCCCCGCCCGGACCGCCTGAACGGTCCGGGTCGCCGGCCCCGCCCGGACCGCCGGAACGGTCCGGGTCGCCGGCCAGGGCGGCCAGCCCCCGTACCGTGGGCGCCTCGTAGAGCGCCCGGGTGCCGGGGTCGACCTTGAGGGTGGCCCGCAGCCGGGCGACCAGGCGCGCGGCGATCAGCGAGTGCCCGCCGAGGGCGAAGAAGTCGGAGTCCGCGTACACCGCGCGCTTCGGCAGCCCGAGGACCTCCGCGAACAGGTCGCGGACGATCTCCTCGATCGGCGTCCCCGGCAGGGTGCCGGGCATGGCGGCCGCGAGGGTCGGGGCCGGCAGGGCGCGCCGGTCGACCTTGCCGTTCGGGGTGAGCGGCAGGGCCTCGACCGTCATCAGCGCGGCCGGGACCATGTAGTCCGGCAGTTGCCGCTGGAGGTAACCGCGCAGGGTCACCGCCAGGTCGACGGTGCTGTCGAAGGCGGTGGGGGTGTTGGCGCAGTCGCCGACCGCGGGGGTCGCGGCGGCGTCCGGGGCGTAGCCGTCCGTCAGCGGGCCGGCCTCGGTGCCGGGGGCGAGCAGGAGGACGTCGACGGCCTCGGCCGTGTCGGCCGACCAGGTCGCGAACGCCCGGTAGCCGGCGCGCTCGCCGAGGGCGCACAGCTCCTCCGGGTCGGGTGCGGTGTCCGTCCGCGCCGCCCGCTCGGCGGCCTCGGCGAGGCCGGCGCCGGAGTCGAGGCCCCGCATCACGGTCCACTCCCGGTGGATCCGGGCGTTGGGCACCCCGGCGATCCGCAGGGCGGCGGGCGCCTCGGCCCGCAGGTGCGCCTCGAGCTCGGCGGTGGAGCGCAGGTCCGTGCCCCAGTCGAGCCGCGGCGCGTCCCGGAGGTCCGCGACCGGCTCGCCGGTGCTCAGCACGGCCTCGTAGCGGTAGCGGCTGAGCTCGTTGTGGTGGGTGCCGCGCTTGATCCGGACGTCCACCGCGCGGATCGCCGGCAGCTCGCGGGCCAGCACGGTGAACAGCGAGGGGGAGAGCAGGAGTTCGGTCTCCAGCTCGATCCGCTGGCCGATCGACCGGCGGGTGCTCTCGACGTCCCGGTCGTGCCCGGCGGCGGCGGAGCGGGCCAGCTCGACGCCGGTCTGCATGCAGCGCAGCAGGTCCAGGTTCCGCAGGTCGCCGAGGAAGAACGAGCCGCCGGGGGCGAGCAGCGGCAGCACCCGCTCGACGACGGTCCGCAGGTACTCGACGTTGGGGAAGTACTGCACGACCGAGTTGATCACGACCGTGTCGAAGTGGCCGGCCGGCAGCTCGTCCACGACGTCCGCGGCCCGGCAGAGCAGCTTGACCCGGCCGCGCAGGCGGGGGTCCGCCTCGGTCTGGGCGCGCAGCGCCTCGATCGCCGCCGGGGAGAAGTCGCTGCCCCAGTACTCCTCGCAGTCCGGGGCGAGTTCGGACATCAGCAGGCCGCTGCCCACGCCGATCTCCAGCACCCGGCGCGGCCGGAGCTCGCGGATGCGGTCCACCGTCGCCGCGCGCCATTCCCGCATCTGGTCGAGCGGGATCGGCAGGTCGTCGTAACTGCTGTTCCAGCCCACGAAGTTCTCGCCGAGGTCGGTGGACCCGGCGTCGTCGTAGAGGGTCTCGTAGATCTCCCGCCACTCGGTGACCTGACTGTCCGACTCCGCGGCGGCGGCCGCCGCCGGCACCACGTGGGCGACCAGCCGCCGGTCGTCCTCGGCCTGCTGGTACACCGAGACCACGGCCTCGGAGACGGACGGGTGCGCGGTGAGCACCGCCTCGATCTCGCCCAGCTCGATCCGGAACCCGCGCAGCTTGACCTGGTTGTCGACCCGGTCGAGGAACTCGATCGCGCCGTCCTCGCGCAGCAGGACGTGGTCACCGGTGCGGTAGAGCCGGCTCGTTCCGGGCCCGACCGGGTCGTCGACGAAGCGCTCGGCGGTGAGCTCGGGGCGGTTGAGGTAGCCGAGCGCGACGCAGGGCCCGCCCAGGTACAGCTCGCCGGAGCCGCCGGGGGCCACCGGCCGGAGGTCCTCGCCGAGGACCAGGGCGACGGTGGCGCCGATCGGCCGGCCGATCGGGATCGTCCTGGTGTCCTCCGCGACCTCGGTGATCTCGTACCAGGTGGCGAAGGTCGTGGTCTCGGTGGGTCCGTACACGTGCAGCAGGTGCTCCGGCGGCTCGGCCGCCAGCACCTGGCGCACCCGCCGGGGGTTGCTCGCCTCGCCGCCGAACAGCAGCACCCGCAGCGGCCCGAAGGCCCACGGCCGGTCCCGGGCGATCTGGTTGAACAGCGCGGTGGTCAGGAACAGCACGGTCAGCCCGTGCTCCTTGACGGCCTGCTCGAACGCGGCCGGGTCCACCACCGCCTCCTTGGGCAGCCCGACCAGCCGGGCTCCGGCGGTGAGGGCGCCCCAGATCTCGAAGGTGACCGCGTCGAAGGCGGGGTTGGCGGCCTGGGCCATGACGTCCCGCGAGGTCAGCTGCACGTAGTCGGTGGACCTCAGCAGGTCCAGTACGGCGCGGTGCGGGACCACGACTCCCTTGGGAGTGCCGGTGGTTCCGGAGGTGTAGCAGACGTAGGCGGCGTCCTCGGGGCCGGGCGTCACGTCCGGCAGGTCGGCCGACAGCGCGGCGATCTCCCCGGCGAGGGCGTCCACCGCGACCACGTCCGCGCCCAGGCCCTCGCAGTCCGCCGCGTAGTCGTCCCGGGTCACCACGGCCCGCGCGGCGCAGTCCGCCAGGATCAGCCGCCGGCGCTCCACCGGGTGCGAAGGGTCCAGCGGCACGTAGGCGGCGCCGGACCGGACGATCGCGAGCAGGGCGACCACCAGCTCGGGGCCGGCCGGCAGACAGGTGACCACGTGGTCGCCGATCCCCACGCCCCGCGAGCCCAGGTACGCCGCCAAGCGGTTCGCCCGACGGCTCAACTCGCCGTAGCTCAGGACGATTCCGGTGTCCGGATAATCCACGGCCGGCGCCTCGGGATCCCGCGCCGCATGCCACTCGACGAGGCCTGAGAGAGAGTCGGCGACAGAGCCATTTCCATCAATTCGTACACCAACTGACAAGCCAGTCATACCCGTGTCCCCCATGGCAAAAAGAATTGCACCCGAACGTGCGCGGACATCCGCGGTTCGATGACGCCCCTCAGCCGCTGCGCGAGCACCCGCCGCCGGAGGCCCGGTGCCCGATTTCGGTGCTGCCTCGTCAGGCTATGCGCTGAGGTGGACATGGTCAATGGTCAAAAATCTTGCTCTCGAAGGCGTCGAACCACCCCGCCACGGCGTGTCGATCCAGCCAGGGTGGCCGCCAATACCCGCCCCCGGAGGTGGAGTTGGAGTCGACTCCGCGGCGCCCCCGGCAGTCGGCGCCCCGTCGCCCCCACGCCCCCGCACCCCGGGGCACCCCACCCCCATGACCACGGGCCCGCCCCCGCCCGCCCGGAAAGCCCCCTCTCCCCGAGACTCCCCCCCCCGGAGGCCTGCTCCCGGATCCCGACGAGCCGAAGGGGATCACCCGGGAAATCGGCCCGGTGGATCCGGGCTCAGTGGTCGAGGTAGGCGAGGACGGCCAGGACCCGGCGGTTGTCGGTCTCCGAGGGCGGCAGGCCGAGCTTGGTGAAGATGTTGCCGATGTGCTTGGCCACCGCCTTCTCGGAGATGTGGAGCTCCTCCGCCGTCCCGGCGTTCGAGCGGCCCTGCGCCAGGCACTCCAGCACCTCCCGCTCGCGCGCGGAGAGCGCGGTCAGGCGCTCGTCGCGCACCTTGCGGGTGAGCAGTTGCTGGATGACCTCCGGGTCCATCGCCGTGCCGCCCGCGGCCACCCGCTCGACGGCGTCGATGAACTGGTCGCCGTTGGTGACCCGGCTCTTGAGCAGGTACCCGACGCCCGCGGAGCCGGTGGCCAACAGCTCGTGGGCGTAGAGCGGTTCGACGTACTGCGACAGCAGCAGCACCGGCAGGTCGGGGATCCGGGTGCGGGCCTCGACCGCCGCGCGCAGTCCCTCGTCACTGAGGCCCGGCGGCAGCCGGACGTCCACCACCGCGACGTCCGGACGCTTCCCGGTGAGCGCGCGCAGCAGCATGGGGCCGTTGTCGACCGCCTCGACCACCTCGTGACCGTAGGCGGTGAGCAGTTGCACCAACCCGTTCCTCAGGAGGAAGTGGTCTTCGGCCAGGACAATTCGCACGGCAGCTCCATGGTGATCAGGGTGGGTCCTTCCGGCGGGCTGCTGACGGCCAGGATGCCGTCGAAGGCCGCCAGCCGACGTTCGATCCCACGCAGTCCGGTCCCCCCGGCCGGGTCGGCACCGCCGCGCCCGTCATCGGTGATGTCGATGCGGAGCATGCCGCCCTCGTGCCGGACGTCGATCCAGGCGCGCTCGGCACCGGAGTGCTTGGCGGCGTTGGTGAGGATCTCCGAGACGGCGAAGTAGGCGGCGGACTCGACGGGAGGCTCCGGCCGGCCGTCCAGGTCGATGCCGACCTCCGTGGACAGCGGGCAGAGCAGGGCGAGGGAGCGGATCGCGTCGCCCAGGCCGCGGTCGGCCAGCACCGGCGGGTGGATGCCCCGGACCAGGTCCCGCAGTTCGTCCAGCGCCTTGGTCGAGGACTCGCGGGCCTCGGCGAGCAGGGCCGCCACCGCGTCCGGGTTGGTCTTGAGCAGCCGTTCGGCCGCGTTGAGGGTCATGCCCATCGCGACCAGGCGGGCCTGGGCGCCGTCGTGCAGATCGCGCTCGATGCGGCGGATCTCGGCCATCTGGGTGTCCATCGCGTCGGAGCGCGTGGTGGTCAGGTGCTCGATGCGCTCGGCCATCGCCTCGTCCGCCCCCGGCGCCAGCAGCCGGAACACGTACCGGGCGTGGCGCGGCGCGGTGCGCGGGGCGTCCCACAGCGCGAACAGCGCGACCACGACGGCCAGCAGTCCGGCGAGCACCGCGGTGACGGGGCCGTCGACCGGGATGAACAGGTACCAGATGCTGCCCAGGTCGTGCGACAGCCGGGCGCCGAACACCGCCGTCGTCAGCCCCCACAGGCTGCTGAGCAGCAGTGCCGCCGGAATGAACGCGATCACGCCGCCGAGCAGCGGGTCGATGACGACGAACCGCCAGTCCCGCCACACCTGGTTGTCCCGCGCGACGAGGAGGGCGTGGAGCGCCTGGCCCTGCCGGGTGTCCGGGAGCGGCGGATAGCGCGCGGGCACCGACACCCCGGACCACTGCGCCGCCAACTCACGTTGCCGGTCGACCAGTCGGCGGACGGCGCGCTGGGTGCCCGGCAGCAGCGACACACCCAGGCCGACGGGCAGGAAGACGTACAGGCTCGTCAGCCACAGGCCGAGCACCAGCGCCCGCATGGAGAGGCCGAACAGCACGAGGGAGCGTCGCAGGCCGGTGAAGGAGCCGCCCGGCGGTGGGGGCGCCGGCGTGTGTGCGGTCATCGATGCGCCCTGCTGCCTGCTGTTCATCCGGTGCCCCCTGGGGTTCCGCATCCCTGATTGATGCGCCGCCCTCCATTATTGGAACGGCGACCGTCCGCCACAGGGGAGGAATATCCACTTTATGGCCAAGGGACGGCCAGCGAACGGGTTTCCGCCACACAGGCCACACCGGACTCACCCTCCACCTCGACCTCCATCCGGAGCCCGAACAGGCAGCCGGACGGCAGTCGCCTCGCGGTCAGCAGGGTGGCGTCCGCCCTGATCCGCCGGCCGACCCGCACCGGCCGGTGGAAGCGCACGGAGTCCAGCCCCACGTTGAGGATGTGCCGGGTCCCGCCGACGGACAGGACGCTGTCCGTCATGGCGGTCAGCAGACCGAGCGTCAGATAGCCGTGGGCGACCGTCGCCCCGAAGGGGCCCTCGGCGGCGCGCTCGGGGTCGGTGTGGATCCACTGCTCGTCGCCGACGACGGCGGCGTACCGGTCGACCAGGTCCTGGGTGACCGGGATCCAGTCGCTCCGGCCCAGGTGCCGGCCGGCGGCGGCGGCGAACGCTTCGACATTCGGGAAGGCTGTCACGGCGCACATCCTCATGGGCCGTCCCGGGCGGGGCAAGCGTCCGCGGCGGGCGGTCAGCGCGGGATCAGCGCGGGATCAGCGCCGTGTCAGCAGGCCGGTGGAACGTGTTCCCATGACGGCGATATCGGCGGTTGCCAGCCACCGCCCCACCACGGTGCCGCTCGCCCGGCTGCAGCGGGACGTCGGCATGTCCGACGGCCAACTGCGCCAGTACGAGCGGTACTACGGCCTCGCGGAGATCTGCCGCGAGCCCGGCGAGGGCGAGACGCAACTGCTGCGACGGGCCGTGGCGGCGCTCCCGGAGCTGCGCGGGCGGGAGTCCGACGTCCGCTACGTGCTGCAGGCCCGGACCATGCCGTCCCCGATGCCCTACCCGCACACCTCGACGGCCCCGCTGCTGGAGGAGCTGGGCCTGCGGCACGCCACCGGCTTCGTGGTCTCGCAGCACGCCTGCGCATCCGGCCTGCTCGCTCTCGACATGGCCGGGACACTGCTGACGGCGGACGGCGACCCGGACGCCCTCGCCCTGGTCCTGGCCGGCGAGAAGGTCGGGTCCAGGCAGTCGCAGTCCATCCCGGGCGTCACGGTGATGGGCGAGGCCACCGCCGCGGTGCTGCTGAGTGCGGGCGGAACCGGTGACCGGCTGCTCGGCTATGCGGCCCGCACCCACAGCCGCTTCCACGACCAGTTCCTGATGGAGGACCCGCAGGCCGCGAAGGAGTTCCAGGCGCTGTACGCACCGGCACTGTGCGAGGTGGTGCGCGCCGCCCTCGACCGGGCCGGGTGCACGCTGGACGAGGTGGCGCTGGTGCTGCCGCACAACGTCAACCGGCTCTCGTGGGTGGCGGTGTGCCGGATGCTCGGCATCCCGATGGCCCGGGTGTACCTCGACCTGGTCGCCCGGACCGGGCACTGCTTCTGCGCGGACCCCTTCGTCAACCTGCAACAGGCCACCCTGGACGGCCGGTTGGCCACCGGCGACCGCTACGTGATGACCAGCGTGGGACTGGGAGCGACCTTCGCGGCCATGGTCCTCGAGCACTGAGCGCTCCGACACCCCCGGCACACCGCCCCCTCCGGCGCCGCCCCGGCACCGGCCCCTCCAGCACCGACAGTCCTCCCGACAGCCGTCCACCCACGCAAGAAAGGCAAGGTCGAGCCTTGGACGAGACCGACAGCGGCTTCCGCTCCCGACTCGGGCGGGCGGTCACCGGCTCCGCGGACACCCCCCTGCTGTTCCTCGGCAACTTCGAGGTCGAGAACAACTGGGCCGAGGGCGAGCCCGCGCTGCCCCGGGTCGCCTCCCACGCCGGGAGCGCGGTGGTGAACCGGATGGACGAGTTCGCCCTGCTGCTGGGCGGCGAGCAGGACCACGTCGTGCTGAAGGCGGCGCCCGATCCGGACTACCTCGACCAGCTCCGCGGGCTCGGCATCGGCACGCCCACCGTGCACGTCCCGGCCCGGCAGGACCCGCTGCGCGCGGTCACCGAGGACGTACTCGCCGACGACGTCCTGCTGGACGCGCTGCGGGACCGGCTGGCACCGCTCGGCGTCCGGATCGTCGCACACGGCGTCTCCGAGGCCGAGGAGCGGCTCGCCGCGCGCACCTCACTGCGGCTCGCCGCGCCGCCCGCCGCCCTGTGCAAGCGCGTGAACAGCAAGGTCTACAGCCGGAAGCTGGCCGACGAGCTGGGGCTGCGCCAGGCCCCGGGCCGTACCTGCGAGACGACCGCGGAGCTGGCGGAGGCGGTGGAGTGGGCCGGCGGACGGCTGGCCGAGGGCCGCCGGATCGCGGTCAAGGACGCCTACGGGGTGTCCGGCAAGGGCATCGTGGTGCTCGACGACCCGCGGCGGCTGGAGCGGCTGCGGCGGATGGCCGCGGGGCAGGCCGCGCGGGCCGGCGGCGACCGCCTCGCCCTGGTGCTGGAGGAGTGGGTCGCCAAGGCCGCCGACCTCAACTACCAGTTCACCGTGGGCCGCGACGGCTCGGTGCGGTTCGACTTCGTCAAGGAGGCGCTGACCGAGCGCGGCGTGCACAAGGGCCACCGGATGCCGGCCAGGCTCACCGCCGCACAGAACGGCGAGGTGCGCGAGGCGGCGGCGCGGCTGGGCGGGAAGCTCGCCGCCGACGGCTGGTTCGGCGTCGTCGGCATCGACGCCATGGTCGACCCGGACGGCGGCCTCTACCCCGTGGTCGAGATCAACGCGCGCCACAACATGTCGACCTACCAGGCCGTGCTGACCGAGGGACTGATGGCACCGGACGGCATCGCCGTCGCCCGCCAGTACCCGCTGCGCGTCGCCCGGCCGTTGTCGTTCGCCGAGCTGCGGGACGCGCTCGACGGACTGCTGCTGACGGAGCGCGGCGGCACCGGGCTGTTCGTCAACAACTTCGCCACGGTCAACGCCGCCGCCGCGGCGGGCGGCGAGGGGCCGTTCGAGGGGCGCCTGTACGGCGTGGTGGTCGCCGGCGACGACGACGCGGCCGCGGCCCTCGACGAGGAAGTGTCCCGCCGGCTGGCGGGGCTGCTGCACACCGTGGAAGGGAGTCCGGCATGAGCCGGGAGTTCACTGTGCAGGGCGTGGGGATCACCGCCCTGGCCGAGGAGTTCGGCACCCCGCTGTACCTCTACGACGGCGACGGGATCGCGGACCGGTTCCGGGAGCTCAAGTCGCTGCTCCATCCGGCGCTGGAGATCTTCTACTCCCTCAAGGCCAACCCGAACATCTCCGTCTGCGGGCTGCTGCACTCGGCCGGCGCCCGCGCGGAGGTCTCCTCGCTGACCGAGCTGGTCACCGCGCTCCGGGCCGGTGTCCCGCCGCACGACATCCTCTTCCTCGGCCCGGGAAAGAGCCGGGCGGAGCTCGCCGCCTGCCTGGACGAGGGCGTCGCCGCCATCGTCTGCGAGTCGCTGGACGAGCTGGAGCTGATCGACGAACTGGCCCGGGAGCGCGGCGTGCCGGCCCCCGTGGTGCTGCGGGTCAATCCGGAGTTCACCGTCAAGGGCTCGGGCCTGACCATGGGCGGCAAGCCCCGGCAGTTCGGCATCGACGAGGGGCAGCTGCTCTCCGCGCAGGAGGTGCTGGACCGCTGCGGTGCGGTCCGGGTGCACGGCGTGCAGGTCTACCTCGGCACCCGCATCCTGGACCCCGCCGTCGTCGCGGACAACGCCCGCCGCATCTTCGAGCTGGCCGAGCTGCTGTCCGCCAAGCTGGGCTTCCCGCTGGAGCTGGTGGACATCGGCGGGGGCCTGGGGGTGGCCTACTTCGACAACGAGCAGGACCCCGACCCGGCGGTGCTGGCCGAACTGCTCAACCCGCTGGTCGCGGACTTCGCCGACCGGCACCCCGGCACCCGGCTGATCATGGAGCTGGGCCGCTACCTCGTCGCGGTGCACGGCACCTACGTGGTGCGGGTCCGCTACACCAAGAGCTCCATGGGCGAGCGCTTCGCGGTCGCCGACGGCGGCACCAACCACCACATGGCGGCGGTCGGCATCGGCTCGTTCGTCAAGCGCAACTTCCCCATCACGGCGCTCCAGAAGCTCGACGAACCGGACGGCGGCCCGTGGAACATCACCGGCCCGCTGTGCACGCCCAACGACCTGCTGGGCAAGAAGGTGTCGCTGCCCGAGCTGCGCCCCGGCGACCTGCTGGGCGTGGAACGGTCCGGCGCGTACGGCCCGACCGCCTCCCCCGTGCACTTCCTCAGCCACGGCTATCCGGCCGAGGTGCTGATGCTCGGAGGACGGCCGCACCTGGTCCGGGAACGCGACGACACCGAGTCGATGCTCGCGCGCCAGCACCTCCACCTGCCCGCGGACGCCGCGGGACCGACCCCGGAGAGGAACCAATGACCGACGACACCGCAACCGTGTCCGCCCCGGAGAAGCGGGCGGCCTGTCTCGCCGCCGTGCGCGAGGCCCTGGCACAGGTGCTCAACCAGGACACCGCGGAGATCGGCGAGGAGGCCCGGATCTTCGACGACCTCGGCCTGGACTCCAGCAGCGCCCTGGAGATGCTCATCGTCATCGAGGACGAACTCGGCCTGCAGTTCGACGTGGAGAGCCTGGACATGGGCGACTTCGCGACGGTGGGCACCCTGGTGGACTTCGTCGTGAACGAGGCGGGCTCGTAGCCGTGTTCCGCGCCACCGCGCCGCCTTCCCGAACCGTGCCCGCCACCGCCGACGCGGTCGCGGGCACGGTCCCACGCCTGCTGCGGGCGGGCTGGTACCGGCCCACCGACCAGAGGGGACTCCGCGGTGCGCCACGTCCCGCGGTCCAGGAGGTGCACCGGCGGACGGCCGAGCTGTACGGGACGCGGGTGCTGCGCGAGGGGTTCACGGACTCCCCGCTGCGGCCGACGCCCCGGCTGGCCGCCGGAGCCCTCGACGCGCTCGGTCCGCTCACGCCGGCCGAGGCGCCGCAGGTGGCCGTACTCGCCTACACCACACCGGACTTCGAGCACACCACGCTCACCGCGTCACTGCTGCAGCACCGGCTGCCCGGGGAGCCGCTCTGCTTCGCGGTCTCCGACCAGGGGGTGCTGGCCCCGTTCACCGCGCTGCGGATCGCCGTCGAGTACGCCCGCCGGTCGCACTGGGACCGGCTGCTGCTGGTCGTCGTCGACCAGAGCTCGCAGCCGTACCCCGGGCCCGCGTCCGGCCAGTACGCCGCCGAGCACGACTCGGCGGTGGCACTGCTGCTCGCCTGGGACGGCGGGGCCTCGCCCGTCGCCGGAATGGGACAGGGCCGGGCCGACCGGGCGCTGCCCGGGCTGCGCGCGGACCTCTCCGGAGCCGCCCTGCTCGCGGCGGGCACCGGGCTGGCCGCCGGCCCCGGGCTCGCGCCGTCCCCCGGCACCCGGCGCCGGGACGCGGAGCCGGGGCTGCCGTGCACCGGGGTCTGGGCGGCACTGCGGGAGGCGCCGGGCGGGCCGGCGGTGATCGCCGACTACGACCACGAACTGGACCGCCTGGCCCACTGCACCCTGGAGTTGCCGGCCGGAGAGGGCGGAGTCCGATGACGGCGCCGGTCGACGTCAACCGCTGCTGGCGGGAGTGCCGCGCCCGTGCCCGCCGCGACGGCATCGTCGAGGCCGTGCGCGGACTGAACACGGCCCTGTCCCCGGACGCCCCGCCCCGGGGCCCCGGCGGCCACGCCCTCGTCCCGGCCGACGCCGTGCCGCTGCCGGGGGGCCAGGACGGTCCGGGCCTCGTAGCTGCGGCTGCCGAACCCGCGACCACCGGCCCCGCGACCGCCGCCGGTGCCAGGGCCTCGGTGGAGTGGCAGGCCGGACTGGTGTGGGTACGGCTCGGCGCGTCGGAGGGCCTCCGGGACGCGGTCGTCGCCAGACTCGCGAAGCGCACCACCGACGGCACCCCCCTCCTGATGAAGCAGCTGGTCCAGGGCGCCCTGGCCGACGTGCTGACGGAGCAGCTGGAGGCACAGTGCGTGCTCTCCGAGTCCGACGCACCGCCGGACGCCGCCGCGATGGGGCGCCTGCACGACCGGATCACCCTGGCCGACCGGGCGCTGCTGCGTCTTCTCGGCGCGCACGGCTTCACCGTCCCCGGCCCCGGATGGGACGCCCACCTCTCGGAACTCCTCGCCGACGTGCACCGGGAACCCCGCTCCACCACGCCCCCGGAGGAATCATGACCCGGCTCCCCACGCACCTGGAGGAGCTGCGCCACCTCGCGCGCGGCTGGGCCGGGGACCTGCGTGCGGCGGCCCTGGAGCTGGACCGCGACCCGGAGGCCGTCCACGACCTGCTTCACCTGCCGGCCGTACGGCACCTGGCCGCCCGGGTCCGGTCGGCGGACTCCGGCGACACCCTGGAACGGGCGGTGCTGGTCGAGGAGCTCGCTCGCGGCGACGCCGCCCTGATGCTGGCGTCACCCGGTCCGTCGATGACCGGTGTGCTGGTGGACGTGCTGGGCAGTCCCGAGCAGCAGGACTGGTTCCGCGACCGGCTCACCCAGCGGCCGACCTGGACCTGCTTCGCCCTCACCGAGCCCGAACGAGGCTCGGCCATCGGCGAGATGAGCACCTCGCTCACCCCGCTGGGCGACGGGTCCTTCCGGCTCGACGGCGCCAAGCGCTACGTCGGAAACGCCACCCGGGCGTCGGTCGCGGCGGTCTTCGCCCGGGTCGCCGGCGCCGAGCGGCTCGGGGTGCGCGCCGTCCTGGTGGACACCGCCGACCCCGGTTGGACGGCCGAACCGCTGCCGACCCTCGGCCTGCGCGGCGTCCGGCTGGGGGCGATCGCGCTGGACGGCGTGCGCGTCCCGGCGGACCGGGTGCTGGGACACCATCTGCCGCCGACCCGCCGCGGCATGTGGGGCGTACTCGCGGTCTTCAACCGGCTCCGGCCCAGTGTGGCCGCCATCGCCCTCGGGATCGCGGGTGCCGCACACGACTACGTGGCCGAGCACCGACGGGAGTTGCGGGGCACGGAGCTGGCGCTGTTCGAGGAGCTGGACCGGCGGATCCACGCGACCCGGCTGCTCACCCACCGCGCCGCCGTCGCCGTGGACCGGCGCCCGGCGGACGGCCACCTCGCCTCCGCCGCGAAGGCCCGGGCCTGCGAACTCGCGGAGGACGCCACCCTGTCGGCGCTCTCGTTCTTCGGCCCGGCGGCCCGCCTGGAGCATCCGCTGCTGGACAAGTACGCCCGCGACGCCCGGGGCGTGGAGTTCATGGAGGGCACCGGCACCATGCAGCGGCTCAACCTGTTCCAGGGCCTGCACACCGGCCGGGTGGGACGAGCCGAGGCGTGCTGACGCCGCCCGTCCCCGAGGACGTGGAGGTGTGGACCGTGCCCCTGGACACGGCACCGGGCCCCGCCCCGCCCGTGCTCGGCGCGCTCCTCGACGACGAGGAGCGCGCCCGCGCCCGTCGGCTGCCGGACCCGATCCGCAGGTCCCGCTTCGTCACCGCGCACGCGGCGCTGCGCACCGTCGTGGGCTCGCGGGTCGGCCGCCCGCCCGAAGCCGTGCGGTTCACCAGGGGGCCGAACGGGAAGCCCGAACCCGCCTACGGGAACGGGCTGTTCGTCAGCCTGTCGCACTCGCACGGGATCGCGTTGGTGGCGCTGGCGGCGCGGCCCGTCGGAGTGGACGTGGAACTGCCGGCCGGCGCTTCCGTCGCCACCCGGATCGCCGAACGCTGCTTCCCGCCGGACGAGTTCAGGGCGGTGGCGGCCGCTCCCGCGGGCCGCGGGCCGGACGGGCGGGCGGCGGTCTTCGCCCGCCTGTGGACGCGCAAGGAGGCCTGCGTCAAGGCGGAGGGCGGCCGGCTCGGCCAGGGCCTCGGCCTGTGGGTGCTGGGCGGCCCCGGCCCGCTGACGGTCCACGGCCGCGGCGGGGCCCTGACCGGCCCCTGGCGCGTCGCGGACCTGGCCCCCGCGCCGGGTTACGCCGGCGCCGTGGCCCTGTCCGGATCAGGGCCGTTCCGGGTCGTTTCCCGATGCTGGCAGCCGCCGGTCGGCGTCGGTGGGGGAGAAAAGTCCACCACCATCATGGAACTTTCCCCCGCGATCACCTGACGGTCCGTCGATAGCGTGATGACACGAGGGCGGAAGCCGGGACACCGCACGGCCGGCACGTGAAGCACCTGGTCTCGTTCTGCTTCTCCACCGCCTGGATGCGGATCACTTCTGGACGCAGATCTCTTCGCGGGAGCCCGCGAGAATGAGGAGAGGGACGTGGGAAACCGAAATGTGCTGACGAGGTCGGCGCGGTGGAGTGCGAACCACCCATGGTGGGCGCTGGTGATCTGGGTCGTCTTCGTGGTGGTCGCGCTGGCCGTCGGCGGCAGCACCGGGACGAAGGTCGCCACCAACACGGACCTCTCGATCGGGCAGTCCGCGCAGGCCACCGCGATCGCCAAGAGCGGTGGTCTGGCGCAGCCTCCGACCGAGGCGCTACTGGTGACCGCCCTCCACGGCGAGCTCGACCGGCAGGCCGCCGACCGCGCCGCCACGGACGCGGCGAGCCGGCTCAAGGGCCTGCCCGACGTGGCCTCGACGGGCGAGCAGGTGCCGGCCTCGAACGGGCAGGCGCTGCTGGTGCCGGTGGTCATGACCGGCGACCAGGACACCGCTCCGGACCGGGTGCAGCCGCTGGTCGACGCGGTGCAGGCCGCACAGCGCGACAATCCCGCGGTACGGGTCGAACTGGTCGGCCCCGACACCGTCCGGGCCGCCCTCAACACGATGCTGGGTGAGCAGGTGCAGCAGGCGACCGTGCTGAGCCTGCCGATCACCCTGCTGGTGATGATGTTCGTCTGCGGCGCCATCGTCGCGGCCGGCGTCCCCGTGGTGCTCGGCCTGTCCGCGGTGCTGGCCGGCCTCGGCCTGTGGGGCGCCGCCTCCCAACTCGTCCCGGACCCGGGAGCGGTGAGCGAGCTCATCGTGCTGATGGGCATGGCCGTGGGCGTGGACTACTCGCTGTTCTACCTCAAGCGCTTCCGTGAGGAGCGTGCGCGGGGCCTGGGCAAGGTCGACTCCGTGGAGCTGGCCGCCGCCACCTCCGGCCACTCCGTGGTGGTCTCCGGCACCGTCGTGATGCTCTCCATGGCGGCGCTCTACCTGGGCGGGAACCTGGCCTTCACGGCGATGGCGACCGGCAGCATCCTGGTGGTGGCCATCGCGATGTCCGCCTCGCTCACCGTGCTGCCGGCCCTGTTGATGCTGTTCGGCAGGGCGCTGGAGCGGCCGCGGGTGCCGCTGATCTGGCGGCTGCAGGGCCGTGGGGACCGCGGCAGGGTGTGGTCGGCGCTGCTCCGTCCGGCGCTGCGGCACCCGCTGATCAGCCTGCTGCTGTCCGCCGTGGCGCTGCTGGCGCTGGCGGCTCCCGCCCTCGACCTGAAGCTGAAGGCCACGGGCGTGGACGACCTGCCCCGGAGCATGCCCGCCATGCAGGCCGAGGCGCGGCTGACGCAGTTCTTCCCGATCCAGTCCGACACCCAGCTGGTGGTGGCCCAGGTGCCGGAGGCCGGCGTCGGGCAGCTCCGCACCGCGCTCGAGAACCTGGTGCAACGCACCGGCCAGGACCCGCTGTTCACCTCCACCCCCGCCCCCGAGATCATCACCTCGCACGGCGGCCGGTACGCCTCCGTCGGCATCGGCACCCGCCTCAGCAGCGGTTCCGCGGAGGCCAGGGAGTCCCTCAGCCGGCTGCGGAACGACCTCGTGCCCGCCACGGTGGGACAGGTGCCCGGTGTGAAGTGGGCGGTCGGCGGCAGCGACGTGGCCTACGACGTGGACTACCGGGCCCAGGTGGTGGACAAGATGCCGTGGGTCCTGGGCTTCGCCCTGGCCCTGACCTTCGTGGTCACGGCGCTGGCGTTCCGGTCGATCGTGCTGGCCGTGGTGACGGTCGTGCTCAACGTGCTCTCCGCGGCGGCCTCGTTCGGTGTGCTGGAGCTGGTCTTCCAGCACACCTGGGCCGACGGGCTGCTGCACTTCCAGTCCACGGGCAAGGTGGTGGCCTGGCTGCCGCTCACCCTGTTCGTCATCCTGCTCGGGCTGTCGATGGACTACCACGTGTTCGTCGTCGGCCGGATCCGCGAGGCGGCCGCCTCCGGGCTGTCCGTCCGGGCAGCCGTCGAGCAGGGCATCACCCGCTCCGCGGGCGTGGTCACCGGCGCCGCCCTGGTGATGATCTCGGTGTTCGCCCTGTTCGCCTCGCTGACCTTCATCGAGATGAAGCAACTGGGCGTGGGCATGGCCTGCGCCGTACTGCTGGACGCGACGCTGATCCGGATCGTGGTGCTGCCCTCGGTGATCGCCCTGCTGGGCCGGTGGGTCTGGTGGCCGGCCCGGCTGGGGCGGCGGCCCGAGACCCCGGCCGGCCCGGTCGCGGGAGACGGCGAGCCGGTCGGCGCCTCCGCCCTGGCAGCCGCAGGGGAATCGGTGTGAAACCTCGCGTGGGGCGGGTACCGGACCTGGTCCGGTACCCGCCCCACGTACGGTCAGCGCGAGAGCGACGCGTCCTGGCTGATGATCGCCTGGTAGAGCCGCTGCAGTTGGCGGCTCGGCAACAGCCCCATCTCGTCGTCGAGTTGCTTGCGGGTGCGGTGGAAGGTGGCGATCGCCTCGGACTGCCGGCCCGTCCGGTACAGCGCGAGCATCAGCTGCTCGCTGAACCGCTCCCGCTCGGGGTGTTCGGCGTGCAACTGCTTCAGCTCCGGTACGACCGCCCCGGCCTCGCCGGCCTCCAGCTGGGCGGAGATCAGGTCCTCCTGGACAAGTCTGCGCTGTTCGTCGAGGCGCAGTGCGGCGGCGCGGCAGCGCTGCCCGTCGCCGACGTCGACCAGCGCCGGTCCGTACCACATGGTGAGCGCGCCGCGGAGCAGCTCGGCGGCCTTCTGCGGCGACCGTCCGATCAGGCTGCGGCCCTCCGCGGCCTGCCGCAGGAAGCGGTCGGCGTCGAGCTGGTCCGCGGGCATGTCCAGCACGTAGCCGTTGCCCACGGTGCGCACGACGCCCTGGTCGGTCGGGTCGAGTTCGATGCGCCCGAGCGATCTTCTCATCCGGGCCACAATGCCCTGGAGTGAGTTCCTCGTGTTCTTGAGCGGGGCCTCCCCCCACAGTTCGTCAATGAGTTCGTCGAAACTGACGACCTGGCCCGCGCGCAGGGCCAGCACGGCCAACGCCATGCGGACCTTCTTGGCGTCCAAAGCGGCAGATCCGATTCCGCTTGCGGCGCGCAGCGGTCCCAGCATTGTGATGTACATGAAATTCCCCCGTGTCCCAGCGGCACCTTGGAGGGGCCGAATCAATGGGCGGCCTGATCGCGAACATTACAGCCGAAATCAGATGGGACGCCAAGGCACCTGTGCGATTTCCATGGCGCACGGAAGCAGCGCAGGGGGCGCCCTGTCCCGCCGGCGGGACAGGGCGGGGCGGCCGCCACCACGACAGCGAAGGGCGTATAGGACCGTATGGCCGCTTTTAGGCATGCCTACTGGCGAGTATTCACGGCGGCGGGCGACTTCGCCCGCCGCCGATCGAGCGATATTGGCCGATCGGGCGGAATGTCACGGCCATTCCAAGATCGTGGATCTTGGAATGGCGGCATTCACCCTGCCAATCGGTGAACGGGAACGCGCGGTAGCGGAAACCGCCTGGTGGAGAGCCGGGCCTACGAGGGGCGGGGAAGCGAAATTGACTGCAATCGAGAAATGGAACGCGGGCTCTCGGATCCTGATGACGAAGGTGGGACTACGGGTTCCCGGGGCGGTGTCGTTCGAGGACTGGGAGCGGGCCGGCGTCGGCCTCGCGCGAATGGCCGACTCCTCCGCCTGGTGCCTCGGCGACTGGGTGATCTTCGGCCGGAACCGCTTTCCCGATCGCTACCGCCGGGCCATGGAGGCGGCGGGGCTGGACTACCAGACCATCCGCAACTACGTCTGGGTGGCGCGGCGGTTCGAGCCGCCACGGCGCCGGGAAGGCCTCAGCTTCGGGCACCACGCCGAGGTGGCCGCCCTCCCGGACTACGAGCAGGACCTCTGGATGGCCCTCGCCGAGTACCACCAGTGGTCGAGGAACCGGCTGCGTTCGGAGATCAAGGGCGGCCGCCGGGCCGTTCCCGAACCGCGCGAGACGGCTTCGCTGCCCCGGATGGTGGTGGACCGCGACCGCCTGGGCCAGTGGCAGCGGGCGGCCGAGCGCTCCCAGGTGACGCTGGGGGAATGGGTGGCCCGCCAACTCGACTCGGCCGCGGCGGAGTTGCTGGGACGGCCGGATGCCGGGGCGGACGGAGCCCCCGGCCCCTCACGGCGGTCCGAACGTCGATGACCGAACGCCCGAAGCGGAGGCGGTTCCCGTCACCCGTGCCGGTGTGAGCCTCCGAGGAACACGCCGCGCACCCGGTGGGGGCACCGCCTCCGGGCGCGCGGACAGTGGACGTCCGGGCCGCCCCGGAGGCCCCGGCGACGTCGCGTCAGCATCGTGTCAGCGCCCGGTCAGAGCCCGGTCAGAGTCCGGATGGAAGCTCGAGGCTGTCGACGTCACGACGTACCGCCGACGGCCGGGAGCTTGCCATGCCTGTCATATCTGCGCCGCACGAATTCGACGTCAGCGATCTGTTCGTCGATCTGCATCCGATCTTCGCCCGACAGCTCTACCTCAAGGTGGAGGGGTTCAACTTCGCCGGATCGATCAAGCTGAAGGCCGCCCGCGAGATCGTGGCCCAGGCCGAGGCGGCAGGGGTCCTCGGCCCCGGCTCGACCCTGGTCGAGTCCTCCTCGGGGAACATGGGCGTCGCGCTCAGCATGCTCGCCGCCGACCGCGGTTACCGCTTCGTGTGCGTGACGGACTCCCGCTGCAACGCGGCCACCCGCCGCACCATGAAGGCGTTCGGCGCCGACGTCCACGTCATCACCGAGGCGCACCCCACCGAGGGCTACCTCGGCGCCCGGATCCGCTACGTCCAGGAGATGTGCGCCGCCGACGAGAAGGTCGTGTGGCTCAACCAGTACGAGGCGCCGGGCAACTGGATGGCCCACTACCGCACCACCGCGCCCGCCATCGCCGACCGCTTCCCCGGGCTCGACGTCCTGGTGATCGGCGCCGGCACCACCGGCACCCTGATGGGCTGCGCCCGCTACTTCCACGAGCACCGGCCCGACGTGAAGGTGGTCGCCGTCGACTCGGTCGGCTCCGTGACCTTCGGCGGGGTCCCGGGCCCGCGGCACATCCCCGGTCTCGGCACCAGCATCCGGCCGGCGCTCCTGGACGAGTCCTTCGTCGACTCCGTCGTCCACGTCGACGAGGAGGAGACGGTGCGGATCTGCCGCCGACTGGCCGCGCACGGCTACCACTTCGGCGGTTCGACCGGGACCGCGGTCGGCGGCGCACTCGCCTGGCTGCGGGAGAACGGCGCCGACCGCGGCACCACGGCCGTCACCATCGCCCCCGACCTGGGTGAGCGCTACCTCGACACCCTCTACGACGACAACTGGGTCCGCGGCACCTTCGGCGACGCGGCGCTGGCCGCCGGCGAGGAGCGGAACGAAGGGCGGGCAGCGCGTTGACCGTGTCCCCTGGCGGCAACCTGCCGCTCACCGCGGCGCAGTCCGAGATCTGGTACGACGAGCAGTTCACGACCGGGCCGCTCGGCTACGCCATGGGCGACTACATCGACCTGCGCGGCCCCCTCGACCCGGCGCTGCTGGAACGCGCCCTGCGACGGCTGTCGGTGGAGGCCGAGGGCCTGCGGGTGCGCTTCACCGAGGACGACGGAGTGGTCGGCCAGTCCGTCGCACCGCCGGCGGACGACTCCCTCGCGCTGGTCGACCTCGGCTCCGAACCGGACCCGGTGGCCGCCTCCGAGGCGTGGATGCTCCGCGACCTGGACCTGCCGATGAAGGCCGCCGAACCGCCGCTGCTGCGCAGCGCGCTGCTCCGCCTCGGCCCCGAGCACCACCGGCTCTACCTGTGCATGCACCACATCCTGTCCGACGGGTACAGCCGCAACCTGGTCCACCCGCGCCTCGCGGCGATCTACGGCCATCTCGCGGCCGGCGGCGACGAGGCGGGTCTCGCCCCGTCGGCACCGCCGCCGTTCCGGCTGCTGCTGGACGCGGAGGCCGCCTACCGGGAGTCGCCGCGCCTCGCCAAGGACCGCGCCTACTGGACCGCCCGGCTCACCACCGGCTCGCCCGAGCCGTCCTCGCTCTCCACCCGCGAGCCCGCCCCCGGTCTCGTCGCGCTGCGCCGCACCGAGGTGCTGGACGCCGCCGACGCGGACCGGCTGCGCGCCGCCGCCACCGGGGCCGGGGCCACCCCGGCCGTCCTGGTGGCCGCGGCGATGGCCGCCTACGTGCAGCGGATGACCGGCCTGGAGGAGCCGCTGCTCACCCTGCCGGTCACCGCCCGGGTCGGTGCGGCCGCCCGCGGCGTCCCCGGGATGGTCGCCAACTACCTCCCGCTGGCCGTACCGGTCCGCCACGGCGCGACCCGCGACGAACTGCTGCGCGCCGCCTGGGTCGAGATCGCCAACGCGCTGCGGCACCAGCGCTACCGGGGCGAGCGGATCCGCCGCGACCTCGGCCTGCGCACGGACGACCGGCGCCCCTTCGGGCCCTTCGTCAACGTCCTGGACCAGGAGCCGGTGCTGGAGTACGGCCCGTGCCGCGGCCAGGTGGTGAACCTGTCCACCGGCATCGTCAACGACCTGATCCTGACCGTCCTCAACACCGGCGACGGCTCCCTGGAACTGCACCTGGACGGCAACAGCGAGCTGTACGACGGCGACGAACTGGCCGCGCACGCCGCCCGGTTCGGGGCCTTCCTGCGCGCCTTCGCGAGCTGCCCGCCGGACACGGTCGTCGACCGTCTGGACGTGGTCCTGCCCGGGGAACCGGGCGGGCTGCTCACCGGCCCCGCCGCCGGGGCCGCCACGGAGGACACCATCGCGCTGGTGCGGGCCGCCGCCGCCCGTACGCCCGACGCCGTCGCCGTGGTCGACGGCGCCCGCCGGCTGACCCACGCCGAACTGCAGCGCCGCGTCGAGGGCGTGGCCACCCGGCTGCGCGCCGCGGGCTGCGGCCCGGACACGGTGGTCGCCCTGCTGACCCGGCCCGGCGCGGGCTACCTCGCCGCGATCCTCGCCTGTCAGACGGTGGGGGCGGCCTGGCTGCCGCTGGAGGTCGCCGCGCCCGCCACCCGCACCGCCTCGCTGCTGGGCGACGCCGGGGTCACCGTGCTGCTCACCGGCGACGGCTTCGACGAGCAGGGCCGGGAGGCCGCCGAGCTGGCCGGAGGCGTCCCGGTCCTGCCGCTGGAACCGGCCTCGGACGGCCGGGCGGCGCGGGGCCCGGCCGTGCCCCCGGTCGGATCGGGCCAGGACCTCGCCTACGTGATGTTCACCTCGGGCTCCACCGGCCGGCCCAAGGGCGCGATGGTGCACCGGGACGGCATGCTGAACCACCTGCGGGCCAAGGTGGACGACCTGGCGCTGCTCCCCGGCGAGGGGGTCGTCGCCAACGCCCCGCTCACCTTCGACGTGCACGTCTGGCAGCTGCTGTCGCCGCTGCTGGTCGGCGGGTGCACCGTGGTCGCCGACCCGGAGACGGCCGCCGACCCCGACGCCCTGTTCGCCCTGGCCGTCGACGAGGACGTCGCCGTGCTGGAGGTGGTGCCCTCCCTGCTGCGCGCCGCGCTCGACCTGTGGGACGCCCGTGGGCAGGCCCCCCGGCTTCCGGGCCTGCGCCGGCTGATGGTCACCGGGGAGGCCCTGCCGGCCGACCTGTGCTCCCGCTGGTACGCCCGCTTCCCGGGGATCGGCATGGTCAACGCCTACGGGCCGACGGAGTGCTCCGACGACGTGACGCACGCCTTCGTCACCCCGCAGGACGCGGCCGCCGGGCGGGTGCCGATCGGGCGCCCGGTGCGCGGCACCCGGCTGTACGTGCTCGGGGACGGGCTGCGCCCGATGCCCGTCGGCGTGCCGGGGGAGCTCTGGGTGGGCGGTGTCGGGGTGGGCCGCGGCTACGTGGGCGACCCGGTCCGCACGGCCTCCGTCTTCCCGGCCGACCCGTTCGCCGGCGGCGGCACCCGGATGTACCGCACCGGGGACCGCGTGGTGCTGCGTCCGGACGGACAGCTGGAGTTCGTCGAACGGCGCGACTTCCAGGTGAAGGTCCGCGGCCGGCGCGTCGAGCTGGGCGAGATCGAGGCGGCCGTGCGCGCGGTGCCGGGCGTCCTGGACGCCGTCGTGGTCGCGCACGGCTCCGGACTGGCCGGCTACGTGGCCGCCCCGAGCGGCGTCGACGCGGCCCTGCTGCGGGACCGGGTCGGCGCCGTCCTGCCTGCCTGGATGGTGCCGGGCTGGTGGGTGGTGCTGGACGCGCTGCCGCTGACCGCGAACGGCAAGGTCGACCGCAAGGCGCTGCCCGCGCCAGGCGGAAACGTTTCGGCACCGAGCGGCCCGGCCGTGGGCGACGTCAGGAACGCCACCCCCACGGACCCGGCGCACGGGCCGCACAACGGTGCCGAGCAGACCCTGGGCGCGGTGTTCGCCCAGGTCCTGGGCCTGCCCGGGGTCGGCGCGGACGACGACTTCTTCGCCCTCGGCGGCGACAGCATCCGCGCCATCGAGGTGGTCGGCGCGGCCCGCCGCGCGGGCCTGGTGCTCAGCACCCGCGACGTCTTCACCGGGCGCACCGCCCGCGTCCTCGCCAGGACCGCCCGACCGGCCACCGGCGCCGGGCAGGACGGCGGGCAGGTGGAGCCGGTGGGCGTCCTCGACCTCACCCCCATCGCCGCCCGCCTCCAGGAGGACACCGGCTCGACGACCGGCCCCGCCGCCGCCTTCAGCCAGCACATCGCCGTCCGGGTGCCCGCCGGGCTGGACGCCGACCGGCTGACCGCCGCGCTGCGGTCCCTGATCGACCACCACGACGCCCTCAGGACCCGGCTGACCGAGCCGGCCCCCGGCCTGTGGCAGACGGAGGTGCTGCCGCGCGGCGCCGTCCCCGCCGACGAAGGCCTGGTCCTCGCCCTGTCGGACGAGCGGCCGCCCGAGGACCGGTCGGCGCTGCTCCGGCTGATCGACCGGCAGGCCGCGGCCGCCCGCGGCCGGCTCGACCCCGCGGCGGCCCGGATGATCCGCGCCGTCCTGATCCCCGGCCCCGCCGCGGAGCCGGACGAGCAGGTCCTGCTCCTGGTCGGGCACCACCTGGCCGTCGACGGAGTGTCCTGGCGCATCCTGCTGACCGACCTGTCGGCCGCCTGCGCCGCCCTCGCCGAGGGCCGCCGGCCCGAGCCCCAGGCGGTCGGCACGTCCTTCCGGGCCTGGAGCAGGCTGCTGACCGACCGGGCCCGCACCGAGCTGCGCGGCGCCGAACTGGCCGTGTGGCAGCGCATCCTGACCGGCCCCGACCCGCTGCTCGGCCCCCGCCGGCTGGACCCGGCGCGGGACGTCAGGGCCACCGCCGGCACCCTGCGCACCGAACTCCCGCCCGAGGTCACCGGGCTGCTGCTGAGCACCGTCCCCGCGGCCCTGCGGGCCGAGGTCAACGACGTCCTGCTGACCGCCCTGGCGGTCGCCGTCGCCGAGTGGCGGCACCGGCACCGCGGCGACGGCACGAGCGCCACGCTGATCGAACTGGAGGGCCACGGCCGCGAGGAGATCGCGGACGGCCTGGACCTGTCCCGCACCGTCGGCTGGTTCACCAGCATCCACCCGGTCCGGCTCGACCCGGGCCCCCGGCCCCACGAGGCGCTCGGCCGGGCGGTCAAGCTGGTCAAGGAGCAGCTGCGGGAGGTGCCCGAGCACGGGATCGGCCACGGCCTGCTGCGCCACCTCAACCCGCAGGCCGCGCGGCTGCTCTCCCGATACCCCCGGCCGCAGATCGGCTTCAACTACATGGGCCGCTTCGACGCCCGGGAGGACGTGCTCTGGTCGCCGGTCACCGGCGACGGCATCGTCGGCACCGGCACCCAGCCGGCCATGCCGCTGGAGCACGTCCTCGCGCTCACCCCGGCCACCGAGGACCGCGCCGACGGCCCGCACCTGGTCGCCAACTGGACCTTCGCCGACGGCATCCTCGACCGGGAGTCCGTCGCGGAACTGGCCGACGCCTGGTTCCGGGCGCTGCGCGCCCTGGCCGAGTACGCCGCGTCGCCGGACGCGGGCGGCGCCACCCCGGCCGACTTCCCGCTGGTCGCCCTCGACCAGGAGGAGATCGAACGGTACGAGGCCGAGCTGGCCGCATCGACCCCCGCGCTCGCCCCGGGGCAGGCGCTCTCCGACGTGCTGCCGCTCACCCCGCTGCAGCGCGGGCTGCTGTTCCACCACGAGGCCGAGCAGGACGGGGTGGACGTCTACACCCTGCAGATCGCCGCCGACCTGGAAGGCGAGCTCGACCCCGCGGCGCTGCGGGCCGCGGGCCGGACGCTGCTGCGGCGCCACCCGGCGCTGCGGGCCGCCTTCCTCCACCGCGCCTCCGGGGACCCCGTCCAGCTGATCCCCTCGGACGCCGAACTCCCTTGGGAAACCGTCGATCTGACGCGTCTTCCGGAGTCGGAGCGGGCGGCCGAGACGGAGCGCCTGACCGACCAGGAGCGCACCCGCCGGTTCGACCTGGCGGCCCCGCCGCTGCTGCGCTTCACCCTGCTCAGGACCGGGCCGCAGCGGTACCGGTTCCTGTGGACCAGCCACCACCTGCTGGTCGACGGCTGGTCGATGCCGATCCTGGTCGAGGAACTGCTCGCCCTGCTCGCCGAGTACAGCGAGGGCGGCGAGTACCGCGAGGGCGGCGAGGGCGCCACCGTCACCGAGAAGGCCGAGCTGCCGGGGCCCGCCCCGCACCGCCCGTACCACGCCTGGCTCGCCGCCCGCGACCGCGAGGCGGCGCGCGAGGCCTGGCGGCGCTCGCTCGCCGAGCTCCCCGGCCCGACCCTGGTCGCCCCGGCCGCGGACGCGGCGGCGCTCTCCCTCCCGGAGTCGCTGCACCTCGACCTCGACCCGGAGCTCACCGCCCGGCTCCTCGCCACCTCCCGCACCGCCGGCCTGACCGTCAACACCGTGGTGCAGGGCTGCTGGGCCCTGCTGCTCGGCGAACTGACCGGCTCCCAGGACGTGGTGTTCGGCGCGATCACGGCCGGCCGGCCCGCGGAGGTCCCCGGGATCGAGTCGATGGTGGGCATGTTCCTCACCACGGTGCCCGTACGGGTCCGGCTGCACCCCGACGCCACGCTCGGCGGCCTGCTGCGCACCCTGCAGGACGAGCGCGCCGAGCTCCTGCCGCACGAGCACCTCGGGCTGGCCGAGATCCACCGGGCCGCCGGGCTCGTCGGCGAGGCCTTCGACACCGTGCTGCTGTTCGAGAACTTCCCGATCGGCTCCGGTGCGGCCCGGGCCGGCACCGGCACGGACCGGGTGCGGGTGCTGCGCGCCGAGGCCCGCGACGCCCGGCACCACCCGCTGAGCATGGCGGTGCTGCCGGACGGCGACCGGCTGCGGCTTCGGCTGGACTACCTGCCAGCCGCCTTCCGGCCCGACCGGGTGGCGGCGGTCGCCGAGCGGTTCACCGCGCTGCTGCACCTCGCCGCCACCGCCCCCGGCACCACGCTGGCCCGCACGGGCTCGCCGCTGCGGCCGCGGGCCGGTGCGGCGGCCGCCCCGGCGCCGACCGCCGCACCGGGCGGCCCCGCCGCCGCGCCGCGCGCGCCCCGGACCACCCGCGAGGAGGCCCTGTGCGCCGTCTTCGCGCAGGTGCTGGGCGTCGAACGGGTGGGCGCGGACGACGACTTCTTCACCCTCGGCGGCGACAGCATCCGGGCGATCCAGGTGGTCAGCCGGGCACACGTCGAGGGCCTGGTCTTCGCCGTGCGGGACGTGTTCGCCGGCCGGACGGTCGCGGCCCTGGCCGAGGTCGCCGAGGCGCACCGGCCCGAGCCGCCCGCCGCGCCGGAGGAGCCCCTGCTGGCCCTCGACGACGACGAACTGGCCCTGATGGAGAACGACTTGAACGAGGACATGCTGTGACGGGCAAGCCGAGGATCGTCGAAGCACTGCCGCTCTCCCCGCTCCAGCAGGGGCTGCACTACCTCGCCGCCGAGGGAAGCGGACCCGACCCGTACGTCCTCCAGCTGTCGGTGCGGGTCGAGGGCGAGCTGCCCGTCGACCGCCTCCGGGAGGCGGCGGCGGCGCTGCTGGGCCGCCACCCGCACCTGCGGAGCTGCTTCCGGCCCCGCCGCAACGGCGAGATCGTCCAGGTGGTCCTGGACGAGGGCTCGGTCCACGTCCCCTGGCGGGAGGTGGACCTGGCGGGCCTCCCGTACCGCAGGCGCCGCGCCGAGTCCGACCGGATCGCCGACGCGGACCGGCTGGAGCGCTTCGACCCGGCCCGGCCGCCGCTGATGCGGTTCACCGCGATCCGGCTCGGCCGGCGCCGCTACCGGCTGCTGTGGTCGGTGCACCACCTGCTGCTGGACGGCTGGTCGATGCCGCTCGCCGCGCGGGAGCTGCTCGCCCTGGCGGGCCTCACCGGGGCCGAGCCGCTGCCCGAGCCCGCCCCGTACCGGACGTACCTGCGCTGGCTGGCGGGGCAGGACCGGGAGGCCGCCCGCGCCGCCTGGGCCGAGACCCTGGCCGGCCTCGAGGGCCCGCTGCGCCTCGCGCCGCACTCCGTCGGACAGGACGCCGGGGCGCTGCCCGAGGTCCGCTCGGCCGTCCTCTCCCCCGCGCCGACCCGGGCGCTCTCCGCCTGGTGCGCGGCCGAGGGCGTCACCCTCAACTCGGCCGTGCAGGCCTGCTGGGCGGTGGCGATCGGCTATCTGTCCGGCCGCCAGGACGTGGTCTTCGGCACCGTCACCTCCGGCCGTCCGGCCGAGCTTCCGGGCGTCGAGACGATGATCGGGCTGTTCGCCAACACGGTGCCGGTGCGCGCCGAGCTGCGCCCCGACCGGACCGTCGCCGAGCTGGTCCGCGCCCTGGCCCGGCAGCAGGTGCACCTGCTGCCGCACACCCACCTGCCGCTCGCCGAGGTGCAGGCCGCGGCCGGCCTGCGCGGCGAACTGTTCGACACCGCGGTCGCCTTCCAGAGCTACCCCATGGCGCGGACGGCGCCCTCCGACGACCGCGGCCTGGTGCTCGACGACATCCGGGTGCGCACCGCCACCCACTTCGCCCTGGGCCTGACCGTGACCCCGGGCGACGGGCTCGACTTCTCCCTCGCCCACGCGCCCGGCGCGTTCGACGGCGACGGCGCCCGCACGGCCGCCCGCGCGCTCGACCTGTTCGTCGACGCCCTGGAGCGGACGGCCGCGGCCCCCGACACCCCGCTGGCCCGGATCGTCGGCGGCGGTGAGGCCCCCGAGGGGCCGGGCGCCGGCCCCGACCTGCGCGACGACCGCACCCGCGGCGCCACCCTGCACGAGCTGTTCCGGTGGCACGCGGAGCGGAACCCCGGGTCACCCGCCCTGATCGTCCCGGACGAGGACCGGCCGGACGACCCGGCCGCGGCACGGACCCTGGACTACGGGCAGCTCGACACCGCCTCGGACCGGCTGGCCGAGCGGCTGGCGGCGTCCGGCGCGCGCCCCGGGACCTTCGTGGCCCTGGCCCTGCCGCGCGGCGCCGACATGGTCGTCGCGCTGCTCGCGGTGCTCAAGGCCGGGGCCGCGTACCTGCCGGTCGACCTGGCCTATCCGCCCGAGCGGATCGCCTACATGCTCGCCGACGCGGCCCCCGCCCTGGTGGTCACCACCTCGGCGACCCGGCTGCCGGACGGCTGCGCCGCGCCGCGCGTCGACCTCGACCTGCCGGGCTCCCGGCCGGCGCCGGGCCCGGAGGCCCCGGCGCGCCCGGCCGGCGCCGCACCGGGCAGCCCCGCCTACGTCGTCTACACCTCCGGGTCGACCGGCCGCCCCAAGGGCGTCGTGGTCCCGCACGAGGGTGCCGTCAACCTGGCCGCCCACCACGCCGCCCGGCTGGGCGCGGGGCCGGGGGCCAGGGCCCTGCAGTTCGCGTCGTTCAGCTTCGACGCCACGGTGTGGGAGCTGTGCGCCTCGCTCTACACCGGCGGCGCCCTGGTGCTGGCCACGGCGGAGAGCCGGATGTCGGGGGAAGCGCTGACACGCCTGTTCCTCGCGCACCGGATCAACCACGCGGTGCTGCCGCCGACCGTACTGGCCGGCCTGCCCGAGGACGCCGAACTGCCGTCCGACCTGCGCCTGTTCACCGCCGGTGAGGCACTGCCCGCGGCCCTGGCCGAACGCTGGTCGGCCCGCGTCGAGCTGCGCAACGCCTACGGTCCGAGCGAGACCTCGGTCTGCGCGAGTGTCAGCGAACCACTGCACGGCGAGGGCAGGCCGCCGATCGGCTCACCGGTCTCGGCCTTCCGGCTGTTCGTCCTCGACTCGGCCCTGCGGCCGGTGCCGACCGGTGTGGCCGGCGAGTTGTACGTGGCCGGCCCCGGGCTGGCCGGCGGCTACCACGACCGTCCCGGTCTGACCGCCGCCCGGTTCACCGCCTGCCCGTTCGGGCCGCCCGGCGCCCGGATGTACCGCACCGGCGACGTGGTGCGCCGGCTGGAGGACGGCGCGCTGGACTACGTCGGCCGCGCCGACCAGCAGGTCAAGCTGCGGGGCTTTCGCATCGAACCGGGCGAGATCGAGGCCGTCCTCGGGGGCCACCCGGCCGTCGCCCAGGTCGCGGTGACGGTCCGGGAGGACCGGCCCGGGGACCGCCGCCTGGTCGGCTACGCGGTGCCCTCCGGCCGCGCCGCGCTGGACGTGGAGGAGCTGCGGGCGCACGCCGCCGCGGCCCTCCCGGCCCACATGGTGCCCGCCGCCCTGGTCGTGCTCGCGGCGCTGCCGGTCACCCCGAACGGCAAGGTGGACGTCCGGGCGCTGCCCGCCCCCGAGCACACCGCCGCCGGCCGGCCGCCCGAGACCGCCGAGGAGCGGGAGCTGTGCGCGATCCTCGGCGAGGCGCTCGGCCTCGACGTGGTCGGCGCGGACGACGACTTCTTCGCCCTCGGCGGGCACTCGCTGCTGGCCGCGCGGGTGGCCAACCTGGTACGGGCCAGGCTCGGGAGCCCGCTGTCGGTGCGGGAGGTGTTCGAGGCCCCCAGCGCCGCCGCCCTGGCCGCCCTGCTGGCCGCCCGCCCGGACCGCTCCGACGCGGACGGCGCGGAGCCCCGCGGGCGCCCCGAACTCGTCGCCGGGGAGCGGCCGGCGTCCGTCCCGCTCTCCCACGCGCAGGAGCGGCTGTGGTTCCTGCAGCGGCTCGGGGTGCCCGACGGGCTGTACGCCGTCCCCTTCGCGGTGCGGATGCGCGGGGCGCTGGACGCCGACGCGCTGCGGGCGGCGCTGCGCGACCTGGTCACCCGCCACGAGTCGCTGCGAACCGTCTTCCCGGCCGTCGGCGGCGACGGCACCGGCGCCGAGCAGCGCGTGCTCGCCCCGGAGGCCGTCGACCTGCCGCTGCCCCTGGTGGACTGCACCGAGGAGGAGCTGCCGCGGGCGCTCGCCGCCGAGGCCGCCCGCGGCTTCGACCTCGCCGTCCGGCCCCCGCTGCGGGCCACGCTGTTCGCCCTGACCCCCGACGACCACGTGTTCGCGCTGGTGCTGCACCACATCGCGGCCGACGGCTGGTCCCTGGGCCCGCTGGCGAACGACCTGGCCGAGGCGTACCGGTCCCGGCTCGCCGGGCGGGCCCCCGCCTTCGCCCGACTCCCCGTCCAGTACGCCGACTTCACGCTGTGGCAGCGGCAGCTGCTCGGCTCGGAGCACGACCCGCACAGCGAGCTGTCCCGCCAACTCGCCCACTGGAACCGGGCGCTGGACGGACTGCCGGTCGAGATCGGCCTGCCCTTCGACCGGCCCCGGCAGGCCCTCGCCACCCACCGGGGCGGCACGGTGCACCTGCCCCTGCCCGCCGAACTCGTCCGCGCGCTAAGGACGTTGGCACGCGACTCCGGCACCAGCCTGTTCATGGTGGCGCAGGCCGGGCTCGCCGCCCTGCTCACCCGCTACGGCGCCGGCACCGACATCCCCCTCGGCAGCCCGGTGGCGGGGCGCGGCGACGCCCGACTGCACGGCCTGGTCGGGATGTTCGTCAACACCCTGGTGCTGCGCACCGACACCTCCGGCGACCCGTCGTTCACCGAACTCCTCTCCAGGGTCCGGGAGTTCGACCTGGCCGCCTACGAGAACCAGGACCTGCCGTTCGAGCGCCTGGTGGAGGCGCTCAATCCGGAGCGGTCGTTGTCCCGCAATCCGCTGTTCCAGGTCATCCTGGACTGCCGGGACGCCGACCCCGTCCCCGACACCGGCCCGGACCTCACGATGGAGCCGGTGCCGACCGCGGGCAGCACCGCCAAGTGGGACCTGTTCGTCCAGCTGACCGCGGGCCCCGAGGCCGACCGGATGGACCTGGCGGTCGAGTACGCGAGCGACCTGTTCGAGGAGCGCACCGTGCGGCGCCTCGCCGCCGCGCTGCTGCGACTGCTGACCTCGGCCACCGGTGCGCCCACCCGCCCGCTCTCCCGCCTGGAGGTCCTCACCCCCGAGGCGCGCGGCGACCTGCGCGCCCTGGGAGAAGGGCCGGCGGGCACACCCCGCACCACGGTCACCGCCCTGTTCGACGCCCACCTGGCCACCGCGCCCGAGGCGACCGCACTGCTGTTCGCCACCGGAGCGGGGACCGGCCTCGACGGCGCCGTGACCTACCGTCGACTCGACGCCGCCGCAGGCCGGACCGCGCGCCATCTCGCGTCCCGCGGCATCGGCCGGGGCGACATCGTGGCGCTGTGCCTGGAACGCGGGCCGGACGCGGTCGTCGCCATGCTGGCGGCGGCCCGGCTCGGCGCCGCCTACCTGCCGCTCGACCCGGCCTACCCGGCGGCCCGGCTGCGGCACATGATCACCGACAGCGGCGCCAAGGTGCTGCTCACCCAGCGCTCCCTGGCCGCCGAGGCGGCGGGCGCCGACCCGGACGGCCGCCGCACCACCGTCTGCCTGGACGACCCGCGCACCCGCCGGGAGATCGACGCCCTTCCCGAGACCGCGCCGGCGGGCGGGCCCGACCCGGACGACCTGCTCTACGTCATCTACACCTCCGGCTCGACCGGCACCCCCAAGGGCGTCGGCGTCTCCCACCGGGCCGCCGCCCGGCTGGTGCACGGCATGCCCGAGCTGGGCTTCGCCCGCGCGGACACCTTCCTGTGGAACGCCTCGCCGGCCTTCGACGCCTCGGTGTTCGAGGTGTGGACGGCCCTGGCGCACGGCGCCCGGCTGGCGGTGAACCCGCCGGGGCCGACCGACCCCGGACGGCTCGGCGCGCTGCTGCGGGACAGCGGTGTCACGGTCTCCCTGCTCACCCCCCGGCTGGTCAACGTCATCGCCGACCTCGCCCCGGCCTGCCTCGCCCCGCTGCGGCTGCTGCTCACCGGCGGCGAGGCCGTCTCGGCGGAGCACGTGCGCCGACTGCGCCAGGCACTGCCCGGCACGGCGGTGGTGGACGCCTACGGGCCGACCGAGGCCGCCGTCATCGCCACCGTCCACCAGGTGCACGAGCTGGCGCCCGAGGCCTCCTCCGTCCCCATCGGCCTGCCGATCGGCGACACCTCGGTGCACGTCCTCGACGAGGCCCTGCGCCCCGTCCCGTATGGTGCCGTCGGCGAACTCCACGTGGCCGGCCCCGGACTGGCCCGCGGCTACCTCGGCCGCCCCGGGCTGACCGCCGGGCACTTCGTCGCGAACCCCTTCGGCCCGCCCGGAACCCGGATGTACCGCACGGGCGACCTGGTCCGCTGGGACGTGGACGGCCGTCTGGACTTCGTGGGCCGCAGCGACCACCAGGTGAAGGTCCGCGGCTACCGCATCGAGACCGGCGAGGTCGAACGGGCCCTGGCAGCGCACCCGTCGGTCTCCCGGGCCGCGGTCACCGTCCGGGACGACGGCTCCGGGGACCGCCTGCTGGTCGCCTACCTGGTGCCCGCGTCGAACGGCGCCGCCCCCGAACCGGCGGACCTCCGGCGGGACCTGGGCCGGACCCTGCCCGCCCACGCGGTCCCCGGCGCGTTCGTGCTGCTCCCGGAACTGCCACTGACGCCCAACGGAAAGCTGGACACCGCGGCGCTGCCCGCCCCGGCGCCGGTGGACGCGGCCCCCGCGCTGCCCCGCACACCGGCCGAACGCGTGATCTGCGAGGCGGCGGCCGAGGTGCTGGGGCGGGCGGCGGTCGGCCCCGACGACGGGTTCTTCGCGCTCGGCGGCGACAGCCTCAAGGCCATCCGCCTGGTGAACGCCGCCGGGCGGGCCGGGCTGCGGCTGGACCTCGCCGCCGTCTTCCAGTACCGCACCCTGGCGGAACTGGCCGTGGCGGGCCGCCCCGACGAGTCCGGCCGGCCGTCCGTCGACGACGATCCGGTCGACCTGCTCGCCCCGCTGCTGCCGATCCGCTCCGGCGGATCCCGGGCACCGCTGTTCTGCGTGCACGGCGGTCTGGGCTTCGGCCTGCCCTTCGCCGAACTCGCCCGTCACCTCGACCCGGAGCAGCCGCTCCACGCCCTCCAGGCGCCCGGCCTCGCCCGCGAGCAGACCCCGCCGGGGGACCTCGCCGCCGTCGCCGAGGACTACGTCGCCCGGATCCGGACCGTCCGGCCCAGCGGCCCCTACCACCTGCTCGGCTGGTCCTACGGAGGCATCGTGGCGCAGGCGATGGCCGTGCGGCTTCGCGCCGAGGGCGAGGAGGTCGCCTTCCTCGCCAACCTCGACGCCTACCCGGACTCCGCCCCCGAGTCGCAGCCCACGGACGAGGAGTTCCTCACCGACTTCCTCACCGAGGCGGGCCTCCGCGCCGACGTGCCGCCCCGGCCGACCGCCGAGGCCGTCGCCGCCCTGCTCGCCCGGACCGGCGGCCCGCTCGCGGCCTTCGACCAGGCCGCCCTGGCCCGGCTGCTCACGGTCATGCGCGCCAACGTCGACCTGTTCCGCGGCCACACCCCGGAGACCTTCGACGGCGGGATGACCCTGCTGGTCGCCACCGGGTCCCTGGACGGGCAGGACGTACGGGTCCGCGCCAAGACCTGGGAGCGGTACGTGACCGGTGGGGTCGACGTCCACCCGGTGCCCTGCGCCCACGCGGACATGCTGGGCCCGGGCCCGGCCGCCGCGATCGGCCGGTTGGTCGAACACCGGCTGGCCGCCCTGCACTCCCCCGCCGCCACCCACCGCACGACCTCCGACGACCTGGGAGACAACTCATGAGCAACCCCTTCGACAACCCCGAGGGCCGCTTCCTCGTGCTGGTCAACGAGGAGGACCAGCACTCGCTGTGGCCCGCCTTCGCGGACCTGCCGGACGGTTGGACCGTCGCGCTCGCCGAGACCGACCGGGCCGGCGCCGTCGAGCACATCGAGCGGCACTGGACCGACATGCGACCGCTCAGCCTGCGGAACCGGGGCTAGCCGGTGGCCACCGACAAGGCGATCCTCGCCGAGGGGCTGAGCAAGCGCTACGCCACCCACACCGCCCTGCACGGCATCGACCTGGCCGTGCCCACCGGGACGGTGCTGGGCGTGCTCGGCCCGAACGGCGCCGGCAAGACCACCACCGTCCGGATCCTCGCCACCCTCCTGCGACCGGACGGCGGCCGTGCCGTGGTGGCCGGCCACGACGTCGCCCGCGACCCCCGCGCGGTGCGCCGCCGGATCGGCCTGGCCGGGCAGTACGCCGCCGTGGACGCGCTGCTGACCGGCCGGGAGAACCTGGTGCTGCTGGGCCGGCTCCTGCGGCTCGGGCGGCGCGGCGCGGCGGCGCGCGCCCAGGAACTGCTCGACCGCTTCGGGCTGCTGGACGCCGCGGAGCGGACGGTCGGCACCTACTCCGGCGGTATGCGCCGCCGGCTCGACCTGGCCGCCTGCGTCGTCGGAGAGCCCGAGGTGCTGTTCCTCGACGAGCCGACCACCGGCCTCGACCCGGTCAGCCGGAACGTGCTGTGGAACGAGGTGCGCGGCCTGGTCGCCGGCGGCGTCACCGTCCTGCTGACCACCCAGTACCTGGAGGAGGCGGACGAGCTGGCCGACCGGGTCGTGGTCATCGACACCGGCCGGGTCGTCGCCGAGGGCAGCCCCGACGAGCTGAAGCGCAAGGTCGGCACGGACAGCCTGGAGGTGACCGTGGCCCAGCCCGGACAGCTGCGGGCGGCGGCCGCCGCGCTCGCCGCGCTCGGCGGCCGCGCCCCCACCGTCCACGAGGCCGGCTGCCGGGTCAGCGTCCCGCTCGAACACGGGCTGGACGACGTCGCGTTGGCCGCCTCCGAGCTGCGCGACCGCGGCATCACCGCCGCGGACTTCCAGGTCCGCAGGCCCTCGCTCGACGACGTGTTCTTCGCCCTCACCGGGGCCGCCGCCCCGGCCGGGACCCCCTCCTCGGAAGGAACCGATCAGCCATGACGGCGCTGGCCGCCTATCTGGCCGACACCGCAGTCCTGACCGGCCGCCACCTGCGTCATCTGCGCCGGTCGCCGGGCAGGCTGCTGCTGGTCACCATGACCCCCGCCGTCATGCTGATCGCCATCGGCTACCTGTTCCGCGACTCGATCGCCATCCCGGGCGTGGCCTCCTACGAGGACTACATCATGGCCGGGATCGCCGCCCAGGTCGCCCTGGCCGGGGTGGGGCCGACCGCCCTGGGCGTGGCCGTCGACCTGCGCGACGGACTGGTCGACCGCTACCGCTCGCTGCCGATATCGGCCAGCAGCGTGCTCGTCGGCCGCGCCCTGTCGGACATGCTCACCGCGGCGGCCGGGCTGGCGGCCGTCTCCGGTCTCGGCCTCCTGCTCGGCTGGCGCCCGCACGGAGGACCGGGGCGGATCGCGGCGGGCTTCGCGGTGCTGCTCGCCTTCTCCTTCGTCATGCTGTGGGTCGGCATCCTGCTCGGCACCACCATGCGGAACGTGGAGGCGATCGACGGCACCGGGGCGCTGATCCTGGTCGTGCTCTCCTTCCTGTCCAACGCCTACGTCTCGGTGACCGGGCTGCCGGGCTGGCTCCGCCCCGCGGCCGAGTGGAACCCGGTCAGTTCCGTCATCACCGTCTGCCGCCACCTGTGGGGCAACGAGCCGACCGGACCGGCGGCCGCCGGGTTCCCGGCGACCCACCCCGGGGTCGTCGTCGCCTGCTCGCTCGGAGTCGTGCTGCTGGCCGCCGTACCCGCCGCGCTGCGCGGCTTCCGGCGCGCCGTCGGGCGGTGAACCAACGTCAGCGGGATGTCAGTTGCCAATCATCGGAGCCTCCTAGGTTGGCGTCCGGAACCACCGGGGCCTGAAGCGTCGAGCTCAAAGGAGAACCATGTCCACCGTCACCCCTGAGCACTACACCCGGATCAAGGAGATCGTCGCGAAGCAGATCGGCGTCGAGTTCTCCGCCCTCGGCGACTCGACGCACCTGGTCGACGAGTTGGGCGTGGACTCGCTGAAGCTCATCGACGTCCTCAGCGCGATCGAGATGGAGTTCACCATCGTCATCGACATGGAGGAGCTGCCCGAGATGGTCAACGTCGAGGCGATCCACCGGGTCACCGCGCGCGCGGCGGGATGGTAGGGAGTCCCTTGTCCACTGCTTCCCGGCCGGCGGCCCGGAGCCGCCGCACCGTCGTCGTCACCGGCATCGGCGTCATCAGCAGCATCGGCACGGGTGCCGACGAGTACGCCGTGGCGCTGCGGGAGGGCCGTTCCGGAGCCCGCCCGCTCACCCGGATCGACACCACCGGATTCCTGCGGAAGAACGCCGCCGAGGTCGAGGACTTCGAGCCGGCCCGCTGGATCCGCAACATCCCGCTCGACCACACCGGTCGCGCCGGACACTTCGCCGTCGCCGCGGCCCGTCAGGCCGTCGAGGACGCCGGGCTGACGGACGAGGAACTCGCGGCACGGCACGTGCTGATCAGCATCGGCACGACCGACGGCGAGTCCCACGACCTCGGCACCCTGGTCGAGCAGGAGCTCGCGGACGGCGGCCCCGACGCGCTGGACCCGGTGCTGGCCCGGCGCCTGGGCTCGGGCCGGCTGTCCACCGCGGTCGCCCGCGAACTGCGGCTCCGCGACGCGGAGGCGGTCACCCTCACCACGGCCTGCGCGGCCGGCAACTACTCCATCGGCTACGGCCTGGACGTCATCCGCTCCGGCGAGGCCGACATCGCGCTGTGCGGCGGCGCCGACGCCGTGTGCCGCAAGACCTTCGCCACCTTCCAGCGGCTCGGCGCCATCACCCCCGACGTGGTGCGGCCGTTCGACGTGAACCGCAAGGGCATCCTCACCGGCGAGGGCGGCGGCGTCCTGGTGCTGGAGTCCCTGGAGTCCGCCCTCGCCCGCGGCGCCCGCGTCTACGCCGAGGTCCTGGGCTACGGGCTCTCCTGCGACGCGCAGCACCCCACCGCGCCCAGCCGGGACGGGGTCGCCCGGGCCATGGAACTCGCCCTGGCCGACGCGGGAGTCAAGAAGGACCAGGTGGACTACATCTCGGCGCACGCCACCGGCACCCGCGCCAACGACGCCGCCGAGGCCGGCGCCATCGTCGACGTCTACGGTGAACACCCGCCCCGCACCATCGGGTTGAAGTCGATGCTGGGCCACTCGATGGGCGCGGCCAGCGCCCTGGCCGCCGCCGCCTGCGCGCTGTCGATCCACAACGGGTTCATCCCGCCGACGATCAACCACCAGGAGACCGACCCGCAGTGCCCGGTGGACTGCGTCCCCAACCACGCGGTCACGGCCGACGTGCGGATCGTCCAGAACAACTCCAGCGCCTTCGGCGGCAACAACGCCGTCCTGATCCTCGGTTCCCTCAAGGAGCGTGTCTGATGTCCGCGCCCCCGGTAGCAGTCCCCGTGCCGGCCGACGGTCCCGTCATCACCGGCTGGTCGGCGGTCTCGGCGCACGGCCTCTCCCGGCGGGACTTCGCCGACGGGGTGCGCTCGGGCCTGGCCGCGGCCCGCACCGAGCCCGACGGCCCGCGACTGCCCCGCCCCGACGCCTGTCTGGTGCCCGACCTCGACCGTCCCGGTCTGCTCGGCCAGGAGTACAGCTACACCCTCGACCGGCTGGCCGTCATGGCCCTGCTCGCCACGGACCAGCTGCTGGCCGACCCTGAGGGCGGGCCCGTACCGCACACCGACGAACGCACCGGCCTGGTCATGGGGACCACCATGGGCGGCAAGGAGACCATGGCCGCGGTCATCCGGGGCTCGCTGACCAACGCGCGGCCCTTCTACGTCGACGTCGGCCTGATCCCGGGCTGCGTGATGAACCACTCCGCCGGGGCCGCCGCGATCCGGCACGACCTGCGCGGCCCCAACGCCACGGTCGGCGGCGGCCGGGTGAGCGGCCTGCTCGCCCTCAACTACGCGCGCCGCCTGCTCGACCAGGGCCGCGCCGACAACTGCCTGGTCGGTTCCGCCGAGGAGTTCGCCCCCACCCAGGCCTGGCTGGAACAGGCCGCCGGCACCCCCGGGGAGCCCGCCCCGCTGCTCGGCGAGGGCTGTGGGCTGCTGCTGCTGGAACCGGCCGGCGCCGGCGAACTGCCGCCGCTCGCCGTCGTGTTGGACATCTCCACCGGCATCGACGTGGACGACGACCCACAGGCGGCCGTCGCCTCCTGCGCGCGCCGCGCCCTCGACCGGGCGGGCGTCGCACCGGAGGAGGTGTGGGCCGCCGTCCCCACGGCCGCGCCGACCCCGGAGGGCGCGGCGGAGCACGCCGCACTGGCCGGGCTGGTGCCGCCGGAGGCACTGGACCGGATCCCGTCGATGGCGCTGCTCGGCGACACCGGCGCCGCGTCCGCGACCCTGCAGATCGCGGCGCTGCTCGTGATCGCCGGGGCCGACCCGACGGCCGCCGGCCGCGCGGCGCTGGTCTCGGCGGTGGACCGGGACGGCACCGTCGCCGTCGCCGTACTGCGACTCCCCGAGGTGACGTCATGACCGCGTTGGTGACCGGAGGTTCGCGGGGCATCGGACGGGCGGTCGTACTGCGGCTCGCCCGGGACGGTCACGACGTGGCCTTCTGCTACCGGTCCGACGAGGCCGCCGCCGAGTCGCTGCTGAAGGAGACGGCGGAGCTGGGCACCCGGGTCGTCGCGGCCCGCTGCGACACCTCGGACGGTGCCGCCGTACGGGCCTGGGTGCGCGAGGCGGAACGCGAACTGGGGCCGGCGGACACCGTGGTGGCGTCGGCCGGCATCACCCGGGACCGTCCGCTGGTGCTGATGGGCGACGAGGACTGGCGGCAGGTGCTGAGCGTCAACCTGGACGGGGTCTACCACCTGTGCCGGGCGGCGGTGCCCGGCATGGCCAAGCGCGGCCGCGGGTGTGTGGTCAACCTCTCCTCGGTCTCCGGGATCTCCGGCAACGCCGGGCAGGCCAACTACGCCGCCTCCAAGGCCGGGATCATCGCCTTCACCAAGAGCCTGGCGAAGGAACTCGGTCCGCGCGGCGTGCGGGCCAACGCCGTCGCGCCGGGCCTGATCGACACCGACATGGTGGGCGGTGCCTCCGAGGCCGCGATCGGGCGGATCCTGCAGAACGTGCCGCTGCGGCGACTGGGCCGTCCCGAGGAGGTCGCCGAACTGGTCGGCTTCCTCGCCTCCGACCGCGCCGCCTACGTGACCGGATCGGTGTTCGAGGTGCACGGCGGCCTCACCATCTGACCCACCCACCCCTAGCCCGTGGAGAAGTGACCATGTCCCGGATTCCCAGTTTCGCCGTGATCTCCGGCGCCCAAGTGCACCACGCCACCGCCGGCCAGGAGCAGGCCGTCATCACGGCGGTCGAGAAGGCGTACCGGCTGCACGGCGCCGGTGAGACCGTCAACCCCGACTCCTACTTCCTGCGCTTCCCCGACCGGCCCTCGTCCCGGATCATCGCCCTGCCCGCCTCGGTGGGCGGGGAGGTGGGCGTGCACGGCCTGAAGTGGATCGCCAGCTTCCCGGAGAACGTGGCCGCCGGCATCCCGCGCGCCTCCGCGGTCCTGGTGCTGAACGACGCCGAGACCGGCTACCCGTTCGCCCTGCTGGAGAGTTCGATCATCAGCGCGGCCAGGACCGCCGCGTCGGCCGCCCTGGCCGCCCGCGCGCTCGGTGAGGCACGCGGCACCAAGCCGCGCCGTCTCGGCTTCGTCGGGGCCGGGCTCATCGCCCGCTACGTGCACACCTACCTCGCGGCGGCCGGGTTCGGCTTCGACGGGATCGGCGTGCACGACCTGTCCGCCGAGCACGCCGCGGGCCTCTCCGACCACCTGCGCGGAGCGCAGCCCTCGGAGGTCACGGTTCACGACACGGCCGAGGACCTGATCCGGTCCAGCGACCTGGTGGTCTTCGCCACCGTCGCGGGCGAGCCGCACGTCCACGACCCGGCCTGGTTCGACCACGCTCCGCTGGTGCTGCACCTGTCGCTGCGCGACCTGTCGACCGAGGTGATCCTCTCGGCCTGGAACGCGGTGGACGACGTCGAGCACTGCCTCAAGGCCGGCACCTCCCCGCACCTGACCGAACAGGCCGTCGGCAACCGTGAGTTCATCGCGGGAACACTCGACGACGTGCTCGCCGGGCGGATCGCGCCGCCCGCGGACCGGCCCGTGGTGTTCTCCCCGTTCGGCCTCGGCGTGCTCGACCTGGTGGTCGCCAAGCACGTCTACGACACGGTCGACGCCGCCGGAGAACTCCGGACCGTGCCCGACTTCTTCCACGACACCGACCGCTACGGCCGGACACTCACGGATCCGGCGCCCACGGAAGGCCGACAGTGACCCTGCCGCGGCGCGTCCGGCGCACCGCCGTCGCCTCCGCCGTCGCGGTCATCGCGGTCACCGGACCGGCCGGCTGCGACGCCGGCGACGTGACCGGCGTCGGCGACGGGCCCGCCCACGTGGCGGAGTTCGAGTTCACCGAGCAGGTCACCGAGCTGGTGGTGACCACCAACCACGGGAACATCGTCACCCGTCCCGCCGGCGGCAGCACCACCAAGGTCACCGAGACGGTGCGCTACCGGTCGACGAAGCCGACCACCACCCGCACCCGGAACGGCGGCACCCTCACCCTGTCGGCCGGCGGCTGCGGCTCCGTCCTGGGCGCGAACGCCACCTGCTCGGTGGACTACACCGTCGAGGTGCCCAAGGGGGCCAAGGTCAACCTCCGCGGCTCGGCCGGCGACGTCACCCTGACCGGAACGACCGGCGGCGGCGAACTCCACAGCGAGGCGGGCGACATCAAGGCCGACGGCGTGTCGGGCGCGCTGACGGCGAGCACCGACGGCGGCGACATCGACCTGACCTTCGCCGCGGCCCCGGGCAACGTGAAGGCCACCAGCTCCGCGGGCGACGTCACCCTCCGCGTCCCGAACGGCCACTACGCCGTGGAAGCCTCGACGGACGTCGGCGACCGCACCGTACGGGTCACCAACGACCCGTCCGCGGCCAACCACCTGAACCTGCACTCCGACGTCGGCAACGTCTCCGTCCTCGCCGCCCCCTGACACCCGCCGGGCCCGCGGAACGAGAAAACCCCAGGTCAGAGATCCGACCTGGGGTTTCACCATGGAGCCGCCTGCGGGATTCGAACCCGCGACCTACGCATTACGAGTGCGTTGCTCTGGCCAACTGAGCTAAGGCGGCGCCGCTGCCGTGTGTGGCGGCAACGCGGGCCAGTCTACACAGGTTCGCGGGTGATCCGTACCCGGGTTTCCCGGGGCGGGGTCAGGCGGAGGAGACGGCGAGCTTGACGGCGAAGCCGGCGAAGAGGACGGCGACGCCGCTGGTGAGGGTGGCGGAGAGGCGCTTGCGGCGGCGGAAGGCGGCGGCGAGCGTGGTTCCCGCGAAGATCAGCAGGGAGAGGTAGAGGAAGCTGAAGGTCTGGAGGATGCCGCCGAGGAGGGCGAAGGAGAGGGCGGGCTGACCGTAGGAGGCGTCGACGAACTGGGTGAAGAACGAGAGCAGGAAGAGGATGGCCTTCGGGTTGAGGAGGCTGATCACCAGGGCCCGGCGGAAGGGGTTCTCGGTGCTCTCGGGGGCCGGTTCGGCGCTGGGGTCGGCCGCGGCCCGGCGTTCACGCCAGAGCTGGCGGGCGGCGCGGAGCATGCCGTAGCCGATCCAGAGCAGGTAGGCGGCGCCGCCGAACTTGACCACCGCGAAGACGGCCGGGTTGGCCTTGAGCAGGGAGGCCGCGCCCAGCGAGGTGAGGCTGATCAGGGTGAGGTCGCCGATGAAGACGCCGGCCGCGGCCCGGTAGCCGGTGCGGATGCCCTTGCGGGCCGCGACGGACAGGACGTACAAGGAGTTGGGGCCGGGCAGCAGGATGATGACGAGGGCGCCGAGGACGTAGGTCGCCAGGTCGTTGACTCCGAGCACGATGAGCTCCGGTGCAGGGGAGGGTGGCAGGGGGCGCTCATCGTAACGTCGTACCGGCAATCGGTTGAAGGGGAAACCACCTGTCGGACGGCCCGCGCCGGGCCCGCCCTACCGCTCGCAGCGCTTGTCCGGCTCGGGGGCCTCCCCGGCCAGCAGGAAGCGGTTCACCGCGCCGTCCACGCAGGCGCTGTGCCGCCCGTACGCGGTGTGGCCGTCCCCGTCGAAGGTGAGCAGACGGCCGGACTCCAGCTGGCCGGCCAGCGACTGCGCCCAGGCGTACGGGGTGGCCGGGTCGCGGGTGGTACCGATGACGACGATCGGGGCGGCGCCGACGGCCCGGATGGTGTGCGCCGCGCCGGTGGCCCGGACCGGCCAGTAGGCGCAGGTCAGCGCCATCCAGGCCATGTCGCGCCCGAAGTGCGGCGAGACCCGCTCGAACTCCGGCACCGCCCGCTGGACGTCCTCCGGCCCGCGGAACGGGGCGGGCAGGTCGAGGCAGTTCACCGCGGTGTTGGCGAACATCAGGTTGGGGTACGAGCCGTCGGCCTCGCGCCCGTAGTAGTCGTCGGAGAGCCTCAGCAGCCCGGTGCCGTCGCCGGCCTCGGCGTCGGCGAGCGCGGTGCGCAGCTCGGGCCAGAGGAAGTCGGCGTACATGGCCTGGATGACGCCGGTGGTCGCCTGGGACTCGGTGAGTCGGCGGCCGCCGGCGGTGGTGGGGAGCGGGGCGGCGCGGACGCCCGCGAGCAGGGCGGAGAGCCGCTCGCCGACCTGCTGCTCGGTACGGCCGAGCGGGCAGCCCTCGCGCCTGGCGCAGTCCTGGGCGAAGGCGGCCCAGGCGGTCTCGAAGCCGCCCGCCTGGGTGCGGTTGCCGGTGACGGAGTCGAGCGCCGGGTCCATCGCGCCGTCCAGCACCAGCCGCCCGACCCGGCTCGGGAACAGCCCGGCGTAGGTGGCCCCGAGGAAGGTGCCGTAGGACTTGCCGACGTAGTTCAGCTTCTCGTCGCCGAGCAGGGCGCGCAGCACGTCCATGTCGCGGGCGGCCTCCACGGTGCTGAGGTGGCCGAGCGCCGCCCCGGCCTGCTTCCGGCAGCCCTCGGCGAACTCCCGGTCGGCCGCGATCAGCGCGTCGATCCCGGGCTGGTCGCCGGGGGTCAGGCCGACGGCGGTGTAGGCGTCCATCCGGTCGCCGCTCAGGCAGCTGACGGGGTTGCTGCGGCCCACCCCGCGCGGGTCGAGGCCGACCAGGTCGTACTGGGCCCGCACGCCGCGGTCGTACGTCCGGGCGGCGGTCTCCAGGTACTCGATCGCCGAGCCGCCCGGCCCGCCCGGGTTGAGCAGCAGGGAGCCGAGCCGTGTGCCACCCGGAGAGGCCGACGAGGAGCCGGACGGAGCGGGAGCGGCGGAGGCGGAGCCCGACGGTTCCGCCGCCGCGCGGGCGGCCGCGAGCGTGAGGTCGCCCTCGCCCGGGCGGTCGTAGTCCAACGGCACCCGGAACGTCGTGCACTCGAACCCGCTGTCGCAGGGCTGCCAGACCGGGCGCTGCGCGTAGTACGGCGCGAGCGCGGCCGGGACGGCGGCGGGCAGCGGCTCCAGCGGGGTCGCCGAGCCCGCGACGGCCGCCGGGTCCGCCGGGGTCGCCGAGCCCGAGGCGGACGCCGTCGGCGCCCCGGACGGGTCCGGGCTGCACCCGCCCGCCAGCAGCCCGGCGACGACCAGCGCCGCGGCCGATCCCCGCGCCCGTGCTCGCGCTCGCGCCCGTACCGGTACCCGGGCCCGCTCGAAGGTCCTCATCCGCCACCTCTCCGCCATCGACCAGCACGTGGAACAACCGGGGAAGCCCCGTTGGGGAAACGCCGCTGCCCGGCACCCCGCCCCGGGGTACCGGGCAGCGTAGCGCCGCCGAACCCGCGCTCAGGACGCCTTGGCCAGCGCCTCGGCCAGGAACTGCGCCGCCTGCCGGACCAGCCGCAGCCGCTCCCGGTCGGGGGTGAAGTCCTGCACGTTGTCCGAGATCCGCACCTCCGCCCTGGCCGCCGCTCCGGGCCCGGCCTTCAGCGCGGCCTGGAGCTTGCGGGCGGCGTCCAGCCCGGCGGAGTCGCCCTTGGCGGCGGCCAGCAGCAGCCTGGCCGTGCTGCCGGCCGGGGCCTCGGCGCCGGTCTGGGCGAGCGCGAGGGCGTCGTAGCGGCCGGAGACCGCCGCGGCCACGCCGTACAGGTCGGGCCGGGACAGTCCGGCGGCGGCCGCGCAGGGCGCGCCGCCCTCGACGCCGAGGACGCCCCAGGAGGCCGGGCCGGGCGGCAGGGTGCGGAAGGAGGTCGCGACGGTGGTGCGCAGCACCGCGTCGTCGGCGACGGCGGCCGGGGCGGCGGCGACCAGTTCGCAGGGGTGCGCGGTGCCGTTCGGCGCCTCGGGGGCGACCAGGATGAACGGGTGGGTCTTGCCGCTCTGGAGGGCCGAACCGACGCCCTCGAAGACGTCCGGGACCTCGGAGTCGGCGGTCTTCTGGGGCGTGGCCGCGTGCATCACGACGACCGGGAAGCGGGCGTTCGGTTCCTTGGCGTACTGCGGCGGGAGCCAGACCCGGATGTTGCGGGGCTGGCCGTCCGGGCCGAGCACGGCGGACTGGAGCAGCTCGCCGCCGCCTGGGTGGCCGACGCTGTCGAAGCGGCTGGCGGCAACGGGGGCCGGTGCGGCCCCTCCGGTGGCCGCGGCCGCGGCAGCGGCGGCGGGCTCGGCGGCTGCGGGCGGCACCGCCTGCTGCTGCCGGACGGCCGCCCCCGCACCCGACTCGCCGCCCGACCCGAGGTCCGCACCCGCGCCCGCACTTTCACCCACCCCGGAGCCGGAGCCCGCGGTGTCCATGACCGGCTCCGCCCGGTCCGGCTCCTGGCTGCCCCGGCCGAGGCCGCCGAAGGCGCCGAGCGCGGTGAGCACCGTCAGCGCGGTGACGCACACCCCGCAGACCATCGCCCCGGCCGCCCGCGCCAGCATCGGCCAGCGGTCGCCGGCCAGTTCGTAGGTCTGGGCGGCGCGTAGGTCGCGCCAGCGCTGTTGGGCACCCCTGGCCAGCCAGATTCCGCCTAGGGCGGCGGCCAGCAAGGGGATGACGAGGAGCGAACGAACCACGGGACGCACCGCCTCTGGAGGGGCCGCGCCGAACCGGAACCGGCGCGTAGGGGAGACGACCGCCCCGGCAGCGGGCGCAGTCGGCCCCCAGCGTGCACAACGGGCCGACGGTCACACGACGGTGTTCCCGGCGAGTGTCGCTCGTTCACTCGAAGGTGGGACGGCGCACCGCCTCCGGGAGGCGTACGGGCGCCAGGCCCGCGGCCCGTGCTCGGCCCGTGCTCGGCCCGTGCTCGGCCCGGGCTCAGCCCGCGCGCAGCGCCACCGTCATCGCCTCGACCGCGAGCAGCGGGTCCACGTTGCGGTCCAGCGCCTGACGGCAGGCCAGCACCGCCTCGATCCGCCGCAGCGTGCTCTCCGCCGGCCCCGCCTGGGCCACCCGGTTCAGCGCCTGCCGCTGGTCCTCGTTGGCGAGCGTGCCGGTGGAGTCGAGCTGGATGGCGAGCACGTCCCGGTAGAAGCCGAGCAGGTCGAGCAGGGCGACGCCGAGGGTCTCCCGGCGGGTGCGGGTGGCCCGGCTCTTCTGCCGCTTCTCCAGCTCCTTGACCGCGCCGGCCATGCCGCGCGGCGCCTTGCTGCCCTCGGCGGCACCGTACGCGGCCTTGAGGTCGTCCGTCTCCTTGGCGTCCTGGGTCTCGGCGAGCGCCTCGGCGTCGGCCTTGGCGGTGTCGACCAGGCGCTGGGCGGCGGCCAGGCAGCCGCCGATGTCGCCGACCTCCAGCGGGATGCGCAGCACCTCCGCCCGGCGCGTCCGGGCCTGCTCGTCGACGGCGAGGCGGCGCGAGCGCTCGATGTCGCCCTGCCCGGCGAGCGCGGCGAGGCGGGCGGTCTCCGGGTCGACGCCGTCCCGGCGGACGAGGGTGTCGGCGACCGCCTCGGCCGCGGGGGTGCGCAGCACCAGCAGGCGGCAGCGTGAGCGGATGGTCGGCAGCACGTCCTGGACGGAGGGGGCGCAGAGCAGCCAGACGGTGCGCGGGGAGGGCTCCTCCACGCCCTTGAGCAGCGCGTTCGCGGCGGCCTCGGTGAGCCGGTGGGCGGCGTCCACCAGGATCACCGACCAGCGGCCGCCGGTCGGGTAGCTGGAGGCACGCATCACCAGGTCGCGCATGTCGCCGACGCCGATGGAGAGGCCGTCCGTCCGGACGTACTTCACGTCGGCGTGGCTGCCGGCCAGCACGGTGTGGCAGCCGTCGCAGAACCCGCAGCCGGGCGTGCCGCCGAGCGCGAGGTCGGGGCTGGTGCACTGGAGGGCGGCGGCGAAGGCACGCGCGGCGGTGACCTGCCCGGCGCCGGGCGGGCCGGTGAACAGCCAGGCGTGCGTCATCAGGGAGGCGTTCGCGCCCTCGACCGGGGCGGCTCCGCGACCGACCTCGACCGTCGCCCCGGCCGCCCGGGCTGCGGCGGTCAGCTGCTCGACCACCCGCTCCTGGCCCACCAGGTCGTCCCAGACGGCCACTGCTGCTCCCAAGCTCCGTACGGCAGCGCTCGTGGCGCCTCTTCCCCGCCGTCGAGCATACGTCTCCGCTCCGACACCCACTGCTCCGTCCGGGTCACGCCGGGCGGGGGGACCGGCTCACGGACGCCGGGCCGGTGCCCGACGGAGCGCGGCCCCGCCGGAGGCGACCCCACCGGAGGCGGCCCGCCCGGAACGCGGCGGCGCCGCCGGGAACCGGTCCCGACGGCGCCGCCCACGCGTGTCCGGTCAGCCCCGGCGGCCCCAGCGACGGCCCTTGCCCTTGCCGTCGCCCTTGTCCCGGGCGTCGCCCTTGTCCCGGGCGTCGCCACGGCCCTCGGGCCGCTCCGCGCCGCCCTGCGGGCCGCCGTACGGAGCGTCCTGGCCGGGGCCGCCGCGCTCCCAGCGCGTCCACTCGTCGTGCGAGCCGAGCAGGGTGTCGGTGAGGCTCGGCAGGTCGTCCAGCGGCGTCTCCTCGGCCCACTCCGGCCGCGGCCGATCGGCGCCCGGCTGCTGCTGCGACTGCGGCTCGGCCGCCTGCTCCGCGCCGACCACCGGCAGCTCGCGGGTGCTGTCCACCGGCTCCGCGCGCCGCGGCCCCTGCCCCGGCCGGCCCTCGGGACGGCCCTCGTCGGTACGACTCTCGGGACGGCCTTCGGTACGCCCCGGCTCGATCCGCGGCAGCACCGCGGTGCGGTCGGCCTCCGCCGGGACCTTGGGCAGCACGGCCGTCTCGTCCACCGCCGAGGCCGGCACCACCGGCAGCTTGGCGGTCTCGTCGACCGCACCGGCGCTCGCGCCGGCGTCCGCGCCCGCGGCCCGGCGCGCCTCGGCAGCCTTGCGCGCCTCGACGGCCTCCGCCGCCCGGACGGCCGCCTGCCGGTCCCGCGGCGACAGCTCACGCGTCGCCTCGTCCCCGAGCCCGCCACCCGACGGCGCCTGAGCCGACGGCTCAGCCGAGTCCTTCGGAGCCTCCTTCGGGACGTCCCGGACCGCCCGCAGCTCGGTGGTCGTCTCCCCGGCCGCCGAGCCCAGACCCGAGCCCGAGCCCGAACCGTCAGCCGGTCCCGAACCCTCAGCCGAACCCGAACCCGAACCCGCAGCCGGCCCCGAACCCGGCCGCCCCTCGGCCCGGCCCTCCGCCGACTCCGCCGCCGCGGCCGCGGCCGCCAGCGCGGCGGCCTGCGCCAGCCGTGCCTCCTCGGCCCGCTGGAGCGCCTCCTCCGCCCGGCGGCGCTGCTCCTCGCGGGCCAGCTCGCGCTGCCGCTGGAGCTCGGCCTGGGCGGCCGCCTCGTCGGCGATCCGCTTGCGCTCGGCGGCCTCCGCGGCCAGTCGGGCCTCCTCGGCCTTGCGGCGTTCGGCCTCCTCGGCGGCGCGGCGCTCGGCCTCCTCCTCCGCCCGGCGGCGGGCCTCCTCCTCGGCCTTGCGCCGGGCCTCGGCGGCGGCCCGCTCGGCCTCCTCCTTGGCCAGCCGCTCCTGCTCCGCCTGCTCGGCCCGCAGCTGCGCCAGCACCTCCTGCCGCTTGCGCTCGGCGGCCTCCTCCTCGGCCTTCTTGCGGGCCTCCTCGGCGGCGCGGCGCTCGGCCTCCTCCTTGGCCAGCCGCTCCCGCTCGGCGCGGGCGGCCTTCTCCTGCTCGGAGAGCGGCAGCTCGCGGTCGAGCCGGTGGCGGATGGCGGTGGTGACGAAGCCGGGGGCCTGGCTGCCGTCCACGACCAGGTAGCGCGCCGGGTCGGCGGCGGCGAGGGCGAGGAAGCCGGCCCGGACCCGCTGGTGGAACTCGGTGGGCTCGGACTCCAGGCGGTCCAGCGCCTCGGTGAAGCGCTCGCGGGCCCGGGTCGGGTCGACGTCCAGGACGACGGTCAGGTCGGGCAGCAGCCCGCCGGTGGCCCAGCGGGAGATCCGGGCGACCTCGGTCGCGGCCAGGTCGCGGCCCGCGCCCTGGTAGGCGATGGAGGAGTCCATGTACCGGTCGGTGATCACCACGGCGCCGCGGGCGAGGGCCGGCCGGATGACGTTCTCGACGTGCTCGGCGCGGTCGGCGGCGTAGATCAGCGCCTCCGCGCGGTGCGACAGGCCGGTGTTGCCGACGTCCAGCACGAGGCCGCGCAGCCGCTGGCCGACCGGGCTGCCGCCGGGCTCGCGGGTGAGCACGACCTCGTGCCCCTTGCCGCGGATCCACTCGGCGAGCGCCTGGGCCTGGGTGGACTTGCCGGCGCCGTCGCCACCCTCCAGCGCGATGAAGAAGCCGGTGCCCGTGCCCCGGTGCGGCACCGGGCCGCCCGGTCCGCGTACCGAGTCCACCAGATCCCGGACGAACGGCGCGGTGCCGCGGCGGTCGTCGGTGCGCAGCAGCACGACCGCGGCGAGCACCAGGGTGAGCAGCCCCGCGGTGGCGACGGCCAGGGCCGCGCCGCCGTGGATGAAGGTGAAGGAGCCGGGCTCGACGGTGCCGTACTCGACGTCCCCGTAGGCGGCGGCGATCAGCGGCACGGCGACCAGCGCGGCGGCGACCACGGCCCGGAGCACCGCGAACAGGTGCTCGGTGACCTTCGGCAGCCGGGCCTCCTCGACCTCCTGGGCGAGCAGGGTGCGCCCGGCCGAGACCACGATCCCGGTGGCCAGGCCGGCCAGCACGGTGAGCAGCAGGACCAGCACGAAGTCGAGCACCAGCCCGGCCAGGATCAGCGCGACGCCCTGGGTGAGCAGCGCCAGCGCGAGCAGTCGGCGGCGGGACAGCGAGGGCAGCGTGGCCCGGGTGAGCCGGGCGCCCAGGGCGGGCGTCGCGGTGGCGGCGAGCACCAGCAGGCCGTAGCCGATCGGCCCGGCGCGGTGCTCGGCGGCGGTGAGCAGGGCGAGCGCGGCGACGCCCGCCATCGAGGCGTAGCCGGCCGCGACGGCGAAGGTGAAGTACGGGGCGCTGCCGGTGCGGCCCTTGCTCAGCGCGGGGCCGGGGGCCGCGTCGGTCGGGGCGCGCAGGCCCTGCAGCGGGGAGACCGGCGCGACGGACACCGGGCCGCCGGGCAGCTGCTGGAGGTAGCCGCGGACCGCCGAGGCGGCGAACAGCCCGGCCGCGCCGAGCGCCGCGAAGGTGAGCTGGTGGGCCCGGAGCCAGTCGGAGCCGAGCGCCGCGCCGATGTTGTTGAGCAGGGTGAAGGCCACCAGGCCGACGGCACCGAGCGGCACCGTCACCCAGCCGGTGAAGCGGTCGATGCTCCGGACGCTCTCCAGGTTGGCGGCGGAGGGGCGCTGCTCGGCGACCGGGAGGTGGGGGTTGGCGGACGGCAGCAGGCCCGGGACGACGGCGGACCTGGCGATCCCCCGGACCCGCTCGGCGGCACCGGTCACGAACACGGTGGCGAGCAGGACGTAGGCGGCGGCCCCGGAGGGCTTGGCGGCGGAGCCCAGCCAGACGCTCCACCAGGGCGCGAGGCCGATCAGCAGGGCGCACAGCACGTCGGCGCCGAACATCGTCCAGCGCCGGTCCAGTCGGCCCGCGACCAGCCGGTGCACCGGGCCGAGCAACGCGACGCCGACCAGCCCGGTGGCCAGCACCCGGACGGCGAGGACCGCGGCGAGGGCGAAGGCGAGGCTGCGCGGCAGGCTGCCGAACTGGCCGCCCTGGGCGGCGGCGATCACGGTGAGCGCGAGCAGCACCAGCAGACCGAGCCGGTCGGCGGTGCCGCCGATCAGCTGGGTGGTCCACAGGCGCCGGTAGGCACGTGTCCGCAGCAGTGCCCGGGCACGGTCCATCGGAGTCCCGGCGGGCGCGACCTCGGGCAGGTCGGTCGCCCAGGCTCTGGCGGCCGGGGCGGCGCTGGGGGTGGGCTGCTCCTCGCTCGTCATACGGTCAGCGTAGCGGGCGGGGCCTGGCCGGAATGAGACGAACGGGCTTCCGGATCCCGCCCATCACCGGGTTGTGACGTACCCCGCACGGACCCGGACGACCCCGGGCCCGCACCCCCGGGATCGGGGGCACGGGCCCGGCTGCCGTGACCTGGGCTCAGCCCTCGTCGGTGGCCGTGGTCTTGCTGGCGGCCGTCTTGCCGGTGGCGGTCTTCTTGGCCGCCGTCTTCTTCGCCGCCGCCGTCTTGGTGGCGGTGGTCTTCTTCGCGGCGGTCTTCTTCGCCGCCGCGGTCTTGGTCGCCGCGGTCTTGGCCGTGGTCGTCTTCTTGGCCGCGGCCTTCTTCGCCGGGGCCTTCTTCGCGGCCTTCTTCACCGGTCCGCGCGCCCGCTTCTCGGCGAGCAGCTCGTACCCGCGCTCGGGCGTGATGGTCTCGACGTCGTCGTCCTTGCGGAGCGTCGCGTTGGTCTCGCCGTCGGTCACGTACGGGCCGAAGCGGCCGTCCTTGACCACCACCGGGCGCTCGCTGACCGGGTCGTTGCCCAGCTCCTTGAGCGGCGGGGCGGCGGCGGCCCGGCCGCGCTGCTTGGGCTGGGCGTAGATCGCCAGCGCCTCGTCGAGGGTGATCGTGAAGAGCTGGTCCTCACTGGTGAGCGACCGGGAGTCGGTGCCGCGCTTGAGGTACGGGCCGTAGCGGCCGTTCTGCGCGGTGATCTCCGCGCCCTCGGCGTCGGTGCCGACCACCCGCGGCAGCGAGAGCAGCCGCAGCGCGTCCTCCAGCGTGACGGTGTCCAGCGACATCGTCTTGAACAGCGAGGCGGTGCGCGGCTTGACCGCGTTCTTGCCGGTCTTCGGCGTGCCCTCGGGCAGGATCTCGGTCACGTACGGGCCGTAGCGGCCGTCCTTGGCGACCAGCATGTTGCCGCTGACCGGGTCCGGACCGAGCTCGAAGTCGCCGCTGGGCTTGGCCAGCAGCTCCTCGGCCAGCTCGACGGTGAGCTCGTCCGGCGGCAGCTCGTCCGGAATGTCGGCGCGCTGACCGGGCTCGCCCTCGACGGCCGAGGCGCGCTCGACGTACGGGCCGTAGCGGCCGACCCGCAGGGTGATGTCGTCGCTGACCCTGAACGAGCTGATCTCCCGGGCGTCGATCGCGCCGAGGTCGGTGACCAGTTCCTTCAGGCCGCCCAGGTGGTCGCCGTCACCGTTGCCGGCCTCGGCGGCCCCGCCCGTGGCGTGGCCCTCGCCCTCGCCGAAGTAGAAGCGCTTCAGCCACGGCACGGACTGCGCCTCGCCGGCGGCGATCCGGTCGAGGTCGTCCTCCATCTTGGCGGTGAAGTCGTAGTCGACCAGCCGGCCGAAGTGCTTCTCCAGCAGGTTGACCACGGCGAAGGACAGGAAGGACGGGACGAGCGCCGTCCCCTTCTTGAAGACGTACCGGCGCTGGATGATCGTGTCGATGATCGACGCGTAGGTGGAGGGGCGGCCGATCTCCCGGTCCTCCAGCTCCTTGACCAGCGAGGCCTCGGTGTAGCGGGCCGGCGGCTTGGTGGCGTGGCCCTCCGGGGTGATCCGCTCGGCGGCCAGCGGGTCGCCCTGGGCGACCTGCGGCAGCCGGCGCTCGCGGTCGTCGAGCTCGGCGTTCGGGTCGTCGGCGCCCTCGACGTAGGCCTTGAGGAAGCCGTGGAAGGTGATGATCTTGCCGGAGGCGGAGAACTCGACGTCCCGGCCGTCGGCCGAGGTGCCGCCGACCCGGACGGTGACGGACTGGCCGACCGCGTCCTTCATCTGGGAGGCGACGGTGCGCATCCAGATCAGCTCGTACAGCTTGAAGTCGTCACCGGTCAGACCGGTCTCGGCGGGGGTGCGGAAGCGGTCGCCGGACGGGCGGACGGCCTCGTGCGCCTCCTGGGCGTTCTTGACCTTGCTGGCGTAGGTCCGCGGGGCGTCCGGCAGGTAGTCGGCGCCGTACAGCTGGGTGACCTGGGCCCGGGCAGCGCTGATCGCGGTGTCCGACAGCGTGGTGGAGTCGGTACGCATATAGGTGATGAAGCCGTTCTCGTACAGCTTCTGGGCCACCTGCATGGTCCGCTTGGCGCCGAAGCCCAGCTTGCGGCTGGCCTCCTGCTGGAGCGTCGTGGTGCGGAACGGCGCGTACGGCGAGCGGCGGTACGGCTTGGACTCGACGCTGCGGACGGCGAACGCCGTCTGCTCCAGGGCGGCGGCCAGCTGACGGACCGCCTGCTCGTCCAGGTGCAGGGTGTTCGCGCTGGCGGCCTTCAGCCGGCCGTCCTGGCCGAAGTCGCGACCGCTGGCGATCCGCTTGCCGTCGACGGCGGCCAGCCGGGCGCCGAAGGTCTCCGGGTTGGCGGAGTCGACCGGGGTGCGGCCGGTGCCGAAGGTGCCGACCAGGTCCCAGTACGAGGCGGTGCGGAAGGCCATCCGCTCGCGCTCGCGCTCGACCACCAGACGGGTGGCGACGGACTGCACGCGGCCCGCCGACAGCTTCGGCATGACCTTCTTCCACAGCACCGGCGAGACCTCGAAGCCGTACAGCCGGTCGAGGATGCGGCGGGTCTCCTGGGCGTCGACCAGGCGCTGGTTGAGCTCGCGCGGGTTGGCCACGGCCTCCTGGATCGCCGACTTGGTGATCTCGTGGAACACCATGCGGTGCACCGGCACCTTGGGCTTCAGCACCTGCTGGAGGTGCCACGCGATGGCCTCGCCCTCGCGGTCCTCATCGGTGGCGAGGAAGAGCTCGTCGGACTCCGCGAGCAGCGACTTCAACTTGCTGACCTGGGACTTCTTGTCCGCGTTGACCACGTAGATGGGCGCGAAGTCGTGGTCGACGTCCACCCCGAGGCGGCGCACCTCGCCGGTGTACTTGTCCGGCACCTCGGCCGCGGTGCTGGGGAGGTCGCGGATGTGCCCGACGCTCGCCTCGACGATGTAGCCGGGGCCCAGGTAGCCCTTGATCGTCTTCGCCTTGGCCGGCGACTCGACAATGACGAGTCGCTGTCCGTGCGCGGTCTCGCTGCTCGGGGACACCTTCGCTCTTCTCTCCCGGTCCTTATGTGACTGGTCGGCGCGGCAGCACGGGCTGCGCTCCGCCCGACCCCCTCACCGTCCCGGGGCTGCCGCGGCACGACACCCCCACCAGCGGAGTGTGACCGTACCCCGGCCACCCTTGTCAAACGGACGGATCCCGCTTTTTCACTTGCCGGGCTCACCGACGCCACTCGAACGGTAACCCGATGACGGAGGTTCCCGCCCCGCGGAGGGGGGCCTTCGGCAGGTTCCGGAGGATGGAATGACGGATTTCAAGATCTGTCAACGGAAAATCGACGGACGGACACGGGGCACTCGCCCGCGAATCGCCCGCGGATACCCGGGGCACCCGGGGTCGCGCTCGGGGGTGGTGCTCGGGGGTGGTGCTCGGGGATCACAGCGGCCGGATGTGCTCCTGGGGTGTGAACAGGGGTTGTGCGCTGTGAGCAGGGGTTCGCTCGAAGGCGTGCTCAGGGGCGGCCGGAGGCTCAGCCGCCGGCCGCGGCCAGGAGCCCGGCGCCCGCCGCCAGGCAGCCCATGCCCAGGACGCTCCACAGCAGGTCGACGACGACCGCCCGGCCGACCTCCTCCGCCGCCAGCACCACCCGGCTCGGGTGCCGCGGGTCGTAACAGATCCGCACCGAGGCGCCGGGCGCGAAACGGTCCGGACGGCGCAGCGGGGTGTGACCGCGCGGACGGGCGATCACGAGCCCCGCGATCCCGAACGCGCCGGGCTCCCCGACCGAGGGCGGCACCGAGAAGGACAGCAGCGGCGCGCTGTCCAGCCGGCCGTGCACGTCGTCCTTGGCGACCACGGTGGCCACCGTCGGCGTCCCCCGGCGGCGCACCCGCAGGCGCAGGCTCACTTCGGCGGCGCACCAGAGCAGCAGCACGCCACCGAAGAGGGCGAGCACCGACCCGCCCACCATCGCCGTCGTCGTGTCCACCCCTGGCCCCCGGCTCCCCAACTCTGTCCACAGCCTGTGGACAGAGCTTCACAGCGGAGAGCCAACGGGAGACAGCCGCTCGGCGGCGACCGGACGAACCAGGGGGTACGGGCGGGTGAACCGGCCTGGCAACGGCAGGGCCGGCCCCGGCGAGGGCTCACCTCGACGGGACCGGCCTCGACGCCCCGGGATCAGCGCGCCCGGGATCAGCGGACCGGGTCGATGAACCCCTGCTCGGTCAGCAGACGCAGCGACTCCGGCACCCGGTCCCGCAGGACCACCCGGTCCTCGCCGAGCAGCTGCGCGATGGCGTCCACGATCTCGCCCGCCGACAGCGTCCCGTCGCAGACCCCGACGAAGCCGGCACCCACGGTGTCCACCTTGGTGGCCCGCCGCATGCCGCGGTTGTGACGCAGGATCACGTGCTCCGGATCCTCCGCGCCCGGCGCGCCGACCTGCTCCTGGACCACCTCGTCGGCCAGCACGTAGCGGGCCGCGAGCAGGCCCGCGTCGTCGTGCGAGCGGAGGAAGTCCTGCCGGTCGAACCAGGCCTCGATGTGCGGGCCGAGCGGCTGCTCCACCGGGTGCGGCCACTCCTCGACCCGTACGGTCGGACGCTCGGCGCCACTCGCCCGCAGGGTGATCCAGCCCATGCCGATGCCCTCGACCCGGCCCGCCTCGAAGGCGTCCAGCCACTCGCCGTACCGGGCCTGGTAGTCGCCGCCGGGGCCGCGGTGGTCCCCACCGTCGCGCAGCCACAACTCGGCGTACTGGGCCACGTCCTGGACCTCGCGCTGGACGATCCAGGCGTCCAGGCCGGTGCCCGCGACCCAGCCGGCCAGCCGCTCGTGCCAGTCCTCGCCCTTGACGTGCTGCCAGTTGGCGAGCAGCTGGCAGTAGCCGCCGGGCTCCAGGTGCTCGGCGGCCGAGCGGACCAGGCTGCGGCACAGGTCGTCGCCGGCCATGCCGCCGTCGCGGTAGGTGAACCGGCCGGCCGGCGAGATGACGAACGGCGGGTTGGAGACGATCAGGTCGAACTTCCGCTCCCCGACCGGCTCGAAGAGGCTTCCGGCGGACGCCTCGGTGTTGTCGAAGCCGGACAGTGCCAGGGTCAGCTCGGTGAAGCGCAGCGCACGCGGGTTGAGGTCCGTCGCGGTGACGGTCCCGGCGTGCCGGGCCGCGTGCAGCGCCTGCACGCCGGAGCCCGAACCGAGGTCCAGCGCGGCCCGGACGGGGCGACGCACGGTGATGTTGGCCAGCGTGGTGGAGGCACCGCCGACGCCCAGCACCAGGTCCTTGCGGGCCACCCCGTGCGCGGTCTCGCCGGAGCCGATGCCGCCGGCGCCGCCCACCGCGCAGCCGAGGTCGGAAACCACCCAGGCGTCCGAACTGGGCATCCCGGCCACCTCGTTGGCGTACGGACGGACGTCGACGGTGGCGCGCACCAGATCGCCGTCGGAGCGCAGCCAGCCGTCCGCCAGGCAGTCCTCCACCGGCAGCGCGGCGGCGGCCGCCCGGTACGGGACCGGCTGCTGGAGCAGGAACAGCCGCACCAGCGTCTCCAGCGGGCTGCCCCCACGGGTCGCCCGCAGCGCCGGGACCGCCTCGCTGCGGGCCAACGCCGAATAGCCGGTGGGCCCGAGCAGGTCCAGGCACCCGTCGGCGGTGAACGAGGCGGCGAGCAGCGCCTCACGGAACTTGGCGAGGCGGGTCGGGTCGAGAACGGGGCTACTGATCACCCCGCCATTGTCCCCCGCCGCCCACCCCGCGGCCGCCCCTGCGCCCCGCGCCCACCCAACAGAAGCCCGCACCACCCCGCGCGCCCCCGAAAGCCCCCACGCGCCGCCCCACCGCGCACACCAAGTCGTTCCGCCACTGCCCCGGGCCTGCCGACTCTCGGGGACCGCGCCTCCCACGGCGCCGGCCCGCGCCGCCCGGCACCGGACATGGCCCCGGTACCGGAACGGGCACGTCGGATCGTCCAGTCCGCCCGGACTCAGCTCGCGCTGGGCGCGGGGTTCGCCCCAGTGGCGGGCGGCGGTGCGGGAGCGGTGGTCGCCCCGGGTGCGGCCGGGCTCGCACCATCAGTAGCGCCGGGTGCCGGGGCCCGCGGAAGACGGCTCCGGGCTGCCCCACCGCGAACACCGCCTCCGCGCGGGCCACCGACCCGCACCACCACCGTCGCCGACGCACCGCTCGCCTCCGGACGTGCCCCCGGCCCCGGGGCGGACGCGGCGGATCGTCCAACCCGCCCCGCCCAGGCTCAGCTCGCACTGGGAGGCGGGATTCGCCGCAGTGGCAGGCGGCATCGCAGGAGCGGCAGTCGCACCGGGCGCCGGGGCCCGCGGAAACGGCGTTTCCGGGGCGGTGGCCCACCACGGACACCACCTCCGCGCGGGCCACGGGCCCGCGCCACCCGCTGTGGCACACGCGCCACCCGGCACCGGGCATGGCCGGTGCCGGAACGGACGCGTCGGATCGTCCAGCCCGCCCGGACTCAGCTCGCGCTGGGCGCGGGGTTCGCCCCAGTGGCGGGCGGCGCCGCGGGAGCGGTGGTCGCCCCGGGCGCGGCCGGGTTCGCGCTGTCGGTCGCACCGGGCGCCGGGGTGGCGGCCGGGGCGGCAGGAGTGTCGGTGGCACCGGGGGTACCGGGGGCCGCCGGGGTCGTGGCCGCGCCGCCCGGCGCCGGGGTGCCACTCGCGCCGGCACCCGCGCCGCCGCTGGCACCAGCGGTCGGGGCGGTCGTCGAGGACGGCTTGCAGCCCTCCTGCTTGGCCATCGCCGCGCCGAGGTCGCCGCGCTGGAGCTTGCTCTGCGCCTGGGTGGAGAGCGAGGCCAGCTGCTGCACCTGGTCGGCCACGCTGCGCAGCCCGTCGGCGAACTTGGCCTGGTCGGCGTTGGGCAGCGCGTCCAGCTTCTTCTGGACCTCCACGTAGCCGTCGGCCGCCTTCTTCAGCTCGTCGACGGTGTCCTTCTGGAGGGCCGCACCGTCCTGCACCTTGGGCGCCCCGGCCGCGTCGATGGCGGCGGCTATGTCCTGGTTGGTCTTGGCCAACCGCCCGATGTCCGTGGAGAGTCGCTTCTGGAGGTCGGCCGGGGCCTCGCCGGTCTTCACCTGGCCGGTGTCGGCGAGCGCGGCCTGTGCCTGGGCGATCGGGTCCTTGGCCGCGCCGCAGACGGTCGACGCCCAGGACTCCAGCTGCTTGCTGTTGTTGTCGTCGCCGCAGCCGACGGCGCCGAACGCGAGCAGCACGCCGAGGGCGGGTACGGCCAGCAGTCGCTTGTTCACCGGGAGAGGCCTTTCGGTTTCGGTCGTCATCGGTCGTCGAACCTACACGGCCGGTGTCCGTCCCCCGGTTCCCTGCCCCCGCTGCCCGCCCGTCGGCCGAGCCCCGACCGAGCCGCGTCCGCGGCGGCACCCGGGCATCCTCGTCCAACGCACCGGAGGTGGCCACGGGCGTGGGCGGAGCACCGGGACCGGACCTGCCGGAAGCGGTGAATCGCCGGGATCACCGAGTCGTCACCCGTGCCCGGCGAACGGACTCCAGCCCCGGCACGGCGAGGGAACGAGGGAGCGAGGAAACACGGGCACGCGGAAACGTGAAACGCCGAACTCGGGAAAGGCGCCTCAGACAGCGACGGAAGCGACCGAAACCGGCCAGCTCATCCGGATCAGGCCACCGTCCGTGCCGTTGGTGACCTCCAGGTCCTCGACCAGGCCGGTGATCACCGCGAGGCCCAGGGTGTCCTCGTCCGGCTCGCCGCCCTCGGCGTCGCCGGAGGCCGGGACGGCGGCGGGGCCGGCCTCGTCCTCGACCTCGATGAGGAAACGCTTCTCCTGATCGATCAGCGCGACCCGGACCGCGCCACCGATGCCTCCGCGCTGGTGCAGCCCGACCGCACGGGAGCAGGCCTCACCGACCGCGAGCCGCACCTCGTCGAGCACCGACTCGTCGACCCCGGCCCGTCTGGCGACGGCCGCGGCGACCAGCCTGGCCGTCCGCACGTGCTCGGGAAGCGCGCTGAATCGAAGTTCGACGGTTGCCATCTCTCCCCCTCGGGGTGCTCCGACCGGGGCCGGAGATCCGGCCCCTGCGGGCCGGCGGAACCGACCCAGGGGCGCCCGGGGGACGCCGGGCCACACGGGCCCGGACACCCGGACGCGAGGTAACGAGCTGGGCCGGCCGCACGGGCCGGCCCGGCCGCGTCAGTCGGTCGCCTGGACCGCGTCGTCCACCGACGTGTGGATCGGGAAGACCTTGGTGAGGCCGGTGATGCGGAAGATCTTCAGGATGCGCTCCTGGTTGCAGACGAGGCGCAGCGAGCCCTCGTGAGCGCGCACCCGCTTCAGACCGCCCACCAGCACACCGAGGCCGGTCGAGTCGAGGAAGTCAACGCCCTCCATGTCGACGACGAGGTGGTACTTGCCGTCGTTGACGAGCTCGACCAGCTGCTCCCGCAGCTTCGGGGCGGTGTACACATCGATCTCGCCGCCAACCTCGACGACCGTACGATCGCCGACTGAACGGGTCGACAGGGACAGGTCCACGGAACCTCCAGCACCTTGCCTTGCTACGTCATGTGCGATCCTCGGCCGGACGGCCGCCACCGCATGGTCGCGAGCCCGGGCGCGCCCAGCCAACGCGTGGCAAGCCTCAGCGCTGCGACCCACGGCCATACGGCCGTCACGGCCACATTCAACCACCTGCGACCATGCCCGCACGATGGCTTACGACGATTCTCCGTCACGCCGGTGACACACTGGGTCCTCATGCCGCCCCGACACAGCCCGCCCGAGGCACTGCTCACGACCCTGGCCACCAGCCGGGGGCGGTCCGACCGGCTCACCCATACGGAGCACCTTCCCGCCCGGCCCGCACGTTATTCACCGTGGCCCGACTCGATCCGTCCGGAGGTGGTGGCCGCGGCGCGCGCCGTCGGGGTGGAACAGCCGTGGGCGCACCAGGCAGAAGCGATGAACCTGGCCAAAAGCGACCAGACTGTGGTGATCGCCACAGGTACCGCCTCGGGCAAGTCGCTGGGTTACCTGGCCCCGTTGCTCAGCGACCTGCTGGACGGCACCGAGGCCCGCAACGGCCGCGGCGCCACCGCGCTCTACCTGGCCCCGACCAAGGCGCTCGCCGCCGACCAGCGCCGCCGGGCCGCCGAACTCGCCCCGCCGAGGGTCCGCGCCGCCCTGTACGACGGCGACACCCCGCCCGAGGAGCGCGAGTGGGTCCGCCAGTACGCCTCCTACGTGCTCACCAACCCGGACATGCTGCACCGGGGCATCCTGCCCGGCCACGCCCGCTGGTCCTCCTTCCTCAAGGCGTTGCGCTACGTGGTCGTCGACGAGTGCCACAGCTACCGGGGCGTGTTCGGCTCACACGTCGCCCAGGTGCTGCGGCGGCTGCGCCGCATCTGCGCCCGTTACGGTTCGTCACCCACCTTCCTGCTGGCCTCCGCCACCACCGCCGACCCGGCCGCGACCGCCCGGCGGCTGACCGGCCTGCCCGCCGAGGCCGTCACCGAGGACGCCTCGCCGCGCGGGCCGATGGTCTTCGGCCTCTGGGAACCGCCGCTGACCGAGAACGTCGGCGAGCACGGCGCGCCCGTGCGCCGCACCGCGACCGCCGAAGCCGCGCACCTGCTGACCGACCTGGTCGAGCGGGAGACCCGCACCGTCGTCTTCGTGCGCTCCCGGCGGGCCGCCGAACTCGTCGCGCTCCAGGCCCAGGACCAGCTCGGCCGTCCGCTCGCCGGGCGGGTGGCCGCCTATCGCGGCGGCTACCTCGCCGACGAACGCCGGGCCCTGGAGCGCGACTTGCACACCGGCCGACTGCTCGGCCTCGCCTCCACCTCCGCTCTCGAACTCGGCGTCGACATCTCCGGTCTCGACGCCGTCCTGATGGCCGGCTACCCCGGCACCCGGGCCTCGCTCTGGCAGCAGGCGGGCCGGGCGGGCCGGGAGGCCCAGGGCGCGCTCGCCGTCCTGATCGCCCGGGACGACCCGCTGGACACCTACCTGGTGCACCACCCGGAGGCGCTGTTCGCGGCCCCCGTCGAGGCCACCGTGCTCGACCCCGACAACCCGCACGTGCTCGCCCCGCACCTGTGCGCGGCCGCCGCCGAACTCCCGCTCACCGAGGACGACCTGGAGCTCTTCGGGCCTTCCGCCGAGCCGCTGCTGCCGGTTCTGGAGCGGCGCGGCCTGCTGCGCCGGCGCGGCGACGGCTCCTGGTACTGGACCCGCCGCGAGCGCGCGGCCGACGCGGTGGACCTGCGGGGCAGCGGCGGCAGCCCGGTGCAGATCGTCGAGGCCGACACCGGCCGGCTGCTCGGCACGGTGGACGCCGCGGCCGCCCACACCACCGTCCACACCGGAGCCGTCCACCTGCACCAGGGCCGCACGTACCTGGTCAGGGAGTTCGACCTGGGGAACTCCGTGGCGCTGGTCGAACCGGCCGACCCTCCGTACACCACGGCCGCCCGCGACATCACCTCCGTCTCCGTCCTCGACACCGACACCACCGTGGACTGGGGCGAGGGCCGGCTCTGTTTCGGCTCGGTGGAGGTGGTCAACCAGGTGGTCGGCTACCTCCGCAAGCGGATCTCCACCGGGGAGATCATGGGCGAGACCAAGCTCGATCTGCCGCCCCGCACGCTGCGCACCCGCGCGGTCTGGTGGACCGTCACCGAGGACCAGCTGCTCGACGCGGACATCCCGCCCGACCAACTGCCCGGCGCCGCCCACGCCGCCGAGCACGCCTCGATCGGCCTGCTGCCGCTGTTCGCCACCTGTGACCGGTGGGACATCGGCGGCGTCTCCGTCCCGCTGCACCCGGACACCGGGCTGCCGACCGTGTTCGTCTACGACGGCCATCCGGGCGGGGCCGGCTTCGCCGAACGCGGCTTCCAGCGGGCCGTCGAGTGGCTGACGGCCACCCGGACGGCGATCGCCTCCTGCGAGTGCGAGCGCGGCTGCCCGTCCTGCGTCCAGTCGCCCAAGTGCGGCAACGGGAACGACCCGCTGGACAAGGCCGCCGCCGTCCGGCTCCTGGACGTCCTGCTGGCCGGAGCCCCCGGAGCAGCCGAGGCACCGGACGACGGACCGGAGCCGGCCGGCGGGCGGGAGCCCGCGACGGACCAGCCGGAGGCGCCCTCGGGACCGGACGGTGGAGCGCGGACCGGCTCATGAGGCCGCCGCCGCTGCGCTCGGAGCCCCGGCTGGGGCCCCGGCCGGGGCTCCGCCCGGCCCGTCGCCCGGGGCGTCCTCTGGGCCGGTGACCGGAGCCCGTACCGGCCCGGCTCGGGCCCTCGCCCGGGCCGGGCCGACCGGCACTCGGGCCGGGAGCCCACGGACCTCCGCCTCGGCCACCACCTCGACGGCGTCCGCCGACCGGTCGACCGCGCAGGACACCAGCCCGGCGCCCTGTGCGGCGGCGATCCCGGCGGCCCGGCCGCAGCCGCCGTCCTGGTCCAGCAGCAGCCGGTCCGCCGCGGCGAGGGCCGCGAGGTCGGCCGCCGACTCGGCCCGGTGCCGAGCGGCGACCACCGAGCCGACCGCGAGTGTCCCGGCGAACACCGCCGTGCCCGACATCGCCAGGGCGAGCAGCCAGACCGTCGCCGAGCCGGCGTCCGGCCCTCGTCCGCCCAGCGCCGCCGCTCGGGCCACACGGGTGCGCAGCACCCGCTCCGCCGTCTCCCGCAGCCCGGTCAGGACGGCCATGGACCACCACCGCCCTCCGTGGCCGCCACCAGGACGTCCTCCCGCGCCGCCACGGCCGCCGCACCGAGCCGGACGGCCAACAACTCGCCCAGCCTGCCCGGCCCCGCGCACGGCGCCTCCACGTCGACCCTGACCGTGTCGGCCGCCACGGCCACCCGGACCTGTGCGCCCGGTGGGGCCGCCGCGCGGGCGAGTTCGGCGGCGTCCGCCTCCCCGCGCGCGGCCGCCCTGGCACCGACCCGGGCGGCGTCCACGCAGCGGATCTGTGCGGCCGCCGCGAGCACGCCCCAGATCAGCATCGCCGCGAGCAGGACGAGTGCCGGCAGTGCCACCGCCGTCTCCGCCGTCACGAAGCCCGCGTCGCCGCGCCGCGTCGGGCGCAGCGACCACGACCGGCGGACGCCGCGCTCCCCCGCCCGGCCCCGGCCTGTGTGCGGGCCCCCGCCACCCGTCCGGAGCGCGGGCGGGGCGGGGTCGAGGTGCCTGCCACGCACGGCGGCGGCGGGGCCGCCCATCGCCCGGCGGGCCAACGGAAGTTGACGGCCGACGCCAACCGCGCCCCAAGGGTTCCCGGCCCTAGGCCGCATGGAGCGCCCGTACCAGCATGTCGGTCAGCGCACTCGTGATGGCCTCGCCGGTCACCACCTTGTACAGCACGGCCGCGAGGGCGCACGCGGCCAGCGTCCCGACGGCGTACTCGGCCGTGGTCATCCCGGCGTCCGACCGGCCCCGGAGCCGGGCCACCCTGCGCACCCGGCAGGCCACCCGCCGCCTCCTCCGCCGCCACGTGTCGGCCGACGGGCGAAGCGGGCGCCCTGCACCGGGCCCGGTCGCGATCACTGCGGTCATGAAACTCTCCTGTCGCTCGATGTCCATTGCTGTCTGTTGCTGTCGGTCGTCGTCTGCTGCTGTCCCGCGCCCGGCTCTTGTTCACATCGCCTGGGCGAAGCGGCTGGTGAGGCCGACGACCACCGGCACCACACCGATCAGCACGAAGGCCGGGAGGAAGCAGAGCCCCAGCGGCGCGGTGGCGAGCACCGCGGCCCGACGGACCCGGGCGTGGGCCGCCCGGGCGGCCGCCGTGCGCTGCCCCTGGGCCAGCCCGATCAGTGGGCCGGCGGCGGGGACACCGCCGAGGCTGCTGCGCTCCAGGCAACGGGCCAGCGGCGCCAGCGACGGGTGCTGCTCTCCCAGTCGATGCCAGCACAGCTCCGGCGGGGCGCCCAGGGCCAGTTCGGCCCCGATCGCCACCAGCCGGGGTCCCAGTGGGGCCCCCACGCTCCGGCCCACCGCCGACACGGCTTCCGAGGGCAGCGCCGCCGAGCCGAGACAGGCGGCCAACAGCTCGGCACCCAGGGGGAGTTGCCTCGTCAGAAGCTCCTCCTCGCGGGCCGCCTTGCGGTCGCCCGTCGACGGCGCCCGAGCCGACCACCGGTGGACGCCCACTGCCAGCAACACCCCGACGGCCGGCCCGGTGCCGCCACCGAGCAGTGCCGCCGCCGCGAGCCCGACGACGACCGCCGCCACCACCTGCCGTCGACGCCCAACCCCCAAGGCCGTCAGCCTGGTTCGGTTCCGAGCCTCCTGGCGCTCGCGGGCCCGGGTGAACACCCCTCGGCGCCTCACCCGGCCACGCGCCCACACCCACCCCAGGACAGCCGCACCCGCCAGGAGGACGACTGTCGCCCACTCGATGCCCCGGATCACCCCGCCCCCGCCCCGAGCACTCGTGCGCGCACCCGGGACAGCCCGCAGTGCCGCTCGCCCGCCCGCGGAGCCGGTGCGACACGGTCGGCGAGTCGACGCCGCCCGCCCCGCTCCGGGGGCTCCTCCAGCGCGCCTCGGGCCGCAGCCCGGACGATGCGTGCCGTCCAGAGCACACCCAGCCCCTCCAGGACCGCCCCCGCCGCGAGACAGCCCAGCCCGGACGGGGTGTGCAACAGGACCTCCAGCGGGCGCGCCCCGAGCGCGGCGCCGAGGAACAGTCCGACGCCCGGCAAGGCGGCCAGGACGGCGATCGTCGCACGCGGCCCGGCCAGTTCCCCGGCGATCTCCTCCGCGAGTGCCCGCTCGCCGCGCAGCGCCTCCGCGACCCGGTCCAGGGCGGCGGCCAGCCCTGACCCGCTGTCCGCGGCCACCCGCCAGCAGGCCGCGATGGCCGCGGCCCCACGCCCGCCCGGCAGTTCGGCCAGCAGGTGCAGCGCGGCGGGCACGTCCCCGCCGTACCGGCCCGCCGCCAACCGGGCCACCGGCTCCTCGCCGAGCCTGCGCAGCGCCTCCGGGGCGGCGGCGAGCCGCGCGGTGACCAGGTGCAGCGCCTGCTCCGGCGTCGCCCCGCCACGCAACTCCCCTGCCAGGCCCGCACAGAGGTCCACCACGGCCGCGGCCCGGTGCCCGGCCTCCACCGCCAGGCGCCGCCGTAGCCGCCAGCTTCGCAGCGGCAGGACGGCCAGGACCGCCGCGAGCGCCGGCACCGCCGATGCGGTGACCTTCCCGGCAACCAACCCCAGCGGCAGGATCAGGAGTTCGGGCACCAGGAACCCCGGCAACCGGCCCCGGTTCCGACCCCGAATCCGCCTCTGCCCCTGACCCCACTCCAGGACCTCCGGGCCCGGCCACCGCACCGGAGGCCCGCTGCCCGCCAACACCAGCCTGGAGCGTCGCCCGCCCGGCAACCGCTCCTGCACCGCCCACCACGCGGCGGCGGCCACCAGGCACAGCACCACCGTCCAGCACAGCGCCACCTGACCCTGCGTCATGTCGATCACCTCCGTTGCCTCCAGCCCTTCCGGCCCCGGCCGCCGAGCAGCACCAGGGCGCCCACGGCGCACCCGCCCAGCAGCAGGGCAAAGGCGAGTTCCACCACCCGCACGTCCGCGCCGACCGCCCTCGCCACCGCGATCACGGCCGCCCCGGTCTGAGCGACACCCCGCGCGCCGCCAGCAGTCCGACCAGCCGCGCCCAGCCCGCGCCGGGACGCATGCCACCGGCCGCGGGGAAGGCCACGGCGGGTGTGGTCACGGCCGAACCGTCCCCCGCCCCGGCCAAGGTGTGGATCTCCGCCACCCGGCGCTGCCCCGAACCCGGATCGCGAACCAGGTGCACCACCACGTCGAGCGCGGCCCGCAGTTGGCTGTGCAGCGCCGCGCGGTCGAGACCGGCGAGCGCGCCCAGGGCCTCCAGTCGGACCGGCACGTCCGCCGCCGTGTTGGCGTGGACCGTGCCGCAGCCGCCCTCGTGCCCGGTGTTCAGCGCGGCCAGCAGGTCCGACACCTCGGGCCCGCGGACCTCGCCGATCACCAGCCGGTCCGGGCGCATCCGCAGCGCCTGGCGGACGAGGTCGCGCAGGGTGAACTCGCCCAACCCCTCCTGGTTGGGCGGCCGGCCCTGGAGCCGGACCACGTGCGGATGCGCCGGTCGCAGCTCGGCGGAGTCCTCGGCGACCACGATCCGCTCGTCCGGCCCGACCAGGCCGAGCAGGGCTGACAGGAGCGTGGTCTTCCCCGAGCCCGTCCCGCCGGACACCAGCAGTGACAGCCGGGCCCGCACGATGCCCGCGAGCAGCTCCGCGCCCTCCGGTGGAAGCGATCCGCCCGCCACCAACTCGTCGAGCGTGAACGGCCGGGAGCGGCAGACCCGCAGCGAGATGTGCGTGCAGCCGGCCGCGATCGGCGGCAGCACCGCGTGCAGCCTGGTGCCGTCCGGCAGCCGGGCGTCCACCCAGGGGCGGGCGTCGTCCAACCGCCGGCCGGCCGCGGTGGCCAGCCGGTGGGCCAGCCGCCGCACCGCCTCGGCGTCGGCGAAGCGGACACCGGTGGCTCGCTGCAGGCCGCCGCCACGGTCGACCCACACCTCCTCCGGGCCGTTCACCAGGACGTCCGTGACGTCGGGCGCCGCCAACAGCCGCTCCAGCGGGCCCGCACCCACCAGCTCGGCGCGCAGCGAGCGCACGGTGTCCAGGACCTCGTCCCCGCCAAGCGGCGGGCGGGTGGCCCGCAGCGCGGCCGCGACCGAGCCCGCCGTCGGGGCGGCCCCCGACTCGGCCAGTCGCAGCCGGACCGCGTCCACCAGGGCCGCCGTCCGCTGCTCGCGGGCCGTCCGGCCGTACGGGCAGGGCCCGTGCCCGGGCTCCGGCGGCACGCCGGGCAGCGGCACGCTCCGCAGCGGCCGGTGCTCCCGTGCACCGCCATCCTGGCCGGGCGAGCCGCCCCGGAGGACCGTTCCACGCAGACGGACCATCAGTACACGCCTCCCCCGACCGCCGGCACCGGCGGCAGCACCTCGTTCAGGAAGCTCGCGCAGAAGCGCGCGAGCGGGCCGCTCTCCCGGATTCCGGGCGGAACGCCCTTCACGACGTCCTGGGCCAGGCCCGGTTCCGGCTCCAGCTCCCCCGCCAGCGGCAACCGCAGCCCTCGGACGATCTGCCGGGCCGGCAGCCCGCCGGCCCGCACCGGCCGCACCACGGCCCGGACGTCCCCGAGCCGCATCCGGGCCGCCGCGGCGACGCGGTCGGCGGCGGCCACCGCGCGCAGCTCGGCCGACACCACCAGGAGCGCCAGGTCGGACTGCTCCAGCGCCTGCCCCGCGGCCGCGTCGAGGTGTCGGGGCACGTCGACAACCACCAGCCCGCCGCGCCGCCTGGAGGCGGCCAGCACGCTGCGCATGGCCTCCGGCAGCACCGTCAGGGTGTCGCCGCGGTCCCAGGACAGGCAGGACAGCGAGGAGAGTCGCTTGAGCACCGGCAGCGCCCGGGCCAGCTCGGCCCCGCTGACCCGGCCGCGGGAGCCCGCCAGATCGGGCCAGCGCAGCCCGCTGACCCGCTCGCCGCCGAGCAGGATGTCGAGGCCCCCGCCCAGCGGATCGCCGTCCAGCAGCATCGTCCGCCGGCCCGCCCGCGCGGCCGTGACCGCCAGCGCGCAGGCCAGGGTCGAGGCACCGGCCCCGCCCGAGCCGCCGAGCACCGCGACGGTGACCGCCGGGCAGCCGACGCCTTCGGCCGCGTCGGCGATCCGGTCGAGCAGCCAGGCCTCGGCGTCGGGCAGGAACAGCACGTGTTCGGCCCCGAGTTGGACGGCCCTGACCCACACCCCGGGGTCATCCAGGTCCAACCCGAGCAGCAGCACCCCGCCGCGCCGCCCCAACGCGGAGCAGCGGACGGCCTGGTCGTCCCCGACCAGGACCAGCGAGGCCCCTTCCCAGAGGGCCCGCGTCGGCGGGGCGCCCCGGACCAGCCTCGGCTCGGTGCCCGCCGCCGCGCAGACCCGCAGCAGGTGCTCGGCCAGGCCCTCGTCCTCGGTGACGATGAGCGGCCCGGCGACCGCGGGGCCCTCGGCGGTGATGTGGTCGGCGATCGGCGTCGACATGGATGCTCCCCTCTGCGCCGCCTGCCACCAGGCCGGCGGCGCACGTCGGACGATTCCGGCGGGCGGCCGCCCGACAGGCCTCTGAGGGAGGAAGGGGTGAGCCCTGCCCGGCGACCGCCGCCGGTCATCACGGTGGGGGGAGATCCGGATTTCGTCATCCGGCATTCGATTGCCTGTGGATAACTCGTGGGCTGTGGATGAAAACGTTCACCCGGGCGGGGGGCTAATCGGCGAAGAATTGACGAAAGGGGGTCACCGAGATGAACCGGCGGCCCCTCGCATCCCGTTCGCCCGGTCTCTCCGACCCCACCCGCCGCCTTCCGGACACCGCTTCCGGGCGGGCTCGCGGCACCGATCGGAACCAGCCGTTCGATCCCCGACGGACATGAGCAAATGGCAACGCAGAGTGACGGAAGTCGATCGGCGGGCCGAGGTGTCGACACCCCCTGTAGGCCGCCGAGGCCGCGACGGCGGATCCGTCGCGAGGGGCGTTCAGGCCCTGAAAATGGCCCCGGACGTGCGACGACCCCCGCCGGGGGGGAGAGCGGGGGTCGTCTATCCACAGCCCGGCTCGGGGGGGAGGAGCCGGACCGGGTTAGCACGGTCGCGAACGATCCGTGACTTCCATGGTGTACCCGAGCGGCCAGAAACACAAACCCGCACGCCCGCGAGTACGCCGAATGGCGGGGTGTTTTGCGGCTCCCTCTATCCTCGGTTCCCGTGGACACCACCGAGAACGCCGACGACCACGCCGACGAGTCCCAGGGCGACACCACCGGCCCCGAAGAGCTCCGCCCGCAAGAACTCCGCCCGCCCGTTCGCCCGAGGCCCGGCGGGCCACGCACGGCGGCCTTCTTCGACCTCGACAAGACCATCATCGCCAAGTCGAGCGCGCTGGCCTTCAGCCGCCCGTTCTACCAGGGCGGGCTGATCAACCGTCGGGCCGTACTGCGCAGCGCGTACGCCCAGTTCGTCTTCCTGGTCGGCGGCGCCGACCACGACCAGATGGAGAAGATGCGCGAGTACCTCTCCGCACTCACCCGGGGCTGGAACGTCCAGCAGGTCCGCGAGATCGTCGCCGAGACGCTGCACAACCTGATCGACCCGATCATCTACGACGAGGCGGCCTCGCTGATCGAGCAGCACCACGCGGCCGGCCGGGACGTGGTGATCGTCAGCAGCTCCGGCTCCGAGGTGGTCGAGCCGATCGGCCGGCTACTCGGCGCGGACCATGTGATCGCCACCCGGTTGAAGGTCGAGGACGGCTGCTACACCGGCGAGATCGAGTACTACGCCTACGCCGAGAACAAGGCCGCGGCCATCCGGGAGTTGGCCGCGACCGAGGGCTACGACCTGGCCGCCTCGTACGCGTACAGCGACTCCTCCACCGACCTGCCGCTGCTGGAGGCGGTCGGCCACCCGTCGGCGGTCAACCCCGACCGCGCGCTGCGGAAGGAGGCGCAGGCCCGGGAGTGGCCGGTGCTGGTCTTCGACAAGCCGGTGGAACTGCGGCGGCGGCTGCCCGAGTTCTCCGCTCCGAGCGGCTCGGTGCTGACCGCCGTGGCGGTCGGGACGGCCGCGGTGACCGCCGGGGTGATCTGGTATCTGGCCCACCGGCGGCGCCCGCTCGCCTGAGGCTCCGAGGCCCGCACCCCGGATTCCTTGGCCAAAACGGGCAATCGGGACAGACTTCTCGTTTCGGGTTCCCCTTTCGCCCGAAACGCGATACAAATGAAGCACGGCCCGCGAGACCCGGTCAGGACCTAAGAGGTCAAACCGACAACGCAGTTCAGGCCCCACGGACCGCATGTACAGATATCCGGGCACCCACATGCAGCCGACCCGCTGTCGGGCCGCCGGACCAGACGAACGGGCAGGATCCCCGTCTGATCGGCACTTCCGGTGCATGCATGGTCACCCGGTATCTGCACCAGCGGCGGCACCCGGCAGGATCAGGTGCCGCCGCATCTCCGTCTCCGCGCGCCTCCGCGATCCCCGCGCGCCTCCACGGTTTCCGCACGCCTCCACGGTTTCCGCGCGCTTCCCGGCGTCCGCACGCCCCTCTCGGGGCGTGCGCGCCGCTCGACGTCCGGCCGCTCAGACCATCCCGCGCTGCATCGCCTCGCAGACCGCCGTGCTCTCCCGCACGCCGAGCCGCAGCGCCCGGCCGCAGTGGGCGATCCAGGCCGCCATCCCGTCCGGGGTGCCCGCCAGGTAGCCGGCCAGGGCCCGGCGGTAGGCGGCGGTACCGAGCTCCGCCAGGCCTACCTCGGCCGGGCAGATCGACTTCGGGTCGAGCCCCTCGGCGATCAGCACGATCCGCTGGGCGGCCCGCGCGATCACCCCGTTGTGGGTGCCGAACGGCCGCAGCGCGAGCAGTTCGCCGTGCACCACGGAGGCCACGACGAGGGCCGGCGTGCCCACGCCCTGGCCCTCCGCACGCGCCACCAGCAGCCGGGAGAGCTGGTCGAGCCGGGCCGCGACCTCCTCCGCGCCGGGCGCCGGCGGCAGCACGGGCAGCGGCCCGTCCGCGGCGTCGACCTCGACGCTCTCCACCGGCTCCAGTTCCAGCGGGAACAGCTCGTCGGCGCCCTCCCCGGCCCGCCGCGGACGGCCGGCGGCCGGATCGCCGTCGCCGACCGCGAGCAGGTGCAGCCGGGCCAGCACCTGGAGCGGCGAGTGCCGCCAGATGCTGAGCAGCTGGCCGGCCTCGGCGGCGATCCGCAGGGCCGCGCCGACCGTCCGGGCTTCGGGGTCCGCGCCGAAGTCGCTGCGGCGGCGGACCTCCTCCAGCGGCCAGTCGGCCCCGGCCAGGGCCGCCGACGCGCGGGCGCCGCGCAGCGCGGACTCGGAGGTGACCTCGGCCGCGCGGCGGCGCATCACCCGGTGGCCGTAGAGCCGGTCGACGGCCTTGCGCACCTCGGCCACCGCGTCGGGCACCCCGGGGAGCTGGGCCAGCGGGGCGAGGGGATCAGTTCCAGTGCTCACCTACCCGAGAGTAATGAACGGGCCGCCCCTCCCGGAACAGCAACCCCGCATCACCCGTTAGAGGCAATCCTCACTTCCCGCCCCCGGCGAAACCCAAACCCCGGCTAGCATGACCACTATCGGAGACGATAACGATTTCCAACTGGGGAACGCGTCGCGCGCCCTGGGCAGGCGGCCCACCCCGAGGGCCCTGAGCGAGAGCCGGAGTCCCCAGATGAAGATCGCCTTCGTCGGCAAGGGCGGCAGCGGGAAGACCACGCTGTCCGCACTGTTCATCCGCCACCTGGCGGCCATGGGCCGACCGGTCATCGCCGTGGACGCCGACATCAACCAGCACCTGGGCCCGGCCCTCGGCCTGACGGACGACCAGGCCGCCGAACTGCCCTCGCTGGGCAGTCACCTGCCGGAGATCAAGGAGTACCTGCGCGGCAGCAACCCGCTGATCCGCTCCTCCGACGAGATGATCAAAACCACGCCGCCCGGGCGCGGTTCGCGACTGCTGCGGATCGTCGAGGAGAACCCGGTCTACGCCTCCTGCGCCCGCCCGATCGCACTGGACGAGGGCTCGGTCCGGCTGCTGGCCACCGGCGCGTTCACCGAGGAGGACCTCGGGGTGGCCTGCTACCACTCCAAGGTCGGCGCGGTGGAACTGCTGCTCAACCACCTGCTGGACGGCCCGGACGAGTACCTGGTGACCGACATGACAGCGGGCTCGGACTCCTTCGCCTCCGGCTTGTTCACCCGCTTCGACCTGACCTTCCTGGTGGCCGAGCCGACCCGCAAGGGCATCTCCGTCTACCGCCAGTACAGGGACTACGCCCGCGACTTCGGCGTGCGACTGAAGGTCATCGGCAACAAGGTGCAGGGCCCGGACGACCTGGCCTTCCTGCGCCGCGAGGTCGGCGACGACCTGCTCGCCACCTTCGGGCAGTCGGACTGGGTGCGCCGCCTGGAGCAGGGCGCCGAACCGCCGCTGAAGTCCCTGGAGCCGGCCAACCGGACGGTGCTGGAGGAGCTGCGGATCGAGGCCGACGCGGCGTACGGACGGCGGGACGCCCGCCGCTACACCGAGCAGGCGGTGCTCTTCCACCGCCGCAACGCGGAGAGTTGGGCCAACTCCAAGGTCGGCATCGACCTCGCGACCCAGGTGGACGAGGACTTCGTCCTGGGCGGGCTCGCGGACGACGGCGAGCGCACGGCCCCGGCGGGCGCCCACGTCTGACCGGCACCGCCGCAGCCGAACGGGCCGCGGCCTCCCCACCCCGGGGAGGCCGCGGCCCGTCCCCTGTACCCGGCCGCGTCCACACGCCGCCGCGCTCCCGCGACCGGCCGACCCACCGCCACCAGCAGATTCCCGACCGTTCGGCCACCACCCATTGGAGTGAACCAGGGGGTTTTCCACTTCCCTCCCGGAACCACGCTGTGCAAAGCTTTCATTACCCTCGGTTTACCGAGTCTTGATGGTTCGTCCGGCGGCCCCGGTGAGACGTCCCGCACCTCGCCCGGAGTCCTGGCGGGCCTGATGGTCAACGCCGGCCGGTGGCGCCCGCACTCCCCCGCCGCGCCCACGCCATCCCGCCACACCGTCGCGCCCACGACAGCCGATCCGCCCCGGAGCCCCACCCCCGGACCCACCGCCGGACCTGACTGCGTTCGCTCCCCCGGACAGACGGGAAGACAATGACCCTCGACATCTCCAGTGCCCCCATCGCCTCCGACACCACCGACCACGCACCGCCGGGCCCCGGCCCCCGGATCCGCTGGGCCCAGGACCTCTCCGCCTCCCTCGTGGTCTTCCTCATCGCCGTGCCGTTCTCCCTCGGCATCGCGCTCGCCACCGGCGCCCCGCTCACCGCCGGACTGGCCGCCGCGGCCGTGGGCGGGATCGTCGCCGGGCTGTTCGGCGGCACACCGCTCCAGGTCAGCGGCCCCTCCGCGGCGCTGACGGTGATCACCGCCGGGCTGATCGCCCAGTACGGCTGGCAGGCCACCTGCGCCGTCACCGTCGCCGTCGGTCTGCTCCAACTCCTGCTCGGCGCACGCCGGGTGGCCCGGACGGCGCTCGCCGTCTCGCCCGCGATCGTGCACGGCATGCTGGCCGGCGTCGGGATCACCATCGCCGTCGCGCAGCTGCACGTCGTCCTCGGCGGCTCGCCGCAGAGCTCCACGATCGCCAACCTCCGGGCCCTTCCCGGGCAGTTGGCCGGCCCACACCCGCCGGCCCTGCTGGCCGGCGCGGTGACGGCGGCCGTCCTGCTCGGCTGGCCCCGGCTCGGCCGACTGCCGGGCCGCGCGGGCGAGTTCGGCGCCCGACTGGCCAAGGTGCCCGGTCCGCTGGCCGGGGTCGCACTGGCCACCGCCCTCGTGCTCGCCCTGGACCTGCGGCTCGCCCGGATCGAACTGCCCGCCTGGCGGCCGCAGGCGTTCCTGCCCGCGCTGCCGCACGGCCCGGCGCTGGGGCTGCTCGCCGCCGTCCTCACCGTCACCGCGGTCGCCAGCGTGGAGTCGCTGCTGTCCGCCGTCGCGATCGACCGGATGTCCCGCCGCACCGGCGACCTCGACCGCGAACTGCGCGGCCAGGGCCTCGCCAACCTGGTGAGCGGCCTGGTCGGCGGACTGCCGGTCGCCGGCGGCGCGGTGCGCGGCACCGCCAACGTACGGGCCGGCGGCCAGACCAGGTGGGCCTCGGTACTGCACGGCGTCTGGGTGCTGGCCGCCGCACTGGCGCTGACCGGCGGGCTGCGCCGGATCCCGCTGGCCGCGCTCGCCGCGCTGGTGCTGGCGGTCGGGCTGCAGATGGTGAACTTCGCGCACATCCGCAAGGTGCACCGGCACCGCGAGTTCCCCGTCTACCTGGTCACCGTGCTCGGTGTGGTGGCCGCCGGCGTGCTGTGGGGCGTCGCGATCGGCGCCGGCACCGCCATGCTGCTCGCCCTCTACCGGCTGACCCGCGCCCACGTGGACGTGGAGACCGGCCCCGGCGGCACGTTCACCGTCCACACCCACGGCCCGCTCACCTTCACCACCGTGCCCAGGCTCGGCCGGGCGCTGGCCGGCATCCCGGCCGGGGCCGAGGTCACCGTGGTCCACGACGGCTCCTTCCTGGACCACGCCGCGTACGAGACGCTGCACACCTGGCGGGCCGGGCACCAGGACACGGGCGGCCGGGTCTCACTGGTGACGCGCCGCCAGGACGACGAGGTGCTCGACCCGGACGGCACCGTGCGCGCGGGCAGTTCACCGGGCCCGCACCGCTGCCGGGCCTGGACGCCCTGGGTCGGCCACCACTGCATCGAGCAGCAGGAGGACCCGCACGGCCGACTGCTGGACGGCGTCCGGGTGTTCCAGCTGCACACCGCCCCGCTGATCCGGCCGGAACTCGCCCGGCTGGCGCGCGAGGGGCAGACGCCCTCCCAGCTCTTCCTGACCTGCGCGGACTCCCGGATGGTCACCAGCATGATCACCAACAGCGGTCCGGGCGACCTGTTCACCGTGCGCAACGTGGGCAACCTGGTGCCGGCCCCGCACGAACCCGGCGCGGCGGACGACTCGGTGGCCGCCGCGGTGCAGTACGCAGTCGAGGTGCTGGAGGTCCGGTCGATCACGGTCTGCGGCCACTCCGGCTGCGGTGCGATGCAGGCCCTGCTGGACGGCGTGCACGAGCGCCCCGGGCCACCCACCCCGCTGGCCCGCTGGCTGCGCAACGGCCGCGGCTCGCTGGACCGGCTCCGACGCGTCCCGGCGGAGTTCGCCTCCCGGCCCGTGGTGGATGTCGTGGAGCAGCTCTGCATCACCAACGTGGTCCAGCAGTTGGACCAGTTGATGGCGAACCCGGCGGTCGAGCGCCGGGTCGAGGAGGGCACCCTGCGGCTGGTCGGGATGTACTTCGACTTCGCGACGGCCCAGGCCTACGTCCTGGACCGGGCCGCCGGGACGTTCAGCCCGGTCGAGGCCCGCCCCGGGAAGCACCCGAACGCGATCGAACGCCACGCCGAGGCAGCCGTCGGAACCGACCCCGGCGTCCGGCCGAACGCGGCATCGGCCGAACGGGTGAATGAGGACGATCGGGTTCCGGCCGGGGGCAGTGAGGGGGATCCCCGGCTGGCTGCCTGAGAGCCGGGTCCGTGTCCCCGCCGGGCGGGCCGGGGCACGGGCCCACCCACCCCCGCGCGGTCGTCCGGTCCTCCCGGGCGGATCGCACCGGAGGCCGGTCGGCCGCCGATCAAAGGTCTACACCAATTCCCAGGAGCCTCTTGTCAACTGCCCCGTTCGCCTGGTGAGCTGTGCGCTGGGACACACGGGACAATCCCCACGCACGGGATCGCCCCCGATCATGACTCGATGAGGAGTGCGCGTTGAGCAACGAGAGCCTGGCCAACCTGCTCAAGGAGGAGCGGCGCTTCGCCCCGCCGGCAGAGCTCGCCGCAGCCGCCAACGTCACCGCGGCCGCGTACGCGCAGGCCTCCGAGGACCGTCTGGGCTTCTGGGCCGAGCAGGCCCGCCGCCTCACCTGGGCCGTCGAGCCGACCGAGACCCTCGACTGGTCCAACCCGCCCTTCGCCAAGTGGTTCGCCGACGGCAAGCTCAACGTCGCGTACAACTGCGTCGACCGCCACGTGGAGAACGGCCTGGGCGACCGGGTCGCCATCCACTTCGAGGGCGAGCCCGGCGACGGCCGTTCGATCACCTACGCCCAGCTCAAGGACGAGGTCTCGCAGGCGGCCAACGCGCTGCTGGAGCTCGGCGTCCGCAAGGGCGACCGGGTCGCCGTCTACCTGCCGATGATCGCCGAGGCGGTCATCGCGATGCTCGCCTGCGCCCGGATCGGCGCCACCCACTCGGTGGTCTTCGGCGGCTTCTCCTCCGACGCCGTCGCCTCCCGCATCCAGGACGCCCAGGCCAAGCTCGTCATCACCGCCGACGGCGGCTACCGCCGCGGCAAGCCCTCCGCCCTCAAGCCGGCCATCGACGAGGCGCTCACCAAGGCCGACGGCGTCGAGCACGTCCTGGTGGTCCGCCGCACCGGACAGGACATCCCGTGGACCGAGGGCCGCGACGTCTGGTGGCACGAGATCACCGCGCGCCAGTCCACCGAGCACACCCCCGAGGCGCACGACGCCGAGCACCCGCTGTTCATCCTCTACACCTCGGGCACCACCGGTAAGCCCAAGGGCATCCTGCACACCTCGGGCGGCTACCTCACCCAGGCCAGCTACACCCACCACGCGGTCTTCGACCTCAAGCCGGAGACCGACGTCTACTGGTGCACCGCCGACATCGGCTGGGTCACCGGCCACTCGTACATCGTCTACGGCCCGCTCTCCAACGGCGCCACCCAGGTCATCTACGAGGGCACCCCGGACACCCCGCACCAGGGCCGGTTCTGGGAGATCGTCCAGAAGTACGGCGTGACCATCCTCTACACCGCGCCGACCGCGATCCGCACCTTCATGAAGTGGGGCGACGACATCCCCGCGAAGTTCGACCTGTCCTCGCTGCGCGTGCTGGGCAGCGTCGGCGAGCCGATCAACCCCGAGGCGTGGGTCTGGTACCGCGAGCACATCGGCGGCGGCCGGTGCCCGATCGTGGACACCTGGTGGCAGACCGAGACCGGCGCCATCATGATCAGTCCGCTGCCGGGCGTCACCGAGACCAAGCCGGGCTCGGCCCAGCGCGCCCTGCCGGGCATCGCGGCCACCGTGGTGGACGACAACGCCGTCGAGGTGCCGAACGGCTCCGGCGGCTACCTGGTGCTCACCGAGCCGTGGCCGTCCATGCTCCGCACCATCTGGGGCGACGACCAGCGCTACATCGACACCTACTGGTCGCGCTTCGAGGGCCGCTACTTCGCCGGTGACGGCGCCAAGAAGGACGAGGACGGCGACATCTGGCTGCTGGGCCGGGTGGACGACGTCATGCTCGTCTCGGGCCACAACATCTCCACCACCGAGGTCGAGTCGGCCCTGGTCGGCCACCCGTCCGTGGCCGAGTCCGCCGTGGTCGGCGCGACCGACGCCACCACTGGCCAGGCCATCGTCGCCTTCGTGATCCTGCGCGGCAGCGTCGCCGACAGCCCCGAGCTGGTCGAGGAACTGCGGGCGCACGTCGGCCGCACGCTCGGACCGATCGCCAAGCCGAAGCAGATCAAGGTGGTCGGCGAGCTGCCGAAGACCCGCTCCGGCAAGATCATGCGCCGCCTGCTGCGCGACATCGCCGAGGGCCGCGAGGTCGGTGACACCACCACCCTGGCCGACAGCACGGTGATGAGCCAGATCCAGGCCCAGCTGCCGTCCTCGGACAACGGCAACGGCTGAACCCACCCGGCCGGTGACGGCCGAACCCCTTGAGAACGGCTGTGCCCCGGGCGGCGACCACCGCCCGGGGCACAGCCGTTTCCCACAGCCGTTTCCCACAGCCGTTTCCCACAGCCGTTTCCCGTAGCCGGATCCGACAGCCGTTACATCAGCACGCCTGTGACCGCTGCGCCCCCGGGGTGCAGAACCAGTCCACAGGGTTTAAGTCCTTTGGTAGGACTATCCGGATGTCACCCAAACGTCCCGCTAGACTATTAAGGACGCATCAAGGCCCTTGACGGGAATCGCGGGCGTCACAGGGCGCGCCGGGAAGTCTGGTCGGCAACTGCACCACCCGTGCATCCGTTGCCGCTCCCAGCCCCAGGAGGTCCCCGTGACCGATCAGCCGCCCGTCCACGAGCCGACGACCCGCCGCCGGCAGTTCCTCGGCCGGCTGTCACTACCCGAGCGCACCTTCATCACCGACGCCCTGCGCACCGAGACGGTCGGCGGCATGCTGCTGCTGGGCGCCGCCGTCGTCGCACTGATCTGGGCCAACGTCTGGCCGCAGGCCTACCAGAGCGTGCTCGACTACACCGTCGGCCCCTCCGCCCCGCTCCACCTCGACCTCTCCCTGGCCACCTGGGCCAAGGACGGCCTGCTGACGATCTTCTTCTTCGTCGCCGGGATCGAGCTCAAACGCGAGTTCGTCGCGGGTGAGCTGCGCACGCCCAGTGCCGCGCTGCTGCCCGTCGTCGCCGCCGTCTGCGGGGTGGCGCTGCCCGCGATCCTCTACGTCCTGGTGAACTCCGGCAGCGGCGGGCACCCGAGTGGCTGGGCGATCCCGACCGCCACCGACATCGCCTTCGCACTCGGGGTACTGGCCGTGGTCGGCAGCCACCTGCCCTCCCCGCTGCGCGCCTTCCTGCTCACCCTGGCGGTGGTCGACGACCTGATCGCGATCCTGATCATCGCGATCTTCTACAGCCACGGCATCAAGTTCTGGGCGCTCGGCCTCGCCTTCGCCGGCCTGGTGCTGTTCTGGTTCCTGCACCGGCGCGGCGTCCACGGCTGGTACCTCTTCGTACCGCTGGCCTTCGTGACCTGGGCACTGATGCACGAGAGCGGCATCCACGCCACGGTGGCGGGCGTCGCGATGGGCCTGATGCTGCGCTGCCACCGGGAGGGCGACGAGCAGCACTCCCCCGGCGAGCACATCGAGCACCTGGTCCGCCCGCTCTCGGCCGGCCTGGCCGTCCCGGTGTTCGCGCTGTTCTCGGCCGGGGTGGCCGTCTCCGGTCCGAAGCTGCGCGAGGTGTTCACCCAGGCCGCCCCGCTCGGCATCGTGATCGGTCTGCTGGTCGGCAAGTCGATAGGCGTGCTCGGAGGCGCCTGGCTGACCGCCCGGTTCACCAGGGCCGAGCTGAACCCGCAGCTCAAGTGGGCCGACATGGTCGCGGTCTCGGTGCTCGCGGGCATAGGTTTCACCGTCTCGCTGCTGATCAGCGAGCTGGCCTTCCCGGACGACCCGGCGCTCGCCGCCCGGGCCAAGACGGCCGTGCTGGTCGGCTCGGTGCTCTCCGCGGTGGTCGCCACGGTGCTGCTGAAGCTGCGCAACCGGCACTACCGCGCACTGTGCGAGGAGGAGGACCGCGACCTGGACGGGGACGGCATCCCGGACATCTACCAGGAGGACGACCCGGCCTGGCGGGCGCGGGTCGGCGAGTTCGCCCACCGGGCCGGCGAGGGACAGGGCTCCGACCCCGACCCGAGCCCCGACTCCGGCCACGCGTCCGACCCGAGCTCCGGCTCCGGCCCGGGCTCCGGCGCCGACCCGGGCTCCGGTTCCGGCTCCGGTTACCGGGGCCGCCCCGGACAGCCCGACTGAGGCGCCCGCAGGCCCCCCGCGAAGGCACCCGGAAGCCTTCCGCCGCCGGGACACATCCCTCCCGCGGGGCCCCGGAGTGGTGTCCGACTGACCGGTAGGGGCATGATTCTGAGCTGTCGACAACCCACAGACGCCTCCGGACCCCCCACCGGCCCCGGAACCGCTACCCGCGGCGGCGTCACGCCGCACAGCCGCAGAGGAGAACAGCTGATGCCCACAGGAGCCGCAGACCCGTCCAGCAACGGCCGGGTGCCCTACGAGGGCGAGCGTTCGGTGGGGCAGCTGTTCGCGGCGGCCACCGCCGACCTGTCCGCGCTGGTCCACGACGAGATCGCGCTCGCCAAGGCCGAGATCCGCGCGGACGTCAAGCGCGGCGTCTCCGGCGGCGTCTCGCTGATCGTCGCCGGCGTGGTGGCGCTGTTCTCCATCCCGATGCTGAGCGCCGCGGCGGCCTTCGGCATCCACGCGCTCGGCCTGTCGCTGGGCTGGTCGTTCCTGGTCGTGGCGGGCGCCTACCTGCTGCTCGCGGTGCTGCTCGGGATGCTGGCCTGGCGCTCGTTCAAGAAGATCGAGAAGCCGGTCCGCACCATCGAGGGCGCTCAGAAGACCGCCGACGTGCTGAAGAACGCCCGGCCGCGCCCGGCCACCCAGGAGGAGATCGACCGGGCCTTCGGCCGCATCCCGTAACCGGCCCGGCCCAGCCCGGCCCACTGACGCACAGGGCGAAGCGCGCACCGGCACACCGACGGCCCGGCACCTGCCGGGCCGTCGGTGCGTCGGCCTCGGCACCCCGGACGCCCCGGGCCTGCCGAGGCGGCCCGGCGGCCCTGCGACCCCGGCGACCCCGGCGACCCCGACGGCCCCGGCGACCCCGATGGTCCCGACGGCCCCAGCGACCCCAGCGCCCCCAGCGGCCCCGCGTCGACAAGCACCGAAGGCACCGAACCCGCCGACAGCGAGTGCCGGGCACGTGTCGGGCCCGCGGATGTGACACGCTCTCGGTATGCCGCTTGACCAGAAGCCCGTGCCCGCGCAGCCGTCCGCCGACTCCGGCCCCGACTCCGGCGCCGGACTCACCCCCGAAGGCTCCGTCGGCCCCGACGAGCCCGGCGCCGCCCCCGAGGGCACCGGCCCCGAGGGCACCGGCCTGGCACCCGCGCGGAAGCCCGACCGGGAGCCCCGCGCGGCGGCATCCGCCGGGTCCCCGGCGAACGGCGACGAGGCCTGGAGCATCCGGCAGCCCGGCCCGTGGACGCACCGCGACCTCGCGGCCAACGGCGCCCGCTTCCACATCGCCGAGCTGGGCTCCGGCCCGCTGGTGCTGCTGGTGCACGGCTGGCCCGAGTACTGGTGGGCCTGGCGGCACCAGATGACCGCGCTCGCCGAGGCCGGCTACCGCGCGGTGGCGCTCGACCTGCGCGGCATCGGCGGCAGCGACCGCACCCCGCGCGGGTACGACCCGGGCAACCTCGCCCTGGACATCACCGGGGTGATCCGCTCGCTCGGCGAGCGCCGGGCCCACCTGGTCGGGCACGCCTCCGGCGGCACCCTGGCCTGGGTGGCGGCGGTGATGCGACCGTCCGTCATCCAGAGCCTCACCGTGGTCTCCGCCGCGCACCCGAGGGACCTGCGCCGGGCGCTGCTGACCGACCGCCGGCAGTTCGCCGCCTTCGAGCACGTGCTGGGCTTCCAGCGGCCGTGGATACCGGAACGCCGCCTGGTGGCCGACGACGCCGAGCTGGTCGGCCACTACCTGACGTCCTGGACCGGCCCGAACGGCCTGGACGATGCCGCGCTGCACGCGTACCGGCAGGCGATCCAGATTCCCAGCACCGCGCACTGCTCGATCGAGCCTTACCGCTGGCTGCTGCGCTCGATGGCCCGGCCGGACGGCATCCAGTTCGCCCGCCGGATGAAGAAGCCGATCACCGCACCGACCCTGCACGTCCAGGGCGCGGCGGACCCGGTGCTGCTGTCGCACACCGCGCTCGGCGGCGGCGAGTACGTCGCGGCGCCGTACCGCTGGCGGCTGCTGCCGGGGGTCGGGCACTTCCCGCACGAGGAGGCGCCGGAGGAGTTCACCGCCGAGCTGCTGGACTGGGTCGGCCGCCACAAGGAGTGACCCGCCCGGGCCCGGTACCGGGCCCGGCGCAACGCCCGGCGCAACGCCCGGCGCAACGCCCGGCACGGGGCCCCGCACGGGGCCCGACACGGCCGTACGCGCGGTCGGGCGGAAGGGCCCTTGACCCCAACTCCCTTACTTTGTCGCTCATATGACAACCGCATAGGCCAATTTCGGCGAAGCCCGGGCGGTTACCCCCACCGGCCCAGGGGCATCCATTCCGGTATGAGTTGGATGCCCGAAAGCGGCGGCGCCCCGCGCGGCCGACGTCACAACAGCCCCCAGCGCTCCGCCCACCGTCCCGACCGGGCGGACGACCTCGGCTTCGACGGCCCCGACGGCCGTCAGCGTTCGGAGCGGCGGCAGCTCGGCATCCCCCGCATCCTCGGCCGGCGCGCCCGCTGGGTGGGCGCACGACTGCGGCGCGAGACCTGAGGCCTCGCGCCGCATCCATCCACCGGCCGGAACGCACCGGCCACAAACGCCGGGCCACAAACGCCGGGCCACGCACACCGGGCCACACGCACCGGCCGCCCGCAGGCCGAGCGCCCCGCCCGGCACCCCGTTCAGTTGACGATCGTCGGCGACAGCGCGGTGAACCAGAGCAGGACGAAGGTCGCCACCGACATGATCGGCACCAGCACCTTGGTCTCGACGCTGTTGCCGCTGCGCTTGATCAGCACGACCTCGTAGCGCTCCTTGTGCGGCCAGAGCAGCGGCGCGCCCTTCTTGGTCAGGCAGTCGCCGAGCAGGTGCGCCAGCGTGCCCAGGGCCACCGCGTACGGCAGCCAGCCGGGCGAGGTGGGCATCCAGGTGTTCATCCCGAAGGTGCCGAGCGCGGCCAGGCCGATGACGGTGATCCACGCCTCCGGGCCGTCGCCCGGCGGGCAGAGCCGCAGGGCCCGGATCGCGAGCGCCAGCAGGAAGAAGGTCAGCCCGAGGGTGAAGTTGCGGCCCAGGTAGGTGACCCCGGCCCAGGTGCCGCCGCCCATCAGCGCGACGAACAGCAGCGAGTGGGTGGCGTGCCGGTGGCCGCCGGAGATCCAGGCCACGAAGCGGCAGAGCACCTTGGAGACCGGCCCGAGGAAGTTGGCGATCGAGCCGTCGTGGTGGTCGAGGTCGGGCAGCAGGGCCGCGCCCGCGCACAGCACCGTGCCCATCAGTATGTCCGCCGGCTGCAGGGTGGTGTGCAACAGCAGCGGGGGCAGGAAGGGGGCCGAGGCGGCGTACAGCATCGCCCCGCTCACCGCGTGCGAATGACCCATCATCGGACTGCCGGTCCCTCCCGTCGGCCCACGCCGGGACGGCGCCCGGTTGAGCCGAACGGGTGAGCGCGGCCGACGCTACCAGGGCCACCTGACGGAGCGACGGATATCGGACGGTCCGGCCCGGCGCGCCCGCCGACCGCTCCCGGAGCCGGAGCCGGGCCCGCACCCTCTCCGGCCCGACCCCGGACCCAACCTCGGCCCCAACCCCGGACCCAACCTCGGACCCAACCTCGGCCCAGACCCCGGCCCCGCCCGGTCAGAGCGCGCAGCCCTGGGTGTCCACCCGGGCGGTCGCGGCGCCACCCTGCTCGACGTCCTCGCGCACCTCGGAAGCGGTCAGCACGTAGCCGGTGTCCGCGCTGTCCAGGGACTTGGCGAAGACCACGCCGTACACCTCGCCGTCCGGGGTGAGCAGCGGGCCACCGCTGTTGCCCTGCCGAACCACCGAGCGCACCGAGTAGACGTCGCGGACCACCTGGCCGCGGTGGTAGATGTCCGGGCCGTTGGCCTGGATCCGGCCGCGGATGCGGGCCGGCTGGACGTTGAAGGCGCCGTTCTCCGGGAAGCCCGCCACGATCGCGCTGTCGTTGGTCTTCGCCTCGCCCGCGAAGGCCAGCGCGGGCGCGTTCAGCTTGGGCACGTCCAGGACGGCGATGTCGCGCTGCCAGTCGTAGCGGACCACCGTCGCGTCGTACAGCTGCCCGACGCCGCCGATCTGCACGGTCGGCTCGTTGACCCCGCCGACCACGTGGGCGTTGGTCATCACCCGGTGCGGGGCGAAGACGAAGCCGCTGCCCTCAAGGGTCTTGCCGCAGGAGGTCGCGGTGCCGACCACCTTGACCAGGCTCTGCCGGGCCCGCGCCACCGCCGGGCTGGCGGCCAGCGCGGGGTCGGGGCTGTCGACCTGGGTGATCGGCTCGTGCTCGAAGGGGTTGAAGACCTGCGGGAAGCCGTTGCGGGCGAGCACCTTGGAGAAGTCCGAGAACCAGTTCGGCGCGTCGTCGGGCAGCGCGTTCTGCACCCCGCCGAGGACCGCCGAGGAGCGGACCTGCCGGGAGACCGTCGGGAGGGACGCCCCGGCCAGCGCCGAGCCGATCAGCCAGGCCACCAGCAGCATCGAGACGACGTTCACCACCGCGCCGCCGCTCGCGTCCAGCACCCTGGCCGGGCGCCGCCCGATGTGCCCGCGCAGCTTCCAGCCGTAGTGCGCGGTGATCGCCTGGCCGATCGCGGCGAGGACGATCACCACCACGACCGCCACCACCGAGGCCGTGGTGCCGGGGCCGATGTGGTCGAGCACCAGCAGCGGCAGCAGCTCGACGGCGAGCAGGCCGCCGCCGAGGAAACCGACCAGCGAGAGCACGCCGACCACGAAGCCCTGCCGGTAGCCCGACACGGCGAATGCCACGGCCGCGGCGATCAGCAGCACATCCAGGACGTTCACTCGGACACCCTCCCACGGTCCGCGCGCCGGACGCGCCGACGGCCGGTCACGAAGCGTCGGCGTCGCCGCCCGGCAGCACCCGGGTGTGTTCGAGGTCGCCCCGGACCAGCGCCAGCGCGTCGTCCGGGAGGTCGACGACCCGGGACGGGTCCCAGGGCAGCTCCAGGCCGCTGTGGTGCAGCACCCGGTCGATCACCCCGGCGGTGAAGCCCCAGACCAGCCGCCCGGCGACCGAGAAGGCCGGGCCGAGGTGCCCGGACGGCTGCCGCAGCCGCACCCGGTTCGCCGGGTCGGCCAGCTCCGTGACGGGGACCCGGAACACCGCGCCGGTCTCGGCCGTGTCCACCGGGCGCACCGGCGTCTCCTCGCGCCACCAGCCGAGCACCGGGGTCACCACGAAGCTGCTCACCGGGATGTACAGCCGGGGCAGCTCCGCGAACACCTGCACCCCGGCCGGGTCCAGGCCGGTCTCCTCCCAGGCCTCGCGCAGCGCCGCCGCGATCGGGCCCGGGCCGTTCGGATCGCCGTCCTCCGGGTCCAGCACACCGCCCGGGAAGGACGGCTGCCCGGCGTGCGAGCGCAGCGAACGGGCCCGCTCGATCAACAGCAGGTCCGGCCCCTGGGGTCCCTCGCCGAACAGCATCAGCACGGCCGCCGGACGGCCGCCCTCGGCCGGCGGCAGGAAGCGGCTCAGCTGCTCCGGCAGCACCCGCTCGGCCGCCACCCGGACCGGCTCCAGCCAGGCCGGCAGCCCGTCCGGCTCGATGCCCCGCGCGACTCCCCCGGCTTCCGGCCCGGGGTGCCCGCACCGCCCGCTCACGCGTCCACCGCCAGGTCCGCGACCCGCCCCTGGTGGACGGCGGCGTCCGCGCGGGCGGCCGCCTCACCGGGGAAGTCGGCCGGCGGCCGCAGCCGCTGCCCGGGCTGGCCGCCCATCTCGTACTTCAACAGTTTGCGTGCCTTCTCCGGGTCGGTCTCCCCCTCGCCGTACGAGGGGCAGAGCGGCGCGATCGGGCACGCGCCGCAGGCGGGCTTCTGGGAGTGGCAGATCCGGCGGCCGTGGAAGACCACCCGGTGCGAGAGCATCGTCCACTCCGACTTCGGGAAGATCTCGGCGACGGCCGCCTCGACCTTCACCGGGTCCTCCTCGGTGGTCCAGCCGAACCGTCGGGCCAGCCGCCCGAAGTGGGTGTCCACGGTGATGCCGGGAACACCGAAGGCGTTGCCCAGGACGACGTTGGCGGTCTTGCGGCCGACGCCCGGCAAGGTCACCAGGTCGGCCAGGCGGCCCGGGACCTCGCCGCCGAACTCGTCGCGCAGCGCTATCGAGAGGCCCAGCAGCGACTTCGCCTTGTTCCTGAAGAAGCCGGTCGGGCGGATGATCTCCTCCAGCTCCTCCGGGTTCGCCGCCGCCATGTCCTCCGGCGTCGGGTACTTCGCGAACAGCGCCGGGGTGGTCTGGTTCACCCGCAGGTCGGTGGTCTGCGCCGACAGCACGGTGGCCACCAGCAGCTGGAAGGGGTTCTCGAAGTCCAGCTCCGGATGCGCGTACGGGTACAGCTCCGCCAGTTCGCGGTTGATCCTCCGGGCCCGACGCACCATCGCCAGGTGCGATTCCGGCTTCCTCGGCTTCACCGCCGCCTTCTTCGCCACCGGCTTCTTCGCCGCGGCCTTCCGGACCTTGCTCTCTGCCATGCACGAAGGCTACGCCGACCGGCGGACCGCTCGTGGCCGATCAAGCACGGAAACCGGCCCTGGCAAGGCCTGTTGTCCGATGAACTCCGCCCGCGACCGTCACCTGAGAGGGGGAGGGCGCGGATGATCGGGGTCCTGCCGGTGGAGGGCCCGGGCATGGTGCGCGGCGCGTTGACGGCCCTCCTCACGTACGAGGCGGGCCCGGAGCCCGTCGCCGGCCCGGAGGCCGCTCCTCGCCGGACTGGTGCGCCGCGCCCGCCCGCGCGCCGCGTTCGCCGCCCGCACGCTCGGTCTCCTCGGCAAGGAATCCGGGCACCGCCGGCGCCGGGGCGGCGCCGTTGACGCCTCGTCATCCCCTGGCGGCTCAGCCCAGGGTGCGGCCGATCGTCCCCTCGAGGCTGGTCAGCAGCCCGCTGAGGGCCTCGGCGAGCCGGTCCTGTTCGGCGGGGGTGAGGCCGGACAGCAGGGCGCGGTCGTGGGCGACGAGTTCCTGGATCAGTCCGTCCACCAGCGTCCGGCCCTGCTCGGTGAGCGCGAGGTGGGCGACCCTGCGGTCCCGGTCGTCGGTGCGGCGGCTGACCAGGCCGCGCTCCTCCAGCAGCCGCAGCCGCTTGGTGACGGCGGCGCCGGAGGCGAAGCTCTCCCTGGCCAGCTGGGTGGGGGTCAGCTCGCGGTCGAGGCGGAGCAGGGCCCCGAGGATGTCGAACTCGGCGCGGGTGAGGCCGGCCCGGGTGAGCGGGTCGGGGGTCTGCTGGAGCAGCGCGGCGCAGCGGTTGATCCGGCCGAGGACGGCGATCGGCCCGGTGTCCAGCCCCGGGTAGGCCCGCTCCCACTGGCGCAGCACACCTGCGACGACGTCCTCCACGCGTGCTGCTCCCGTTCTGCGGCCGGCCGATCGGCTTCGATCCTAGGCCGTGTCCGGCAGGGGCCCGGCCGGGTCCGGCAGGCGGCCGCGGCCGCGGCGTTCCAGCAGGGCGGCCAGCAGGTGGTGGGCCTGCTGCTCGGTGGCGGTGGCGCGCTGGTGCGGGAGGGCGGGGCGGCGCCACTCGCCGGCGGCGGTGTCGGTGGCCTCGCGCAGTTCCAGCAGGGCGGTGGCGAGGCCGGTACGGGCGGCGCGCGCCTCCGGGGCGCTCACGGCCTGGCCGGCTCGGACGGCGGCCAGTGCCCGTTGTCCGGCGGCCTCGGCTCCGGCCAGGGCGCGGGCCAGCCGGGCGGCGGTGCGGCGGTTGGTGACCAGCAGGCAGGCCGCGAGGCCGGTGAGCGCGCCGACGCAGGTGTCCAGCCAGCGGTCGGCGACCAGCGCCCCGGCCGGCTGCGGGCCCGCGAACTCCGTCATCAGCAGCGCCATCGGGGTCACGAAGACCGTCGCCAGCCAGTAGCTGCGGGCGATCGTCGCCTCCGCGCCGAACTGGCAGACCAGCCCGAGCCCGATCAGCGCCACCGGGGCCGAGTGCGCGACGGGCAGGGCGGCGGTGAACAGCAGCAGGCCGAGCAGGTTGCCCAGCACCCGCTGCAGGGCGCGCTGCCAGGACAGCGTGCTGTTGGCCTGGAACACCGAGGCCGCGGTGACCACCGCCCAGTACGGCCGGCCGACGCCGAGCGCCAGCGAGAGCCACCCGGCGGCGGCGCAGCCGACCGCGACGCGCAGCGCGATCGGCGGCAGCGCCGACCCCGGCCGCAGCGCCCGCCGCAGCGGTGGCCGGGGGCCGGGGCGGCGGGCGGCCGGCTCGGCGGCCTCCGCCTCGGTGAGGTCCGGCGACGGCAGTGGGCGGCCGCGCCGCAGGTCGCGGGCCCAGCCGAGGTACCGCGCGGCGTCCTCGGGCCGGGCCGGTCCGGCCAGTGCGGCCTCCGCGCGCACCAGCAGCCGCTCGGGCGCGTCGCCGAGGGCGCGCCGCCGGTCCCGGGTGGAGAGCGCGAGGCTCTGCCAGGCCGCCTCGACCGCGCCGACCAGGGCGGTACGGGCGGCGGCGTCCGACGCGTCGGGCCCGGTCCGCAGCAGCCGGGCGGCGGCCTCCAGCGCGCGGGCGGTGGCGATCCGCTCCGGCCCGTACGGGCGCACCAGGGCCGGGGCCATGCAGACCAGCCAGGCCAGGGCGGCGCCGAGCACGGTGAGTGCCAGGTGCGGCGGCACCTCGGCGAGCCGCTGCGGGACGAAGGCGCAGCTGGCGGAGGTGAAGGTGATGATCAGGCTGCCGGGCGGGCCGACCCTGGCGGCGTCGCAGAGCAGCTTGTGCAGGGCGGCGAGCGCCGCCGCCACCGCGACCAGGACGGCGGCGTCCCGGGTCAGCGCGGCGGCGGTGAGGGCGGCGCCGGTGCTGAGCACGGTGCCGAGCAGCACGCCGGCCAGTGTCCGGGCCCGGGCCCGGTAGGGCAGGCCGTGCCCGTACAGCGCGCCCAGGCCTCCGGCCGAGGTGTAGAGGGCGAGGTCGAGCCGGCCGAGGCCGAGCAGGGTGAGGTTGAGCGCGCCCATGGTGACCACGGCGCTGAGCGCGGGCTTGTGCCAGCCGTCTCCGGCCGGACCGACCCGAACTGCCTGACGGAACTGGGCGGTTGTGACCATACGAAAAGATTAGCAGGTAATTTATCTGTAAAAGACATCCTCTCGGACACCCCGCGCGCACCCGGCCCCGGACAGTAGATTGCCGCCGGACCGATGAGTTGCGCGGCGAACCCCGGTCCATCCCCATGACCGACTCGCACGACAGAAGGAACACCCGATGAGCACCGTGGTCTCCACCGACGGCACCGTCCTCGCCTGCTCCGTGACCGGCTCCGGCCCGGCCGTCGTCCTGGTCGACGGCGCGCTGTGCCACCGCGGCGTGGGGCCGAGCGCCGCGATCGCCGAGCAGCTGGCGGCGCACCACACCGTGTGGACCTACGACCGGCGCGGCCGCGGCGACAGCGGGGACAACGGGTCCTTCGCGGTGGAGCGCGAGATCGAGGACCTGGCCGCCGTCATCGCGGCGGCGGGCGGCTCGGCCCGCGTCTTCGCCCACTCCGCCGGCGCCGCGCTCGCCCTGCGGGCCGCCGCCACGGACATCGGCATCACCCGGCTCGCCGTCTACGAGCCGCCGTTCAGCACCGAGGAGGCGCAGAGCGAGCGCTTCCGCGAGTACGTCGCCGAGCTGACGACGGCGCTCGCCGAGGGGCGCCGCGGGGACGCCGTCGCGGCTCTCATGACCTACGCCGGGGCACCGGCGAAGGCGGTGGAGGGGATGCGCGGCGCGCCCGGGTGGTCGCTGTTCGAGGCGGTCGCACCGACCCTGGCCTACGACGCGGCGGCGCTCGGCGACCGGACCGACTCGGCCGTCCCGGTCGACCTGCTGGCCACCGTCACCGTACCGACCCTGTCCCTGGACGGCGGCGACAGCCCGGAGATGCTGCGGGCCCCGGCCCGCGCGGTGGCGGCGGCCGTGCCGGGCGCCGAGCACCGGACGCTGGACGGCCAGACCCACGAGGTGGTGGCCGAGGTGCTGGCGCCGGAACTGGTGGCGTTCTACGCCTGACGCACGGCCGGTGCCGCGGGGCGACCGTCCGTTCGATCAAATCGCACAGAGGTTCGATCACAGGCTCCCGCCACCGGCCCCGCCCGGTAACCGGCCGGTACGAATGGCCCCGCACGGCACACCTCGGCACACCCCCTCCTCATATGATCGGAGCGACATGCGCCATGCTTGGTGACGCAGAACACTGAACGGAACTTGCGCCGGACGGCCCACCCGCCGCTCGGCCGAGAAGGAGGAAGCACGTGGACGACGTTCTGCGGCGCGCCGCACTCTTCGCGGCACTCGACGACGAACAGGCCGGCGAGCTGCGCGCTTCCATGACCGAGGTCACCCTCGCCCGTGGGGAGTCGCTGTTCCACGAGGGCGACCCGGGCGACCGGCTGTACGTCGTGGCGGAGGGCAAGGTCAAGCTGCACCGCGCCTCGCCGGACGGCCGCGAGAACATGCTGGCCGTGCTCGGCCCCAGCGAGATGATCGGCGAACTGTCGCTGTTCGACCCGGGCCCGCGCACCGCGACCGCCAGCGCGCTGACCGAGGTCAAGCTGCTGGGCCTCGGCCACGGCGACCTCCAGCCCTGGCTGCACGCCCGCCCCGAGGTCTCCATCGCGCTGCTGCGGGCCATCGCCCGCCGACTGCGCCGTACCAACGACGTGATGTCCGACCTGGTCTTCTCCGACGTGCCCGGCCGCGTCGCCAAGGCCCTGCTGGACCTCTCCCGCCGGTTCGGCGTGCAGTCCGAGGAGGGCATCCACGTCGCCCACGACCTCACCCAGGAGGAGCTGGCCCAGCTGGTCGGCGCCTCCCGCGAGACGGTCAACAAGGCGCTCGCCGACTTCGCCGGCCGCGGCTGGCTGAAGCTGGAGGCCCGCGCGGTGGTCCTGCTGGACGTCGAGCGGCTGTCGCGCCGCTCGCGCTGACGACCGCGAACGCCGAAGGGCCCGTCCGGATCGGACGGGCCCTTCGGCGTTCGCGGGTCAGTCGAGCTCGGGGATCAGCCCGTGCTCCTCCAGGTAGTCCAGCTGGGCCCGCACCGACAGCTCGGCGGCCGGCCAGAGCGCCCGGTCCACGTCCGCGTAGACCCTGGCCACCACCTCGGGCGCGGTCCGGCAGCCCGTCTCGACCGCCGTCTCCACCTGGGCGAGCCGGGCCGCCCGGTGGGCCAGGTAGTAGTCGACGGCGCCGAGCGCGTCCGCGAGCACCGGGCCGTGGCCCGGCAGCACGGTCCGCACGCCGTGGTGCGAGGCCATGGTGTGCAGCCGGCGCAGCGAGTCCAGGTAGTCGCCGAGCCGGCCGTCGGGGTGCGCGACCATCGTGGTGCCGCGGCCGAGCACGGTGTCTCCGGTGAGCACCGCGCCGTCGTCCGGCAGGTGGAAGGTCAGCGAGTCCGAGGTGTGCCCCGGGGTGGCCACCACCCGCAGGTCCAGGCCGCCGACGTCCAGACGCTGGCCGCCCACCAGGCCCTCCGAGCCCAGCCGGTGCGCCGGGTCCAGGGCCCGCACCTCGGTGCCGGTCAGCTCGGCGAAGCGGGCCGCGCCCTCGGAGTGGTCGTGGTGGCCGTGGGTGAGCAGGGTCAGCGCGACCCGCTTGCCCCGCTCCTCCGCGAGGTCGATCACCCGGCGCAGGTGGCCCTCGTGCAGCGGGCCCGGGTCGACCACCACCGCGAGGTCCGAACCGGGCTCGGAGAGCAGCCAGGTGTTGGTGCCGTCCAACGTCATCGGCGACGGGTTCGGTGCCAGCACGCACAGCGCCCGAGGGGAGGCCTCGCCGCCGACGACGGCGGCGGGGTCGCCCGGCAGGAGTCCGCTCACCGGCCGCCTCCGCCGTCTCGCTGCAGGGCCCGCAGCGGCAGCGCCCGGGCGAGGGCGCGCTGCGCCACCTCGACGAACGGGACCTGGCTGTCACAGGCGGGGGTACGGGGAGTCAGGCGGCGGGCGGGCATCTCTGGCGCCGTCCGGCGAGCCACGTCGTTGTGGGTCATCGGGCGTCGGTCCTTTCTCTGCGTCGGGTACGGGTCGGTCGCGTCGTCGTGCGCGAGCACGGGCTCGCGCGGTCCTACGGGCCTCGCGTCGGTCGTACGGGCCTCGCGGGGTCGTGCGCCCCGCGGCCCCCACAGGTCCCGCGGGTCGTACGGATGGTCCCGACGGGTGGAACGGTCAGGAGTCCTCCGGGAACTCCCCGTCGATGGTCAACTCCTCGTAACCGGGCCAGCGGACCGTCAGCCGGTCGCCGCGGACCTCGGCCCGGCCCAGGACCGGCGCCAGCGGACGGCCGGCCGCCGCGGCCAGCGCCTCGGCCGCGGTCCGCGCCGAGGACAGCTCGCGCAGCACCGTCACGGTCGGCGGCATCATGCCGAACCGGCCCTCCCGGTGGCCCCGCACCGCTTCGGCCGGAGTCAGCCAGGCGACCCGGTCGGCCTCGCCGACCTCCAGGGCCGCGCGCTGGCCGGCCGGCAGCGCGGCGACGAAGAACCAGGTGTCGTAACGCCGTTCCTCGAACTCCGGGGTGATCCAGCGAGCCCAGCCGCCCAGCAGGTCGCTGCGCAGCACCAGGCCGTGGTCGCGGAGGAACTCGGCGAAGGACAGCTCGTGGGCCTCCAGCGCGGCCCGCTCGGCGGACCAGTCGCGCGGCGCGGCGACGCTGTCGGAGTCCGGGCCGGCCAGCAGCACGCCGGCCTCCTCGAAGGTCTCGCGCACCGCAGCGCAGACCACCGCCCGCGCCGTCCGGGCGTCCACCCCGAGCCGCCTGGCCCACTCCTCGGGCGCCGGCCCGGCCCAGCCCGGCTCGACCTCGGCGTCCCGCGGGTCCACCCCGCCGCCCGGGTAGGCGTACATCCCGGCCGCGAAGGCCATCGAGGTGCGCCTGCGCAGCAGGTAGGCCTCGGGCCCGTCGGCGGCGTCGCGCAGCAGCACGACCGTCGCGGCGGCCTTGGGCACCGGCGGGGTCACCGCGCCGGATTCGACCGCCCGGATCCGGGCGGGCCAGCCGGGCGGCATCGGGAGCGTCGTCGCTCGATGGTCCATGCCCGGATGCTAGGGCGTGTCCGACGATTCCCGCCAGGCTCACCGGTCGATCGGACACCCTCCGGCCACACGGAGGCGGGGCCGGAACGTGTCCGGCCCCGCCTCCGCGATCAGGCTCAGGCGGCCTTGACGCGCACCACGAGCTCGACCTCGACCGGGGCGTCCAGCGGCAGCACCGCGACGCCGACGGCGCTGCGGGCGTGCACGCCGGCGTCGCCCAGCACCTGGCCGAGCAGCTCGCTGGCACCGTTGACGACGGCCGGGACGGCGATGAAGTCGGGGGCGGCGGCGACGAAGCCGACGACCTTGACGACCCGCTCGATCCGGTCGAGGTCACCGATCACCGACTTCACGGCGGCCAGGGCGTTCAGCGCGCAGATCTGCGCGAGCTCCTTGGCCTCCTCCGGGGAGACCTCGGCGCCGACCTTGCCCGTGGTCGGCAGCTTGCCGCCGACGACCGGGAGCTGGCCGGAGGTGAACACGAGGTCGCCGGACTCCACGGCCGGCACGTAGGCGGCGACCGGGGCGGCCACCGGAGGCAGGGCCAGGCCCAGCTCGGCGAGCTTCTCCTCGACCTTGCTCATGCGTTCTTCTCCCGCTTGAAGTAGGCCACCAGCTGCTCCGGGTTCGGGCCGGGCACGACCTGGACGAGCTCCCAGCCGTCCTCGCCGAAGTTGTCCAGGATCTGCTTGGTCGCGTGCACCAGCAGGGGCGCCGTCATGTATTCCCACTTGGTCATGGCCAGACTCTAGACGAGCCGTCGCGGCGAACCGCGCCACCCGCCCCCGAGCGTGTGAGGTGGGGCACAAAGAGGGCATGATCGGGCCTGACGGCCCAGGTGCTCCGGGCATCCGGTGCGCTCCCTGGTTACCCTCGCGGGAGGGCACCCTGGTGAGGGGCACCCTCGTCAGGAGGGGACGCCCGTAGGACGGAGACGGACGGAGACGGAGCGTGGCACGCACCCCCGGCCAGGCGGCCCGGCGCGACCCCGACTGGGAGGGCGTCCGGCTGCACGTGGTCAGCGGCAAGGGCGGCACCGGGAAGACCACGCTGGCCGCAGCGCTGGCCCTGGCGCTCGCCGCGGACGGCGGACGCGTGCTGCTGATCGAGGTCGAGGGCCGGCAGGGCATCGCCGAGCTGTTCGGGATCGCCGCACTCCCGTACGAGGAGCGCCGGATCGCCTCGGTCTCCCGCCCCCAGCTGGGGCTACCGGCCGGGGAGGGCGGGCCCGGCGAGGTCTTCGCGCTGGCGATCGACACCGAGCTGGCGCTGCTGGAGTACCTGGAGATGTTCTACAAGCTCGGCCGGGCCGGGAAGGCGCTCCAGAAGGTCGGCTTCGTCGACTTCGCCACCACCATCGCGCCCGGCGTGCGGGACGTCCTGCTCACCGGCAAGGCCTGCGAGGCGACCAGGCGCAAGGACCAGGACGGCCGGCGGCGCTACGACGCGGTGGTGATGGACGCCCCGCCGACCGGGCGGCTGACCCGGTTCCTGAACGTCAACTCCGAGGTCGCCGGGCTGGCCAGGATCGGGCCGATACACACCCAGGCGCAGGCCGTGATGCGGGTGCTGAAGTCGCCGGAGACCGCGGTGCACCTGGTCACCCTGCTGGAGGAGATGCCGGTGCAGGAGACGGTCGACGGCATCGCGGAGCTGCGCGAGGCGAAGCTCCCGGTGGGCGGGGTGATGGTCAACATGGTCCGGCCCCCGGTGCTGGACGCGGCGGCGGTGGCCGCGGTGGACGGGGACCACCGCGAGGAGGTCGCCCTGGCACTCGGGGAGGCCGGGCTCGGCGGCCGCACGCGCACCGCGGAGAAGGTCAGGGCGGCGGTGGAGCCGCTGCTCGACCCGCTGCTGGACCAGGCCAGGGAGCACGCCGAGCGGGTCGAGCTGGAGCGCGCGCAGCGCGCCGACATCCAGCAGCTGCGGCTCCCCACGTACGAACTTCCGCTGCTGGGCGAGGGCGTGGACCTCGGCGGGCTGTACCGGCTGGCGGGCGAACTGAAGCGGCAGGGGGCGGCATGACCTCGAACAGCGGGGTGCGGAGCACCGGGCGGCGGCTCGCGGTGGACGAGCTGATCGACAACCCGAAGACCAGGATCATCGTCTGCTGCGGCTCCGGCGGCGTCGGCAAGACCACCACCGCGGCGGCGCTCGGCCTGCGGGCCGCCGAACGCGGCCGCAAGGTCGTGGTGCTGACCATCGACCCGGCCCGCCGGCTCGCCCAGTCGATGGGCCTCACCGAGCTCGACAACACCCCCAGGGTGGTCAAGGGCGTCAGCGGTGAGGGCGAACTCCAGGCCATGATGCTGGACATGAAGCGGACCTTCGACGAGGTCGTGCTGGCCCACGCCGAGCCCGAACGGGCCCGGGCGATCATGGAGAACCCCTTCTACCAGTCCCTGTCGGCCGGCTTCGCGGGCACGCAGGAGTACATGGCGATGGAGAAGCTCGGGCAGCTGCGCGCCGCCGAGGAGTGGGACCTGATCGTCGTGGACACCCCGCCGTCCCGCTCGGCGCTGGACTTCCTGGACGCGCCCAACCGGCTCGGGTCCTTCCTGGACGGCCGGGTGATCCGGATCCTGACCGCCCCGGCCAAGGTCGGCGGGCGCAGCGCGATGCGCTTCCTGAACGCCGGGATGGGCCTGCTCACCGGCACCCTCGGCAAGATCTTCGGCGCCCAGCTGCTCACCGACGTGCAGACCTTCGTCAGCGCGATGGACTCGATGTTCGGCGGCTTCCGGGAGCGCGCGGACCGCACGTACCAGCTGCTCAAGGCGCCGGGCACGGCGTTCCTGGTGGTGGCCGCACCGGAGCGGGACGCGCTGCGCGAGGCGGCGTACTTCGTGGACCGGCTGGCCGCGGACCGGATGCCGCTGGCCGGGCTGGTGCTCAACCGGGTGCACGACAGCGGGGCACCGCAGCTCACCGCGGAACGGGCGCTGGCGGCCGCCGAGGCACTGGAGGAGAACGGTTCGGAGCACGCCTCGCCGGAGGCCGAGCTGCTCGCGGCCGGGCTGCTGCGGCTGCACGCCGAGCGGATGCAGATCATGGGGCGCGAACGCCGTACCCGCGACCGCTTCGTCTCGGTGTACCCGGACGTGCCGATCGTGGAGGTGCCGGCGCTGCCGGGGGACGTGCACGACCTGGACGGCCTGAGGGCCATCGGGGAGCGGCTCAACGGCGCCGAGTAGCCGGCGGTTCGGTGTGACCTCTCACCGGAGGCACGGTCTCGCCGAAAGCGCGGTCTCGCCGTGGGCACGGTCTCGCCGTGGGCACGGCCCGGCTGACGGCACGGGTGTGACCGACGGTGCGCGGTGGTCCGCACCCGAGGGCCGACCGGCCCGGACCGCGCGGTGCGGCCGGGCTCAGCCCGCCTGGGCGTAGTCCGTCAGTATCACCCCGGTCGCGAGGGACTCCTCGTACTCGGTGCGCGCCGTCTCCAGCAGCTTCCGCCACGAGATGACGGTCGGGCGGCGGCGCAGCAGCGCCCGGCGCTCCCGCTCCGTCATCCCGCCCCACACCCCGAACTCCACCCGGTTGTCCAGGGCGTCCGCGAGGCACTCCGTCCGGACGGGGCAACCGCTGCACACCGCCTTCGCGCGGTTCTGTGCCGCCCCCTGGACGAACAGTTCGTCCGGATCACTCGTGCGACAGGCGGCCTGCGCACTCCAGTCGTCAACCCAGCCCATGCTGGCGCCGTCCTCTCCCGTATTCGAGGCTCCCCCACGGCGGCAACGGCATATTCACCGTTGCCAGTTGAGGACGTTACGGAAGAACGAGAGCTTGCAACAGCCCCTTCGGGCTCAATCTCGAATGACCCGATCGGACTATGGGTGGCGATCAGCTCACTCGTTGGAGTGATCGCAGGTCGCACACCTTGCCAAGAGCGGAACCCCCACGCTCGCCACAGGAGTCGTCACGGAGCGCGACCGACCACACGGGCACAACAGGCCACAGTCGCCTCAGAACCCGGCCATCAGCGGGCAATCCGGGCAACTCTCCTCGCCCACAAGAGTGAATGATGTTGACGCACCGAAGCTGTCGCAAGCTTGTGACAAGCCTAGGCGAACACCTGCCCCGGTGTGCGGGAATCCGCAACGTAGGGTTCTCCTCATGGCACCGAAGCGCCCTCAGGCATCCCAGCCCCCAGGCAACACCGGAGCTCCGCGCGGCAAGGCCGACGGATCCCCGATGGAGCACGTCGGCAACGGCGTGAAGTTCCTGGGCGTCAGCGTGCTCTCCGGAGTCCTGCTGGCAGGCCTCGCCCTGCCCGCCGTCGGCGCCATCGGGCTGACCGCCAAGGACACGGCGGAGAGCTTCTCCAACATCCCCGACGACTTCAAGACGCCGCCGCTGACCCAGGCGACCCAGATCTTCGACGCCAAGGGCGGCCTGATCGCCAAGGTCTACGAGCGCGACCGCACCGTCATCACCGCCGACCAGATGTCGCCGTTCATGCGGCACGCCCAGGTCGACATCGAGGACGCCCGCTTCTACGAGCACGGCGCCGTCGACCTCAAGGGCGTGCTCCGCGCGATCAGCAAGAACGCGGAGAGCGGCACCACCGCGCAGGGCGCTTCGACGCTGACCCAGCAGTACGTGAAGAACGTCAACGTGGAGAAGGCCGGCGACGACCAGGCGGCCGTCCTGGAGGCCCAGCGCAAGACCCTGGGCCGCAAGATCCAGGAGCTCAAGGTCGCCATCAAGCTGGAGGAGGACCTGTCCAAGGACCAGATCCTCACCAACTACCTCAACATCACCTTCTACGGCCACCAGGCCTACGGGGTGGAGGCCGCCTCCCAGCGCTACTTCAGCAAGAGCAACAAGGACCTGACCATCGCCGAGGCCGCCACCCTGGCCGGCATGGTGCAGAACCCGTCGTCCTACGACCCGGTGCGCTACCCCGAGAACACGGTCAAGCGCCGCAACGTCGTGATCGACAAGATGCTGGAGAACAAGCACATCACCGCCGACCAGGCGAAGGAGGCGAAGGCCGCCCCGCTGGGTCTGAAGTACAAGGACCCGCAGAACGGCTGCATCACCGCCCAGGCCGGGATGGGCTTCTTCTGCGACTACGTCCGCCACGTGGTCAAGCAGGACCCGGCGTTCGGCAAGAGCGCCGACGAGCGCAAGAAGGTGTGGAACACCGGCGGTCTGAACATCTACACCACGCTGGACCCGGACAAGCAGGCCGCCGCCCAGAACGCCGTCACCAAGAAGGTCTACGTGACCGACACGGTGTCGGCCGCCGCGACCATGATGGAGCCGGGCACCGGCAAGATCCTCGCGATGGCCCAGACCCGCCCGTACGGCCTGGACTCCAACAAGAACCAGACCGTCGTCAACCTCAACGTGGACGCCGCGATGGGCGGCGGCAACGGGTTCCAGACCGGTTCGACCTTCAAGCCGATCCTGGCCGCGGCCGCGCTGGAGTCGGGCATGTCGAACACCCAGGCGTTCCCGTCCGAGAACAAGATCGAGTACCCGCAGATGTCCACCTGCTCGGGCACCTGGAAGAACACCGTCAAGCCCAAGGAGACGGTGAAGAACGAGCAGGACAGCGAGGTCGGGCCGTACCAGCTGAAGGAGGCGATGGCCCGCTCGGTCAACACCTACTTCGTGCAGATGGAGCAGCAGGTCGGCCTCTGCGCGATGAAGCAGATGGCCAACAAGCTGGGCATCACCCAGTCCGCCAAGGGCGACGCCTTCCAGGAGGTGCCCTCGATGGTGCTCGGCACCCTGGAGCTCTCGCCGCTGACCATGGCGAACGTCTACGCGACCTTCGCCGCCCGCGGCAAGTACTGCACCCCGATCGCGATCAACAAGATCACCACGGTGGACGGCAAGGACATCCCGGTCCCGCAGTCCCAGTGCAGCCAGGCCTTCTCCGAGCAGACCGCGGACTCGCTCAACGCCGTCCTGCTGAACGTGACCGAGAAGGGCACCGCGGCCGCCCTGACCATGGACGACGGCCGCAAGATCGCCGGCAAGACCGGTACCACCGACGAGAAGAAGGCCGCCTGGTTCAGCGGCTACACCCCGTCGCTGGCCACCGCGGTCTGGCTCGGCGGCCCGGCCGGCGGCGTCAAGATGAAGAACATCACCATCGGCGGCAAGCCCTTCACCGAGGTGTTCGGCGCCGACGGCCCCGGCCCGATCTGGGCGATGGCGATGAACCAGGCGCTCAAGGGCACCCCGCTGGAGCCGATCCAGACCGCCAACATCCCTGACCCGCAGCCGGCCGCTCCCGCGCCGGGCACCCCCGCGGCCGGCGGCACCCCGCCTGCCCCGCCCGCCCCGCCCGCCGCCGACCCGAACGCCCCGCAGCCCGGCGGCAACCCCCCGCCGCCGCAGCAGGGCGGCAACCCGGGCCAGGCCGGCGGGCTGCCGGGCGGCTTCCCCGGCGGGTTCACCCTCCCGCCCCTGCCCGGAAACGGGAACGGCGGCCGGCACGGCGGCGGCAACGGGAACGGCTGACCCGGTGGCCGGGTGACCGGCCTCCCGGCGCACCGACCGAGGAACACACCGAAGGGGCGCCCTCCAGTGCGGAGGGCGCCCCTTCGGTGTGTTCCCACGCGCTTCCGGGTGTGTTCCCGGGGCGACGCGCTTCCGGGCGTGCTCGCGGCGGCGGCGTGCCCCGGAGCGGCCGGGACGGCGGGCGCGGCCGGGCCCCGCGCGGAAGTGGCCGGGCGCGCCGGTTCAGGCCAGGGCGGCCTTCACCGCGGCGGCGACCCGGCCGCCCTCCGCCAGGCCGTCGACCTTGGGCTTCACCAGCTTCATGACGGCACCCATCGCCTGCGGGCCGCTCGTGCCGCCCTCGGCCACGGTGGCCACGGCGGCCGCGACGATCGCGGCCAGCTCCTCGTCGGAGAGCTGCTTGGGCAGGTAGACCGCCAGCACCTCGCGCTCGGACCGCTCGCGGGCCGCCTGCTCCGTCCGGCCGGCGGTGTCGAAGGCCTCGGCCGCCTCCCGGCGCTTCTTCGCCTCGCGGGCGATCACCTTCAGCACGTCGTCGTCGGACAGCTCGCGCTTCTGCTCGCCCGCCACCTCCTCGCTGGTGACGGCGGTCAGAGTGAGCCGAATGGTGGACGCGCGAAGCTCGTCCCGGTCCCTGATGGCAGCCGTGAGGTCCGCTTGCAGCTGCTCCTTGAGCGTTGTCATTTCCTCTTCTTATCCTTCGGCCGTGGGTGGGCTCAACCAGGTTTCCGCTGGGCATCCACCGGGATTTCCGCAGTTGAACGAGTATCCCCGACGGTCCCGGCCGGGCGTCGCCCGACAGCGCACGGGTCGCGGGCGGTCCCGCTCGGAAGCGGGGCGGCGGTCCGGGTCGGGAACGCGCGGCGGTCGAATCCGTGAACAGTCGACGTCCTGGACCGGGAGCGGACGAATGGATTCGGCCAAGGTGGCCGATAATGCTCGTACAATTTCGGCCGCAACGCCGAAAATTGCCGTGACCGGCGCGAAGTTGCCGGTATCAAGGGGGCAAATCGAACGTTGCGACCACTTCGCCGAAAATAGTCTGCGTAGTACACTCGTTCGCGCGTCGCTCGAGTAGCCCGATGGCGGCGGTCAACTCACCGTCGAATCAACGCCGAATCACCGCCGAAGGCCGCCACTAACAGCTGCGACAAACCGCCACCACGTCCCCGATTCATTATTTTACAGCACTGACACACTGTCGCCCGAGCACCGTGCGACCCTGACACCTTGCGTCCGGGCGCCTTGCGGCCCATGCCGACACGAGCGTTCACACCTGCGCTCCGCCCGGCTGTCCGACCGCCCGCCGGCAGTGATCGTTTTTCGGAGTGATTGGCGCCGCCAAAACGGCGCATCGAGTTCTGACTTTTATTCTGCTCACGACGGCAGGAAGCGCGGGGGAATGGACAACAATCAGCTTCGCTCGATGCTGGTAACCCAACGGAAGATGATCGGATGGAGCCAGGAGCAATTAGCCGAACACTCCACCGTCAGTGTCCGCACCATCCGTAACCTGGAAACCGGCGCCATCAAGAATCCGCGGCGCAGTTCCGTGGAACTCCTGGTGGGCGCGCTGTTCTCCGCGGCGACCGACCGGAACGACACCCTGCTCTCCCGGGCCGTCCAGGCGGGCGCTCCGGCCGAGCTGCTGTCCGCCCGGCCGGAGGCCGGATGGCCGACCCACGTCGCCGAACTCCCGGACAACGCGCGCTGGCGGGGTCTGCGGCCCAAGACGGACATCACCGTCGGCCGCCGGGCCGACCTGCTGCACGTCGTGACCGCCCTGCGGCCGGGCCGGCCACTGGTGCTCACCGGCCCCGCCGGAGTCGGCAAGACCCGGCTGGCGCTGGACTCGGCCGCCCACCTGCTGGACCGCTTCCGGGACGGCGTCGTGGTCCTGGAGCTCGGCTCGGTGACCCCCGAGGGCGTCGACCCGACCGCCGCCGCGGCGCAGGCCCAGCGCGCGCTCGACACGCTCTTCCGGAGCTTCGACCGCGACCCGCGGACCACCCCCGAGCCACAGCTGCTGCTGGTCATCGACAACGCCGAGCACGTCATCGAAACGGTGGCCCGGCAGGTCAGGGCACTGCTGGCGCGCCACCCGGCACTCCACATCATGATCACCTCGCTGCGGGCGCCCGCCGGGGTCCCCGCCGACCTGTGGGAGGTCTCACCGCTGCCGGTCGACCATCCGGACGGCCCCTACGGCTGCCCGCCCGCCGCCGAACTGTTCTGCCGCCGGGTGCACTCGGTCGTCCCCACCCTCGACCTGCGCGACCAGATGCCCCAGGTGGTCGAGCTCTGCCGGCGCCTCGGCGGCCTGGCGCTCGCGATCGAGAACGCGGCCGTCCGGATGCGCTCGGTGCCCCTGCACGTCCTGGTGGAGGAGTGCCGGGTGCTGCCGATCCTCGGCCAGGAGGAGGTCGGCGGGCTCTCCCACCACCGCTCGCTGCACCGCAGCCTCGCCTGGGCGTACGGGCTGCTCGACGAACGGCAGCGCCGGGCGCTCAGACGGCTCTCCCGGTTCCCCGAGGAGTTCTCCATCGACGACGTCCGCCGGGAGCCGGTCGACGGCGGCCGGGAGCCCGCCCACAACCTCGATGTCCTGGCCGAGCTGGTCGACTTCTCCGTCGTCCAGGTCAAGCGCGGGCACCAGTACGCGTACCGGGTCCCCCGGATGATGCGCGAGTACGTCAACGCCATCCCGGCCTGAGGACCGGCCCGCATCGCCGTACCGGCCGTACCCGGAGTGCCGGCCGTGCCCGGAATGCCGTTCCGGGCACGGCCGGTGGGCCGGTGGCCCTCACTCTCACCGTCGACGCCGGGCGTGCGCCGGCTGATCGACCGTCTGAGAGCATGGCCTGATGCGACCGCTGCACTCCGTTCCCCTCGGCATCGCCGTCACCGGCGCCGCCTGTCTCGCCTACTCCGTCGGGTACGAGGTCCGGGCCTTCCGCCTCCGCCGGATCGAGGTCCCCGTCCTCCCGCGCGGCGCCCGGCCGATCCGGATCCTCCAGGTGTCCGACATCCACATGGTGAGCGGGCAGGGCAAGAAGCAGCGCTGGCTGAAGAGCCTGGCCGGCCTGCGCCCCGACCTGGTGGTCAACACCGGCGACAACCTCTCCGACCCGCTCGGCGTCCCGGCCACCCTCGACGCGCTCGGGCCGCTGATGGAGTTCCCGGGCGTCTACGTCTTCGGCTCCAACGACTACTACGGACCGGCCCGCAAGAACCCGGCCCGCTACCTCCAGGCCATGCGCAGCGGCGCCCACGGCCTGAACAACCCCGACGGCACCGCCCGCCGCGGCATCACCGGCGCCGTCCACAACCCGTGGGAGAAGCTCCGCGACGGCTTCGACGGAGCCGGCTGGCTCGACCTCACCAACACCCGCGGCCGGCTCACCGTGAACGGCCTCGACCTGGAGTTCACCGGCCTCGACGACCCGCACATCCGCCGCGACCGCTACAGCGAGGTCGCCGGCGGCCCCTCCGCCGACGCCGACCTCTCCCTCGCCGTCGTCCACGCGCCCTACCTGCGCGTCCTCGACGCCTTCACCGCCGACCGCTACCCGCTGATCCTGGCCGGGCACACCCACGGCGGCCAGCTCTGCATCCCCTTCTACGGCGCCCTGGTCACCAACTGCGACATCGACACCCGGCGGGTCAAGGGCCTCTCCACCCACACCGCCGGCGGCCACCGCTCGTACCTCCACGTCTCGGCCGGCTGCGGCACCAACCGCTACACCCCCGTCCGCTTCGCCTGCCCTCCCGAGGCCACCCTCCTCACCCTCACCCCGGCCCCCCGCTGACCCCCGCCGGACGCCCGCCCGGAACCGGATTTCGTGTCTAGGCGAGCGTCCGGTAGAGTTCTACTCGTCGCGAAGGAGACGGAGCGACAAACAGAAAGACCGGGGTGTGGCGCAGCTTGGTAGCGCGCTTCGTTCGGGACGAAGAGGCCGTGGGTTCAAATCCCGCCACCCCGACCCAGTAAGACCAGCTCAGGGCCGGTCTCCCGCAAGGGAGACCGGCCCTGACTGGTTCTCCCAGGGCTCTCGGGAGAATTCTGGGAGAAAATCGCCGGGAAACCTTCTCCCCGGGCCTACTGCTGAGGTTCCTTCAGCAGGGCATCGAGAACCGGCACAGGCGAGCCGGGCGCCATCTGCCGACGGGCCGCGAGTGACGCGAGCCACATCCGGGTCAGCCCCTCCATGAGGTCTCGTCGCATCTCCGGTGTGATGTGGGAGTAGCGGGCCTGGACGGAGCCGTCCTCGTGCCCCATCCGCTCGTCCTTGAGCTTCTCCGGCGTCCGCAGCTCGTCCATCATCGTCTTTTGGAAGTGCCGCAGCCCGTGCGGGGTGAGGCCGCGCGCGATCGGCAGCCAGCACGCCTGAGCGCGGGCAGTGGCTCCCCGACCGCGGGCCGGGATGCCCGGCCATGGATCGGCCAGCAGCGGCACCGGCCGGGCCTCCTCTGGCGCCTTCTTCGGATACCAGCCGGTGGCTGCCGGGTGGAACAGCCAGGTGGCGAACGCGCTCCTCCGCCAGTGCGCCGCGTTCTCCCCGGATGCCTGCCACCGGAAGTAGCCGAGATCGGCCATGGCCTTCTCCACCCTCACCCGCGTGCCCTCGGCCACCGCCGCCGGGCGGTTCAGCACGTTCGACACGGTTCCGGTGGAGACGCCGGCGGCCCGCGCGACGTCGACCAGCTTCGCGCCGGGCCGTTGTGCCGCCCCGTTGGCGGCGCCGTGCCCGCTGAACAGATACCGCAAGCCGTGGCACTCGCACGGCGCCTGCTTCGTCCGCGCCATCTGCCCGGCGAGCAGGTCGGAGAGGAAGTCAGGGGTGTCGATCGTGCGGTAGGAGTCGTCCTTGGGCGGGCAGCGGTGGAACTCCCCGGAGTCCAGCTCATACAACTGCCACTCCACCCGGACGGCGGCGGGGCGGACAAACTCCGGCTCCAGGCCGACGATTTCGCCCCATCGCATGCCGGTGTAGCCCTTGGTCACGACCGCGACGAACTCGTCGTCGCGGCCCGAGAGCAACGCCGCCCGCTCGGCGATCAGCAGGACGCCGAGCGCGTTCGTCACCACCTTCTCGGGGCCTCGGTTGCGTGAGCGGCCGGCTCGCTTGCCCCGGCCGCGACGGCGGGTCGCCGGATTGGAGTCCCGCAACCCTTCGTCGACGGCGTCCGCGAGGATCAGGTGCAGGGTGCCGCGCCACGTCTTGATGCTGCTGGCCGCGTAGCCGCGCTCCCGTTCCCTGCGCTCCCAGGCATCGACGTCGCTCTTGCTGATCTCGCCGATCAGGGCGTCCTCGAACTCCGGGAGCAGGTGCTCTTCGATATGGCGGCGGTAGTTCTGCATGGTGGAGGCGGCGAGATCCTGATCCTCGTACCAGCCGCTCGCATACTCGCCGAACGTCATCCGCTCAGACTCCGGGGCGACGGACGGCTGAACGGCCTGCTTGGCCACCTCCTCTTCGGCCACTGCGGCGGCCTTCTCCGCCGCGCGCCTGGTCTTGAAGCGGACCGTCTTCCCGTTGGCGTCCTTCACGGTCCCGTACTTGCCGGGCCCGATCTTGTACCGGGCGCGCCAGTACTCGCCGCGGTTCTCGCCGTATCCCAATGTGGTCCCTCTGTAACAGGGCCCCGCCCAGCGACGACGCCGGGCGGGGCGGGTGGGGTGTGATCAGGCAGCGTCCTGCTGGTGGAGCACCGCCCGACGCGGCATCCGCGCACGGAGTCGGGTGGTCGGCCGGCTCAGCTGCGGGTCGCGGTCCGGCTTCTTCAGGACCGCGACGGCGACGACCTTGGTCTGCGGCGCGGCCGCGGCAGCCGGCCGCACCTCGTACATGCGGACGATCTCGGCGAACTGGTCGGCCGTGAAGCGGTAGGCGCGTCCAGGCTTGGTGAAGGGGATGCGCCCGCGACGGGCCTGCTCCTTCACCCACCACTCGGACATGCCGATGGCCTTGGCGATGTCTGCCGGGTGGAAAAGCGCCGGCAGTGCAGCCCGGTCCTTGAGCATGGAACCCTCCAGATCATCGGTGGCGGGGCTTCGCCCCTTCCTTCTCTGGGATCCGCTACTGCCGCTACTGCCGCTACCTCCCTGGTCAGAGGCATGTTTTTGGTAGCGGATTGGGTAGCGGTAGCGGATTGGTGCCGCTCCCGCCGGGGTGTGCGGGAGCGGCGGGTGGCCTACGGCGCGGTGGCGGCCGTGGTGGCGGGTAGCGGTTCGGTATCCGCTACCTCGGGCGTATCCGCTACCGGAAACAGGGCTCTGACCTGCGCGGTAGCGGCAGTAGCGGCGGTAGCGGCTTCCTGGGAACGAGGCGGGCGGGGCGGGCAGTACCGCAGCCACGCGTCGGCGAGGTCCGAGGCGTAGTAGCCCTTGGCGCTGCTCGCCTTCCCGGTCTTGATGTTGCGGGGCTTGATGGGGTCGTTGTCGGCGGTGACGTAGTCGCCGAGCATTCGGGCGAGGGCGCGGGCGGTGATGGGCTTGCCGTCGAGGTCGGCCCACGGCGCGTCGTCCAACTCGGCCAGGCGGCTCAGCAGTTCGGCGCTGAGCATCCGCTCGGCGCCGTCGAAGATGTCCCGCAGGTCGGTGAGGAGTCGGATGCCGACGCTGCCCTTGTCGTTGGCCTTGGAGGCGGTGACGAGCTGGACGCAGGCGGTGCGGGCGCGCTCGGGCCAGTGGCCGCCGGCGGCGTCGGCGACGGCGAGCAGGGGCTCCCACACGTCGGCCGGGCGGTCGCTGATGCCCTCGGGCAACTCCGGCCACACGTCGTGGAGCTGGTCGCGGACGGCGCTGGCCCAATCGGCGAGGCGATCGCGCAGCACGTGGCCCTCGGCCTTGTGGATGCGCTCGCGGTAGGGCTCGACCGTCTCGTTGGGGGCGCGGCGGCGCATCCGGATAACGACGGAGCGGCTCATGATGGTGTCGGGCAGGTCGCCGAGACCGCCCATGGCGAGCGCGGCGTAGACGGGGAAGGGTTGCACGGTCTGGCTGCCGCCTTCACCGACGCAGCGCAGGACGACGCCGGAGCGGCGGTGGCCGGAGTTGATGAGCCCGCGCAGGTCCTCGTTCCCGGCGGCCTTGGGGCCGAAGACGGTGTCGATCTCGTCGTACAGCACGGTGGGGCGGGCGTCGGCGTCGGAGACGGTGCGGAACAGCGCGGCCGGGCTGACGTCCGTGGTGAGCACCGGACGCGGGGCGATCGTCTCCATGATCTCCAGGGCCCGGGTCTTTCCGGATCCGGGCTCGGGGCTCAGGAAGGCGATGCGTGGGGTGGACTCGAAGCAGTCGAGCAGGTGGGTGTGCGCGTCCCACAGCACGACGGCGGTGTACGCGGCCTCGGACGGGAAGACGTTGAACCGCCGGTGGAACGCCTCGACCTCGTCGAGCAGGGCGGCGCCGTCCTCGGGGCCCGGCCTGTCCGGGGTCTTGGGGCTCTTAAGGGGGGAGCTGGGGTGCGTCATGCGGCGTCTCCGGCCGGGTTGTGGGCGATGGACCAGTCGAGGGCGTTGGTGATGGTCGCGTCGGCCTCACGCACCGTCAGGCCGGCCTGCTCCGCTGCCCCCTTAAGAGCGTTCTCGACCTCGGCGCGGCTGAGCTTGCCGCTGGCGACGAAGCGGCCCAGCGCGCGGGCGGCGCGGGTGAGGGTCCAGTTGCGGGCGCCCTCGGTGGCGTTGGCGACGTTCGCCGTCTCGTTGCGCAGGGCGGCGTCGACGTAGGCGGGCCGGGTGCCGGTGGTGCGGCGAGCGGGCCGGAAGATCGGGGCGGCGGGCCTGGGCGACGGGGTGAGGAGACGGGCGATCCAGTCGGGCAGCGGCGCCGGGTCGGTGTCCAGGACGACGTCGTACCGGCGGTCGGCGACGTTGCTGCCCGCGGCGACGACGTAGCCGCCACCGGCCCGGGTGTCGATCAGCCAGCCCAGCCCGGACCCGGCGCCACCGGCGGTGTTGCGCAGGGCGATCCCAGCGGGGGCGGTGAAGTAGAGGTGGTGGCCACCGTTGGGGGTGGCGACGGTGTAGGTGTCGGACGGGAACGGCCGGCGATTGCGCTCGCACAGCACGGCCAGCACGTCGTACCCGTCCGTCACCCGCTGGTCCTCCCACTCCGGGGGCACGGTGGCGCCGGGCTTGGGGGTGTCGAGGTCGATGACGACCAGCCCGGACGGGCCGGTCGCGAGGCCGATCCCGTACGGCCCGTGCGACCAGGTCCGGCGCACGGTGTCGGGGTCGAGGGTGGCGCGTTGCTCCCAGCCCTGGTGGCCGGTGGTGCAGGCGCCGGTGCGGGGGCAGTTGGTGGAGGAGTGCAGGGCGGGGCGCTTGCTGCGGGGCAGCAGGGGGAAGACGTGCCAGCCGCGTTCGACGGCGTCGAGTGCGGCAGTGAGCAGGGGGTTGCCGGTCACGGCGAATCCCTTCGGCGGGTAGGGCCCAGGGCCGACGCGGGTCGGCCCCGGGTGGAGGGGTGTCAGTCGGCCTGGCCGAGGTCGAGGGCGAGGGGGAACTGTCCGTCGCACACGGCCGGCGGGGCGGGCGGCATCAGCGCGTCAAGGGCGGCCTGGTGGGCCGGGTCGCCGACGAGGCAGATCACGCGCCCGTCGGTGGTGACCAGCCACTCGGGGTCGGCGTGGACGAGGTCGGCGGAGGCCTCACGGGTGGTGGAGTGGACCACGCACTCGTTGTCGCTGTCGGAGCCGTAGGCGGTGCCGCAGACGTCGCAAACGGCGACGTAGCAGGTCACAGGCTTGATGGACACGGGAACCTCCCGACGGGTCAGAGGTCGAACAGGGAGTCCGACCCGGCGGGCGGGGCGGCGGCCCGGCGGGCCTTGGCGGCGGCGCGGCGGGTGGCGTCGTGGCAGGCCGGGCACCACGCCGCGAGCGCGCCCTTGGGCAGGGCGGCGGCCAGGTGCGCGGGAAGGAGGAGACCATCCGGGTCGGCGGGGGCGGCGAGCAGGCGGACGGGGCCGGTGCCGTGGCGGGAGCCGTAGCCGCCGTGGACGGCGGGGCAGCGTCCGCCGTCCTTGTCGTGGCTCTTGCCGCAGGTGCCTCGGCACTGGCAGCGGCCGGCGGCGGCGGCGAGGACGGCCTGCCACAGGCCTTGTTGGTCGCCGAGGGGCGGGGTGCGGCCGGTCACCGGACGTTGCCGGGTTCGGGCAGGTCGTGGCCGGTGACGGCCTCGACGAGGGCGGAAACGAGGATCTCGGCGACGGGCGGGGTGACGGCGTTGCCGTACTGACGGACCTTCTCCCGCTTGTTGCCGAGCACGGTGTACTGGCGGGGGAAGGCCATCGCCCTGCCGATCTCGCCGGGCTCCAGCATGCGGAACAGCACCTCCTCCACCGGCACCTGGTGGCCGCGCACGAGCGCGTAGCGGTCCCGGGTGGTGAGCGCGCCCACGGGCTCGGCCACGGGCCGTGCGGTGGTGTTGCCGTAGTAGGGCAGCAACAGCGACGACCAGTCAGGTTCCTGCTCGCCGTGCGGGACGGGCGGGGTGGCGAGGCCGTGGTGGTTGCCGGAGGCGGTGACGGTGGCGAGCGCGTCCAGGACGGGTCGGGCGTCGGAGGAGCCGCCGCGCAGTTCGGTGATGAACGGCAGCCAGGCCACGCCGGTCTCGTTGCGGGCGGTCTGGGTGCGCAGGGGCTCGTTCGCGGTGGCGGCGGTCTTGCCGTCGCGGCCCTCGGCGGGCACGAGCAGCGGTGGGACGGCGAGGGCGTCGTTCTCGCGGGTGGTGCGGGCCGGGGCGGGGTCGGTGACGGGGCTGGCGTCCTGGCGCCAGGTTCCGCCGGCCGGGGCGAGCAGCGGCAGCGCGTAGCGGGCGAGGCCGGCGCGGATGCGCTCCAGGGTCTTGGGGGACAGGGCCTTGGTGCGCTCGCCGATCGGGGTGCCGGGCATGGTCCAGTCGATGGCGGTGGCGGCCGGGAGGGCCGGGGGTTCCAGGACGCTGTTGCGGCAGGTGACGTTCGGGCAGCGGTAGACGTACTGCTGGCGGTAGCGGCCCATGTCGGTGCCGGGCTTCTTGAACGCCTGCACCGCGCGGACGGTGCGCTCGCAGGTGGGGCACCAGGCCGTGGGCCGAAGCCACTTGTCCCAGTCGGGGTCGCGTCGCAGGCCACTTCGCCAGTAGGCGAGGTAGAGGCGGTCGCGGGACTGCGGGGCGGCGGCGACCACGTTCGGCCGGGCGTGCATGGAGTTCAGGGCGATCAGGCGGGTGCGGTAGCCCAGGGCGCGGATGCTGTCGACCCACGCGGTCCACAGGTCCCAGGCGCGGACGTCGACGACGTTCTCGACGACCCCGGCCAGGACGGGCTTGCCGCGCGCGGCCATGGCCTCCAGGTAGCGGGGGACGTCCCACATCAGGGCGCGGGAGCGGTCGGCGGCGGCGTCGGTGAGGGTGTCGCCGAACAGGTCGGGCTGCTTGTCGAAGTCGCGGCGCTTGCCGCGGGCGTTGGACCACTGGGGGCACTCGGGGGAGGCCCAGAACAGGTCGGCGGCAGGGAAGCGGGCGACGTCGGTGTCGTGGAGGTCGCCGAGGAAGTGGTCGGCGGCAGGGAAGTTCGCGGCGTGGGAGGCGATGGCCTTGTCCCAGTGGTTCGCGGCCAGGACGGGGACCACGCCGGGGACGGCGGCGGCGCCGGTGCTGGAGCCGCCGGCGCCGCAGAAGAAGTCGATGTAGGTCAGCGTGTCGCTGGTGACGTGGGGCATGCTGGAGTCCTCTGGTCTCTGAGAGGGGACTGGACGGGCCCCGCAGCAGCCGGACGACCTTGCCCGGATGGCCGTCTGCTGCGGGGCCCTTTGCGCTGCTGCTCGGGGGTGCGCGGCCTGGTTAGAACGGCGGCTCGGTGGAGCCGCCGGCCGCGGCGCCGCTCCACTCGCCGCCGGGCGCGGCCGGAGCGGCGGTGGACCACTGGTCGGTCGGGCGAGTGGCCGGGGCGCCGCCGCGCTGGGTCTTGGTGACCTTGGCGGTGGCGAAGCGCAGGCTGGGGCCGACCTCGTCGACGTCGAGGCCGAGCATGGAGCGGTTCTCGCCCTGCTCCGTCTGCCAGTTGTGCTGGACCAGGCGGCCGGTGACGACCACGCGCATGCCCTTGGTCAGGGACTCGGCGGTGTGCTCGGCCATCTCGCGCCAGGCGGTGGCGCGCAGGAACAGCGCGGTGCCGTCCTTCCACTGCCCGCTGGTCTTGTCGTAGGTGCGCGGGGTAGAGGCGACGGTGAAGCGCGCCATGGCCACGCCCTGCGGGGTGAAGCGGAGCTCGGGGTCGTCGGTGAGGTTGCCGACGACGGTGATCGGGGTCTCTCCCACGGACACGGGTGCCTCCAAGGGCGCTGGGGTGTCGGGAGCGGGTCTGCCCGTCCCCCGCACCGTCCGGGCCCCGTCGCTGGCTGCGGCGGTGGTCCGGGCGGCACGGCGGTCGGCGCAGTCCGGTCAGGACTCGTCGGAGTCCTGGGCGAAGTCGCAGGTGCCGTCGCAGTCGTAGTAGCCGCAGCCGCCGCACTCGGGGCAGTGCTCGTAGTCGATGAAGACGACTTCACCGGCCTCGTAGTCCCACGCCTCGTCCTCGTAGCCGCCGCCGCTGCCGTGGCAGCCCTCGCACATCTCGGTGTGACCGGGGCGGGGGTTGGCCTTCTCCTCCTCGAACCGGCGCTGCTCGTCGGCGAGGTCGAGGGCGATCTCGGCGGCCTTCTCCTCGTCGCGGGTCGGGTAGTCGACGTAGTCATGCTGGTCGAAGTCGTCGTTCATGGGCGGCCTTTCAGGCGTCCGGGGTGGCGGGCTCGCGCTGCGGGGCGAGGGCGTGCAGGGCGTCGGCGATGGCGAGGAGGGCGAGCAGGTGGGCGTGGTCGGTGGGCGGCAGGTAGCCGTAGTCGACGTAGACCTGGGCGAGGTCGTAGTGCGTGGCTGCGGCCCTGTCGCGGTCGGTGAGGGGGTGGGTCACGGTGTCCGTTCAGCGGTTGCGGTTGGTGACGTTGACGTGCACGTTCACGGCGCCCTGCCCGCCCCGGCCGCCCGCGCCGGAGCTGTTCTTGAGCAGGTAGAGGGTGCCGAGGGCGGCGACGAGCAGGGCGAGGCCGGTGGTGGCGGCGGCGAGGGCATGGAGGAGGAAGCCGAGGCCGAGGCCTGCGCCGCCGATGCCGATGCCGCCGGCGAGCAGGCGGGCGGGCCACGGGTCGCGCGCCGGGGCTTGCTCGGTGGCCTGCTGCTGGGCGGGCGGGGCGGGCAAGTAGACGACGGTCGGGGTGAGCGGCTGTGCGGGCATCGGGGCCGGGGCGAACGGCTGGTAGAGGGCGGGCGGGTTGGTGAGTGGGGCGGGGGCGGCGTAGTAGGGGGTGCCGTCGGGGCCGTAGGCGACGGGGGCGGGCGCGGGTTGAAAGGGCGTGGTCATGGGGCTTCTCCGTCCGGTCAGTGGAGGGATCCGAGGGCGGCGGCGATGGTGGCGATGAGGTGGTCGATGGCGGTGTGGAGGCCGGTGGAGGCCAGCGCGTAGCCGAAGAGGGCGGCGACCACGGCGGATCCCAGGCGCAGGTAGTGATGGCGCATGAGGACGAAGAGGGCGATGCCGCTGATGGCGGTGAGCGAGACGGAGAAGATCACGGGCGCACTCCATGGGCGAGGGGTGGGCGGTGCAGTGAGGTGTGCGGTCGGCCGTCAGCGCAGGTTGCTGAGGGCGTTGCGGATGCTGCCGAGCTTCACGGGGCGTCCGCCGTCGGCGTTGACGGCTTCCAGCAGGGCGTGGGCGTCCATGTCGCCGTCGGCGGCCTCCAGGACGGCTTGGACGCGGTCGGCGATGGTGAGCCGTGCGGTGGTCTGCGGGCGGCCCGGTGCGGCCGGGATGCTGCTGCGGGATCGGCCGCTGCCCCCGCCGTCCGCGTCGGTGTCGGGTGTGGGGAAGGCGGCGTTGTAGGCGTCGGCACCGTCGAGCTTCTCGGCGTAGGCCCGGCCGGCGGCGGGCCAGGACGACTTCTCCAGGACGGCGTGCGGGTCGTCGCCGTACAGGGCGAGCATCTCGGGGTCCAGGCCCTCGGTGGGGACCGGGCTGCCAACGTTGAAGGCGCGCATCTTGGCGCCGGGGTAGGGGCCGGAGAGGTGGTAGCCGGTGCCCTGGGTGCCGGGGCGGTCGTCGGCGGCCTCGGTCTCGAACTGGCTGATGAGGCGGGTGGCTCCGGCCTTCTTCGGGATCGGGGCGAGCTTCTGTCCGGCGGGCATCAGGCCGTCGGCGACGAGCTGCTGCATCATGCTGGAGGTCCAGCGCAGGAGCAGGACTTCGCCTTCCTTGAGCATGGCGCGCATCGTGTCGGAGCCGCCGAGTTCGTCGAGGTGGCCGGCCTGCGCGAGCAGGGCGATGCCGACGCCCAGCGAGCGGCCGGTGCGGCCGATGTCCTTGATGTAGAACGTCGCCAGGTCCCGGTAGGGGGCACCCTTCTCCAACAACCTGTTGGCTTCGTCGATGACGACGTAGAGCAGCGGGTCGGGGCGGTCGCGCAGGAACTTGGAGCGGCCGGCCGCGGCGTACCGGGCGGCGCGCTCGCGCATGACGCACCAGGCGGTGTGCAGTTGGGCCATGACGCCCTCTTGCGAGTACACCGCCCAGTCGACGTTGCCCCGGGCTTCGGGGGCGGACTGGCCCTCCTTCAGGTCGCCGTAGAGAGTGGCGATCCCGGAGCGCTTCATCGCGGCCAGGATGATCTGGCCGAGCGTCGACTTCCCGGCGCCGGTGGTGCCGAACAGCAGCAGGCGCTGAGCGCTGCCGCTCTTGGGGTCGTAGAGCTGGATCCAGACCTTGCGGCCGTTGTGGTAGAGGCCGATCCAGATCCGGCCGCGTTCGTCCATCTCCAGGCACTCGGGGCCGGGCAGGCGGACGTCGGCGAGCGGGTCGGTCGGGTAGATGGTGACCAGGGCCCGGCTTCCCATGGCCTCGATGGCGAGGCGGGAGGGGTCATCGATGCGCATGGCGTCGGCGAGGCGGACCGGGTCGTAGGTGATGATGTCGCCCGGCGGCGCTTCGAGGGTCAGTTCGTAGATGCGGCTCACGCGTCGATCTGCCGTCCGGTGTCGGTGTCGACGATCCGCAGTCCGGTGATCGTGGTGCCGGGCATGCCCTTGGGGGCGATGTGCTGGGTCCAGTGCGCGTACATGTCGGCGGTGTCCTGGGGGGCGTGGCCGACGGTGAGGCGGCGGACGCCGGCGCCCCGGCCGGGCATCTTCGTGACGGTGATCTCCTCCTCGTCCCAGTCGATCAGGGCGGACAGGCGGGTGGTGGAGATCGTGGGGACCGGGGTGCCGTGGTGGGCGGAGCGGATGACGGCCCGCATGGACTGCGGGCCGGTCCGCTCGATGTGCTCCAGGACGGTGCCGGGGGCGACACCCCCGTCGACGGCGGCGTGCTCGGACCACCAGACGGCGAGCGGGTGCCGGTCGGTGGCCTGGTCCAGGCCGGTCGGCGCCTCCTGCCGGGCATGCTCGACGGCCTCGGGGCTGAGGGAGGGCTCACGGCCCGCCATGACGCGGGCCATGCGGGCGGGGCGGATGAGCCACACGGCGGCGGCCCAGACGGCGTCGGCCGCCAGTGCCGCCAGCTCCCACCAGTGCCTGCCCGGCCCCAGGCGCTCGACGACGAGCAGCCCGGCCATCGTGACGGCCGGGGTGAGGTAGAGGGCGGTGGCGGTGTCCCGGACGTGGTCCTTGGGCAGGGTGGCGGACCAGATCAGGCCGTAGACGATCGCGGCTCCGGCGCCGCCGACCGTGGCCGGGAGGAAGTCGGTGGTGAACGCGCCGGCGGCGAGGCCTGCGGTGCCGGTGAGGGTGGCGGCGCGGCCGAGGTGGCTGCGGGCGGTGGCGACACGACCGCGGATCGGGCCGAGGGACATCATCAACGCTCTCCTTCGCGTTCCGTGGCTGGGTGGACGAAGCGGCGGCGGAACCGTCCAACGGGGCGTCGCCGCCGCCCCGTTGAGGGTCAGCGGTTGCTGTAGAAGGTGCGGTCGGCCATTTCGACGGGCATGGCGTTGGCGGCCTCGGCGACCGATCCGTAGTCGGCCTCGTGCTCGGCGGCGGCGGCCTTGAACGAGACGCTCAGGTCGGCGAGGTCGGCGGCCATGGCCTCGGCCTCTTCCAGCACCGAGCGCATGACGGTGGCGGCGTCGTGGTGCTCGGCGACGGTGTCGCGGTCGACGGCGAGCGCGGCGGCCTGGTCGGCGAGGCGGTCGACCGATGCGGCGCACTTCTCGACGTACTTGTAGGCGCTGGTGACGACGTCGGACACGAGCGCCAGCTTCACGCCGGTCTCGACGAGTTGGGCGATGACGATGCCGTAGCGCACGGCCTCGGTGAGGGCCCGGCCGGCGGTGGCGAGGGCCGACCCGACCCCGCCGCCGGTGCCGTCCCGGTCGGTGGGCGCGGTGGACTCGGTGAGCGGCTGACTGCTGGTGACCTGCTCGGAGCTGGTGCTGTCGGACACGGACGCCCTCCCTACTCGTTGTGGTAGTCGCGCTCGGCGGGTGCGGTGTGGCCGGCGTCGCGCACGGCGTCCGCCAGCGGCTTGTGGCGGGCGGCGGCGTTGTCGCCGGCGGCGGTGATGGCCTCGGCGGCGGCCGGGATCTTCTCGGCGATCGCCTCGGCGCGGGCCTTGACCTTCGCGGTCTTCTCCATCAGCTTGACGACGGCGGGCGCCAGGATGCCGGGCACCTTCAGGTCGAGGACCTTGGCGTAGAGCCGCTCCAGCTGCCCGGCCAGCTCTTCGCAATCGGAGGCGGCCTGCTTGGCCTCGGCAGCGCCCTGGGTGATCTCCTCGCCCATGTCGGCGTCCGCCTCGATGACGTCGTAGATCGTCAGCTCGGCGTCGACATACTGCGCGCCGCGCGTGGCGCGCGGCAGGGGAATACTCACGGACTGTCCTCCAACAGGCCTCGGGGGTGGGGGAGATGGGGGCCGTGTGGTGCCGGGCCGGGCGTGGGCTGTGCGGTGCGGCGCGGGAGGCAGGGCCGCCTGGCCACGGCCGAGGGCGGCGGGCGGGCGGGGTTTGCGGGGGCCGCCGTCGGCGCGTTCGACCGTGATCGTCTCGCCCTCGGTCCAGGCCCAGCCCGGCGGCGGAGCGAACCCGCCGCCCGCGCTGGTGGCCGAACCGGCGGGCGGGGTGGTCTCTTCGGTCCGCGGGGCGCGGTATCGGCGGAACCACCACGCGTCCCGGGTGCGCTGTCGCCGGCGGTCTCGGCGGGGGCGTTCGCGACTGGCCCGGCCTTGTCCGGGACGGCTCCGCCAGGGCCTGGCCCCGGTCGCGCCGCCTGGCGTCACGAGCCGCCGCTTACGGCGCGGGCGCTTCGGCGGCTTTACCCGGCCCCGCCGGGAACGACCACCGTCGGGCTTGGCGCCGGCGGTGGCCGTTCCCGGTGCGACGGCGAGATCGGTGCCGGGCGGCCCGGCCGGTGTGGCCTGCTCCTCGGGCGTGGCCGGGTCACCCGGACTGTCGGGCTTGGGCTTGCGGCCGTTGAGGATCCGGTCGGCGGCCCGGGCCCGCAGCGCGGCGCGGATCGTCGTCGGCGTCGAGCCGGTCGGGGGCTTGTGGGCGCCGGTTGGCTTCCAAGAGCCGGTGGTGATCCGGTCGGCGACCCGGCGGCCGGCGGCCCCCCGGATCGTGTCCGGCCCCGCTGGGGACCGCTCCGGCTTGTCCGGGCGGTCCTTGGGGCCGTGGGTGATGCGCTCGGCCATGCGGCGCCGGGCCGCACCTCGAATCGTGTCCGGCCCGGCGGGCTGTCGCAGCAGGCGCCCGGCCGACCGGTCCCGATCGCGGGCGGAGGAAGGAGCCACCCCGCCGCCACCCGAATTCCCGCCGCCGGAGAGGCGATTCTGGCGCCCCGTCGACCCGGAGCCCTCCAGGACCCTTCTGCGGGCCTCCCGCACCCGATCCGCCCCCGGGCTGCCACCGCCCCCCAAGGGGCCGTCAGAACGGCCGTGGAGGGGCTTCTCGGGCGTCCTGCTGCCCGGCGTGCCGCCCGGGGTGGTGGGGCTCTGGCGGAACGTCGCCGGGACCTGCGGGCCGGTGTGAGGCGAATGCTGCGCCGAATGGCGCGTGCTCCGCCCGAATTCCGGACCGGACTGCACCCGGGGCGCGACTCCGGGAATGTGCGTCCGGGAATCCACATGCTGTGGATTCCCGGCAGAGGCGGAGGGTGTGCGCTGCCGCTCCACCGTCTTCTGGTGTTCGGCGCGAGCTTTCATGTAGGCGACGAAATGGGCGGCGCCCCGCAGTGCGGCCACGGTGATGCCCGCCATCATGACCGCTGACATTGCGGCGACATTCGCCGGGCCGCCCGCCGAAAGCGGCGGCCCGGCCGGTGCGGGGTGTTCGCTTTCGCGGGAAATCTCGGGGTTGTCGGGGATCGACAGGGATGCGGGCGGGGCCAGGTCGGTGGCGAGTGGCGCCAGCACCGGAGGGCCGGCGGGCGGCCGGTCCTCGGCGACGACCCCCGGCACCGTCAGCCGGGGGAACCCGAGCACGGTCCCCTCGTTGTCGGCCATGGGGCCTCCAATCGGGTGTCACGCTCCGTCACGGGTCCGGGGGTCCTCACGCGTACGCGTGCACGCGTACGTGGGACCCCCGGATTCACGGAGCGGCGTGGTGATGATGAGCGCGAAGCGTCACCAGGGGAGCGTGCTCAGGACACGGCGTGGTGTTGAGTCCAGGCGCTGAGCATCCGCACCAGGTCGGCCGACAACTCCTCGTCGGCGCCGGCCAGGGTGCGGGCCAGGTCCCACAGCACCCGGGCCCGGTCGGCGTTCGTCGTCGTCGCCGCCAGGCGCTTCTGCCAGTAGGCGACCTGCCCGGGGGAAAGCGCCATCAGGCACTCTCCTTCAGGAAGTCGAGGAATGCCGGAGACTGCTTTTCTCCGGAATTCCCGTCCGCCTTCTCGGAAAGCGCGGAAGAAATGCCGTGGAGGGTAGCGGCGGTGTCCACCGCGTCCGCGCTCCGGGCCGCCTGGATTCCCGCCTTGCGGTCATTCCTCAGGGCCTTCTCGGCGGCGCGGGCCTCGCGCTTCTTCGGCAGCTCGACGTAGCGGCGGTTGTGCTGGACATCGAGCTTTCCGGCGGCGTTCACCGCCTCGCGCAGGTGGTGTTCCAGATCGGCGAGCGGCCGGGTCGCGAAGTAGGCGCGCAGACGCGGCTGGAACAGCCAGTCGCCGTCGATGCGCACCGACTCCAGGTCCGAGCGGTACTCGCGCAGCAGGGCCTGGACCTCGTCCGCCATCTGCCGCAGCCGTTCGCGCTGCTGGGCGGCGTAGATGGCGGTCCCGCCCGGGGCCGTCAGGTGGTCAGACGTCCACCTGTTCGTGCTGTTCATGGTGTTCCTCCCGTTCCGGTCTCGTTTCGGGTGGCAGTGGGTCAGGCGGAGGCGACGAGCGCGGCGAGGGTCTCGGCGGCGTGGTGCCACGCCTGGTCGAGCAGGTAGCCACCGTTGAGGCCGTGGTCGGCCAGCCGCGCGAAGTCGCCCTTGCCGGTCGCGTCGGCGAGGCGGCGCAGGGGCTCGCGCCGGTCGGCGACGTAGTGGGTGACCGCGCTGAGCGCGAGGGCAGCGGCCACCGGGCCGGGCCGCAGACGGATGCCGAGCAGGCGGGCGCCGCCCAGCAGAGCGGCACCCTGAACGGCGACGTAGGAGGCGACGTGGGCGGCGCAGGCCTCACGCCCGGCCGCCCCCGGCAGGCCCTTGGTGGTGGCCTGGTGGTCGGTCTGGATCCAGTGGTCGGCGACGTCCGCCGCCGACCGGAGAAGGGCGTAGGCAGCGGCGAACCGGGCGGCCCGGATGCTGGTCATGGTGTCTCCGTTCCAGGTCAGTCGGTGTAGCCGAGCTCGACGGGGTCGACACCGTCGCGGATGGCGGCGGCGTCGGCCCACATGTCGCGGGCCTGGCCGAGCAGGATGCGGGCAGCGGCGGACGCCTGCCGGCGGGTGAGGTCGTCGTTGGCGGGGTCGGCGGCGACGGCGTCGCCGGAGCAGGCGGCGTCGGCCTTGGCGGCGGCGCCCCGGTCGAGGGCGGCGGCGAGGGCGTTGGCGTCGGTGCGGTTCATGTCGACGACGGGCTTGTCGAGGTCGCGGTGGGTGAGGCTGACGGTCGCACCGGTCTTGGCGAGGCGCTTGGCGAGGGCCATGGCGACGGTGGCGGCGCGGTGCCGTCCGCCCGCGCAGCCGACCGCGATGGTCAGCGGCGCGTCGGACGGACCGGCGTCGAACGAGTCCGCCACCAGCGCGGCACCGGCGATCAGTTCGCGGATACCCGCCGTGCCGAGCACGGCCCGGCGCACCGGCAGGTCGTGGGCGCTCTGGTGACGCAGGGTCGGGTCGATGTGCGGGTCGCGGAAGTGGCGGCGCAGGTCGAGGGTCAGGTGCGCCTCGGGCGGGGCGCCGTGCAGGTAGCCGAAGGAGACGAGGGTGATCTCGGTGACGGACACGTCCTGGGCTCCTGTCAGCTCTGGTGCTTGCGGCCGGAGACGGTGTGGGCGGTGACGTCGAGGCGCCCGGTGCCGGTCAGGGTGATGTCGCCGGAGACCGCGCGGACGGACACGCTGCCGGTGGCGCGGGTGCCGGCGGTGAAGCGGACGTCGCCGGAGACCGTGTCGATGTTGGCGGTGTGGCCCTCGTGGACGGCGATGCGCACGTCGCCGGAGGTGGACATGATCTCGGCGTCGGCGCCGATGCGCTGGGCGGTGACGTCGCCGGAGATCGTGGTGACCGTCAGGATGTCCGCGGAGTCGACGCGGACGTCGCCGGAGGTGGAGGTGACGGCCAGCAGGCGGTGGTGGCCGGTGGCGGTGAGGTCGGCGGAGGCGGTCTTGAGGGCCATGCCGCGGGCGGTGGGCGGCATGAGCACGGTGGCGGTGACCGGGCTGACGCCGAGGTGGTAGGTGTCGGCGGTGATGACCTGGCCGTTGATGATCGTCATGTTCCCGGTCCCGACGGACTGGAACACGACGTTGCGGCCGCGGGTGGTCATGGTGATGCCGCCGCTGTCCACCTGCGGGACGTCGATGCTCAGGGTGGTGAGGCCCTCCTGCATCCGGGCCTGGGTGACGGCGTCGGCGGCGGGGCCGTGGTCGTCGTCGGTGGCGAGGATGACGGTGATGGCCGTGGCGTCGGGGTCGGTGCAGACGCGGACGTCGCCGGTGGGCAGGTCGAGGACGAGCTTGGTGGCGTCGGTGGCGCGGAAGGTGCGGACGGTGCTCATGGCTTCTCCTCGGGGGTCAGCGGGTCTGCTGGATCAGGGAGCCGATCAGCTCGGGGCGGTTGGTGGAGCCGAGCGAGCGCCCGGCGAGGGTGAACAGGTGCCACCAGCGGGCGGTCCCGTCCTCGTTGCTGGTCTGGGCGCACATGAAGCCGTGGAGCGGGAAGACGTCCACGACGCGGGTCTGCTCGAACTCCGGCTCCGGGGCCGGGACGCGGTCGGTGCTCATGACGGGTCCTCCCGTGGTCTCAGGCGGCGGTCGAGTCGGAGGCGGTCTCGGGCAGGTCGAAGTAGCCGACCAGCCGGATCGGCGTTCCGGTGCAGGTGGTGGTGACGTAGAGCCAGGCGAAGCGGCCCGTCGTGGCGAGGCCGACGGCGGCCGGGTCGAGGCCGAGGCGCTGGCGCCACTGCTCGAAGTCGGTGAGGGACGTGTCGCAGTGGAAGGCGAGGGTCAGGCCCTCGGTGAGCAGGAGGTTGCCCGAGGCGTCGCGCTCGTCGGTGGCGACGCGCTCGCTGGTGATCCTCGGCGCGGGCAGGTCGGGGTGGGCAGTGAAGAGCGCAAGCAGGGAAGCGGCGGCGGCGATCTGAACGCCGGCCGTGGTGGTGTCGGTGGTGGTGGTCACGATGCCTGCTCCTCGCGGGGGGTGGTGTCTTCGGTGGTGGCGGGTACGGCGTGCAGAGCGGGCCGCTCCGTGCTGGCCGTGCCGAACTCGCGGTAGCGGGCGGCAATCCATCCGGTCGACCAGCCGGTCAGCTCGGCGGCCCGGCGCTGCGGGATGCCGAGCGTCACGGCGGCCTGGACGGTCAGCCGGGCGTCGTCCTCGGGAAGGCGCTCGGCCGCCGCCGGCGCGGAGAGGAGTTCCTGCCGCAGCCGCTCGGTCTCCTGCTCGGCGACCCGCTCACGCTCGCGCTCACGGCGCTCACGCTCGCTCACCTCGCGCTCACGACGCTCACGCTCGGTCCGCTCGGCATCCTCCAGACGCCGCCGGTCCTGGCGCTCCTCGTCGGCCATCCGCAGCTCGTGCTCACGCTGCTGGGCGGCCATCCGCTCGTCGTGCTCACGGCGCTCACGCTCGCGCTGGTCGGCCCGCTCCTGCTCGGCTTGCCGGTCCTCGCGCTCCTGCCGGCGGCGCTGCTCGGCGCGGCGCTCGCGCTCGGCCCGCTCATCGCGCTCACGGGCCTCATCGGCGGCCAACGCGGCGGCGATCGCCCGCCGGTAGGCCAGCGATGTCTCCGCCGTGACGATCAGCAGCAGCGGCGCCACCGCATGGACCGCCACCCCGACCGCGTCGTGATCCAACGCGCTCTGACCCACGTTGAGCAGCACCGTCATGGCGCCGGTCATCCAGCGCAGCGCCACCGGCCACCGGCCGCCGTCGCCACCCAGGCGGGCGAGCACGCTGTCCAGGCGGACCACGATCACCACCGCCGCGTCCACGACCAGCGGCAGGATCGGGGCCGTCCACTCCCAGCCGTCCGGGCTGTGGTGAGACATCAGCGGGGTCACCGTGAGCACGCTGTAGAGGACCGCGCCGAGCGTGATCGTCCACGTTCCCACGGCCAGCGCCAACTCCGCCGAGCGGATCTGGTCCGGGCTCACTCGCAGCTTCACCGCGACCACCGCCGGTTGCGCGGTGAGCGCGTCGTGAGCGCGGTGAGCATCGGGGCGTTCATCAGTGAGCACCCCCGGCGGCGCGGCGCTCGCGGGCCGCGTAGTCCTGCCGGCGGCGGTGCAGCGCGGCGCGCTCGGCGGCGTTCAGCCCACCGAAAATGCCGTACTTCTCGCGCCGCTCCAGCGCCAGCTCCAGGCACATCGTGCGGACCGGGCATCCGGCGCAGAACATCTTGGCGCGGCGCTCGGACCACTCGGCCGCCGCGCGGGCCATCTCGATGTCCTCGGCGTCCTCGTCGACCTCCGGGAAGAAGAGGTTGGTGTCGACGCCGGCGCAGGCCGCGCCGCGCAGGTCGCCGTCGCCGTCCGGGCGGTACTCGGCGAGGACGGTCGCCGCCGGGCGGGCAACCAGGTGCGGGGTGCGGGTCGCACCCGCGAGGAGGGAGTGCAACTGGGCGGCCATCACGCGGCCGCCTTCCAGGTCAGCACCCGGCGGCGCTCGGCCGTGCGCATCAGCGCGGACGCGAACCGGGCCTCCGGCCCGTCCAGGTCCTTCAAGACCTCCCGGGCGACGTCGAGCCGCACGATCCGGTCCTCATCGGTGGCGTCGGCGCTGCCGTCGAACAGCTCGACATCGACGCCGAAGCCGAAGTCGACGCCGGTCCCCCACGCGAGTTCCGCGAACTCGGCGGGAGTCGCGGCCTCCTGGCCTGCGACAATGAGTTTCATGGGGTCACCTCGTTGATTCAGGGGGTGAGCCCGCAGGGCCGCCGCGCGTTCCTTGGCCGGAGCGCGGCGGCCCGTCTTGCGCGGGCCCAGCTTCTCGTCGTTCACGAGCAGCCGCGGAACCCGACGCGAACCCGCCGCCGCGAGGGCGGCCGGCGCGCGCCGGGGACCGTGATCGCTGGTAAATGCGACCGGAAGCGGTGAGCCCCGCCCGCTGGTCAGCGGCGGGGCCGGATACAGCTCTGGGGCATGCCCATGGGCGCGCCCTCCTCAGATCGAAGCCCCTGCCGGGGCTGGTGGTTTGGGGGTGCCCGTCCTACGGGCGTCAGGTCTCACGGGCCTGGTCCGGTGCTGCGTCTCTGCTCAGCACCAGCAGGGCGGCGCACTCCCGGATCAGGAGTGCTGCGTGGCTCGCTGCCGCCGGCGACATCACCCGGTCACCACGGGGGCGGTCTGTCTCATCCCGCCACGTGCGTTGGGACTCCGCTGTACTCCCGGGGCGCCATCCAGCCGTACGAATCGGCCTGGTCAGCGTCCCGTCCGGCCCCACACCCCCGAAGGGGTGGCATGCCACTGCGTAGGGGGAGGGCGTCGTCCATCACGGCGGCTCTCCCCCGGTTCCTCAACCTAGGCGCCTACCGTGACCGCCGCCCTCGCGTCGGTCCCGCACGATCACTGTTCAGTTCTCAAGGAACCGCGATGCCGAGCAGTCCGTAGGGCGTGCGGCCAAGCCGCCTTCCCCGGCACCCGCCGGTCGCATTTGTCCAGCTCAGGGCAGCCCAAAGAAGGGCCCCAAGAGCTGATGGTTTTGACAGAGACCCGCTTGATCGCGGGCCGTCTGTTGCGACAAGCCTGCTCCGACGCATGACGTCAGACCAATGACGGCCTGTCATATGAGGCTTCACGCCGAGGCGTTGCCCTCACAATGAACATGGTGCACTTAGTGCGCCAAGTTGGCAAGTGCTTCGCTGCGACGAGGCTGCGGCAAACTGGTGCACTAAGTGCGAGACGTCAACTGGAGGATCATTGGTGACCGAGTTCCAGGGCGAGCCGGCTTATCTCCAGCTAGCCGATGACCTGCGGGAACGAATCCGTAGCGGCGAGTTGGCTTCAGGTAGCCCACTGCTGTCGACACGGAAGTTGATGGATCACTACGGCGTGTCGAGCACGGTCGTGAAGGCCGCCATCGCGCTGCTTCGATCCGAAGGCTATGTGGTCGGACATCAGGGGAAGGGGGTGTTCGTCCAGTTCCCGCCGCGCCTCGCCGGGCACTCCCGAGGGGCCGCCGACTGGGCCCTGCCCGTACTGCAGGCCGGACAGGCGATCGAGCAAGCCCTGCGCGAGCTGGCGCACGCCGAAAGCGGGTCCGTCAATGCTGAAGCGGCTCTCCAGCGCTGGCGGGACGCGGTCGACGCGCTTCCCGACAGCGTGAAGAGCCGCCTGGCGGAGTAGGTCAAAGCCCGCCCCGACTGGTCGCCGCCCACCCGTCTCGGATCAGGTCCCGAAGGCCGGACCGCTCGGGCTTCCACCCGACCTCGGTCGTGATCCGGGTGAGGTCGGCGACCAGCCGGGGCGGCTCCGGCTGCGGAGGGCGGTGAACTATTGGCACAGGCCGTCCGGTGACCTGCTCCACGGCATCGACAATCTCGCGCATACTCGCCGGAGTCGCGCCCACGTTGTAGGCCCGGTACGCGAAGTCCCCAGCCCGCAACGCCAAGACGTACGCGCGGGCCAGGTCATCCACATGGACGAAGTCCCGGACGGCACTCCCATCGCCGTTCATCTCCAAGTGCGGGTGGCGGCCGGCCGCCACGGCAAGCGCCTTCGGGATGATCCGGGACTCATCGGTGTCCCCCACCCCACCCACCGAGCCTGCGATGTTGAAGCACCGCAAGCTCACCGCCTGGACGGTGCCCCGCTCCCCCTCGTGCTTGAGCAGCTCATCCGCAGCGAGCTTCGAGGCACCGTACGGGTTGCTCGGAGCAGGCACGACGTCCTCGCCGATGGGCTGCTGCTCAGGGGCACCGTAGATCGCGGCCGTCGAACCGAGCACGACCACCGGGCGATCCACGGCAGCTCGACCGGGCAGCGCGGCCAGCAGGGTCGCGGTGCCGTTGACGTTGACGTCGTGGTACTCATCGGGCATCTCGAAGGACTCGCGCACCCGCGTGAGCGCGGCCAGGTGGCAGACGGCGTGCACGCCGCGCACGGCCGACGCAACGGCCTGCTCGTCGCGAATGTCGCCGTGAACCACCTCGGCCACCGGCAGCTCGGGGAGCGGGGCCCCCGGTGGCCGATGGGTCAGGGCAACCACCTCGTGGCCCGCCTCGGCGAGACGTCGGACAACGGCGGTGCCGACAAACCCGAAGGCGCCTGTCACGAGTACGCGCACGGATTTCCTCCTCAGTTCAGGATCAGTCCGCGATGCTGCCACGCCAGGTCGAGGCACGCGGCGGCGGCAGACGCGAGCGGTTCATTGTCCAGCAGGTGGCGAACGTTGGCCTCGGTGAAGTGGATCCCCTTGCCATCGCCTGCGCTGGCGATGACGCTGCCCTCGGTGTTGCGGGAGACCATGCCGGAGAACACCGAGTCGTAGACGTCGGCGTCGATGACCACGACGCTGAGGATCTCGCCCGCCAGCGTGAGCGGGTCCAAGCCGATCCCGAAGCAGTACGGTCGGACCTTTCCCGCGCGTCGGGCCTCGTTGAGCGTGCGGAACGGCTCGACCCCGTCGTAGTCGATGGGCTCGCCGCTGCTGCCATCGGCCTCGGGGTCACCCAGAAACTCCTCCGCGTACTCCCGGAGCACGTTGCGCCAGAGGTCGAAGTCGTTCGACTGGTCCCACGGCATCACCGAGGACGGCTGGAACACCCCGGCGGGCATGATGTGGTACGTCCCGCCGGCCAACGCCACGTTGCTCGCGGCCCGATGGTGCAGCGGAAACGACGCCGTGCCATCCGGCGCCAGCCGGATGGTCAGGGTGTCGATGGACGGCAGCAGCGGACGGCGACTGAGGTCGAACGGGTCACCGACCAGCGAGCGGAACGGGAGCGCGTCCCAGTCCGGCTCACCGATCCATGCGGGGTCGCTGCCGGTCGCCAGCCACGCGCCCGCCAGCTCATGGGCCACGCCCTCGCAGACGTCCGCCATGTCGAAGTAGGTCGTGTAGCCGAACGACAGCTTGGGTCGGCCGTCGACCTGGGTGACGTCGAGCAGCCGGAAGCTCGGCCGGTTCACGAACAGCGACGGCCGGTCGACCATGCGGATGGCCTGCGAGTACCGGGCGAACCGCCCGCCGGTCGCTGCCAAGGGCCGGACGCCCTCGGACTCGACTTCAGCACCCACGACCTCCGGCGGAACCGTCTGCGTCAGCCACGTGAGGTCGATGTCCCCGAAGTCCAGGGGGCTCGGCCACATCCACCCAGCCCTCGTGAGCACCGGGCTGGTTCCTGCCCGGTCCACGCCGGGGTACAGCCGGGCGGCGGCCTTGGTGAGCTGGCTCCGGTGCCGGTTCAGGTCCCTGCGAGTCATCCGCCATCGGCGCTGTTCCTCGACCGCGGCCTGCGGGCCGCTCTCCTCGCTGGGAACCGAGACGACGGCCGCCTCGGCGGCCGGCAGCAGGCCCAGCTCGTCCTCGGGCAGTCCCAGCGCCTGGGCCAAGCGCCGGAGCTCGTCCATGTCCTTGATCACCCGCTTCCCACGCTCCAGCAGCGAGACGTACGACTGGTCGTAGCCGAGCAGGTCGGCGAGGTCCTGCTGCTTCAGCTTGTGGAGCGCGCGGTAGGCCTTCAGGACGTCGCCGAGGTTGGACCCGTCCGGCGGCGCGGTGCGCTCAGCCGAGGTGGAGAGCCAGCTGACCGGCTCGGTCGTCACGGCAATCGGAGCGACCCGGCCGGCGAGCCCAATCGCCCGGCGGCACGGGCTACACACGGTGTCGGTGTTGCTGCGGCTCAGCCGGGCGCCGCATCGGGCGCAGACGGCGGGCGTCTTGGCTGCGATGGTCATGAGGCATCTACCCCTTCAGGGATCGGCCGATCACGGGCCGAAGAACATTCAACTGCACCTGCGGCGCAGGAGATCTGTGTTTGATCAAGACGGATAGCCCCGCCTGGGGCGCCGGGAGAATCTCGGGAGAAGATCTTGAGATCCACCCCTTGCCGGTCCGGCGAGAACCAACGAACACCAACGCTCTGACCAGGGCGTTCGCGTATCTGCGCAGGTCGGCCGTCGCCCCGGACCTCATTCGGGACGAAGAGGCCGTGGGTTCAAATCCCGCCACCCCGACCCACTGCAGAGGCCCTGCCGGAGAAATCCGGCAGGGCCTCTGTCGTATCTGCCGGCACGGAAGTACGGCAACCTCCCGGCCCTCCCCGACCGCCGGCAACGGATGCTGAGGAAGTGTCGGCGAAGCACTCCGACTCCACCGACACCATGATGTGATCCAGGGCACAGTCGGGCTGCGGCGCTCAAGGAGCGTAACGCCGTGCCAGACGCCGCAGTGCTTGCGGGATCCGCTCACGGGTGCCGATGACGCAGAAGCCGGCGCGGGCGTGGAGGGCGAAGCGGACGGCCCCGGCTGGAAGTCCCGGACCGTCGCCCTCGCCCCGGTCGCCCCCGCCGCGTCCGGGAAGACCGCCGGGTCGACCAGCACACCACCTGGCCCTGACCGGGCCCGACCAGCCGGGGCCGGCGGTCGCCGATGTCGGTACCGACTCGCGCGGGTCGTTGGGGGTCAAAGGCGCCCTTGCGGCCGTACGAGCCGGCGGCGGCGATGCGGCCCCGCGCCGGGCCCCTCGCGGGGCGGGTCGAGCTCGGCGAACCGCGATGATCCGGGATTGGCAGAACCGTGAGCTGTGAAGAACTGGGAACAAGCGATGCATACGTCATATTGACGACGAGTCAGCGAGGCACGCCGCCCCCACCACGGCCGAACGAGGGATCACCCCCGCATCCGGGACCACTCCCCTGACACGCCGCACCGATCGGCCTGGTCCGGTTCCTGCCGCAGGGCGCATGCACCGCGCAAGGCCTGATCGCGGCGCGCCTCCCCGACGGCATCCCGACGGCATCCCGGCGCCGACCCGACGGCACCCCCGACGACGACGCCGGCACTCCGGGCGGGCGGGCCGAAGCCCGCCCGCCCGTTCCCTTCCCTCCCCCCGATCGGGTTGGATGGTCGGATGAGCGAGGAGAAGAGCGCCGTCCCGGCGTGGGAGCAGAGGTTCAGGGCGGCCCGGGTGTCGCTGCCCGACTGGGCCGAGGACGCCCCGGACCGGGCGCTGTACGTGTCCAACGCGACCGGCACCTACGAGGTCTACGCCTGGGACCGCGCCACCGGCGCCCACCGCCAGGTCACCGACCGTCCGAACGGCACCACCGACGCCGAGCTGTCCCCCGACGGCGACTGGGTCTGGTGGTTCGACGACCACGACGGCGACGAGTTCGGCGTCTGGCGCCGCCAGCCGTTCGCGGGCGGCCCCGACGAGGAGGCCGTGCCCGGCCTCGCCGCCTCCTACTCGGCCGGCCTGGCGCTCGGCCGCGACGGCACCGTGGTCGTCGGCCGCTCCACCGACGAGGACGGCACCACCCTGCACCTGCGCCGCCCCGGCAGCGCCGAGCCGGTCGAGATCTACCGGCACGAGGAGTACGGCGGCGTCGGCGACCTCAGCCACGACAGCACGCTGCTCGCCATCGACCACACCGAGCACGGCGACGCGATGCACTCCGCGATCCGGGTCGTCCGGATCACCGGGGACGGCGGCGTCGAGACCGTCGCCGAGCTGGACGAGGTCACCGGCCGGGACGAGCCGCGCGGCGTCGCCTGCCTGGGCTTCGCCCCGGTCGAGGGCGACACCCGCCTGCTGGTCGCCCACCAGCGCACCGGCCGCTGGGAGCCGATGATCTGGGACGTCGCCACCGGCGTCGAGACCGCCCTTCCGCTGCGTGACGAGCAAGGCCGCGAGCTGCCCGGCGACGTCTCCGCACAGTGGCGCCCCGGCGCCGGGGAGCTGCTGGTGGAGCACGAGTACGAGGCGCGCAGCGAGCTGTTCTCGTACGGACTCGCCGACGGCCTGCTGACCCGCCTGGACACCCCGCGCGGCACCGTCGGCGGCGCCACCGCCCGCCCGGACGGCACCGTCGAGTACCTGTGGTCCTCCGCCGCCGAGCCCTCCGCCGTCCGCTCCACCGCCGGGACGGTCGTGCTGCGGGCGCCCGGCGCGGTGCCGCCCGGTTCGGTGCCGGTCGAGGACGTCTGGGTGGACGGCCCCGGCGGGCGGGTGCACGCCCTGGTGCAGCGGCCGCCGGCGCCCGCGCAGGGCCCGTACCCGACCGTGTTCGAGATCCACGGCGGCCCGACCCACCACGACAGCGACTCCTTCGCCGCCGGCCCGGCCGCCTGGCTGGACCACGGCTTCGCGGTGGTCCGGGTCAACTACCGCGGCTCGACCGGCTACGGCCAGGCCTGGACGGACGCGCTGCACGAGCGGGTCGGCCTGATCGAGCTGGAGGACATCGCGGCGGTCCGCGCCTGGGCCGTCGACAGCGGGCTCGCCGACCCGGCCCGGCTGGTGCTCACCGGTGGCAGCTGGGGCGGCTACCTGACCCTGCTCGGCCTCGGCGTCCAGCCCGACAGCTGGGCCCTCGGCGTCGCCGCCGTGCCGGTCGCGGACTACCACACGGCGTACGCCGACGAGATGGAGGCGCTCAAGTCGCTGGACCGCACGCTCTTCGGCGGCACCCCGGAGGAGGTCCCGGAGCGCTTCACCGCCTCCTCGCCGCTGACCTACGTCGAGCAGGTGCGGGTGCCGGTGTACATCAGTGCCGGGGTCAACGACCCGCGCTGCCCGATCCGGCAGATCGACAACTACGTCGAGCGGCTGGAGCGGCTCGGCAAGCCGCACGAGGTGTACCGCTTCGACGCCGGGCACGGGTCGCTGGTGGTGGAGGAGCGGATCAAGCAGCTGCGGCTGGAGATCGACTTCGTCCGGCGGTACCTGGGCGCGGCGCGGGCGGAGGCCGACGCGAGCGGCGACGGAGGGGAGGCGTGAGACGCCTGCTGATGCTCGCGGGGGCGGCGGTCGCCGGGGCCCTGGTGCTCACCGGCTGCTCGGGCTCGCAGCAGAACGACGCCTCCTGCCCGCCCCCGGCGGGCCCGGTGCTGCCGAGCCCCTCGGCGGTCGTGCCCACGAGCCCGGCCGCCACGCCGCCCGCCGCACCCGCTGCCACACCGCCCGCCGCCGCACCGCCCGCCACCGCGACCAAGGCGAGCGCACCGGGCGCGGGGAGCACGGGGAACACGGGGGGCACGGTCGTCGGCGGGGCCGCGGGCACGTCCGTGCTGCTGGCGGCGTACGAGCCGACCGACCCTGACGGCACCGTCGAACTCGCCAAGGGGTCGAAGGGGTCCAGCGGCTCCTCGGGTTCCTCGGGCTCCTCCGGCTCGAAGGGCTCCAAGGGGTCGAAGAGCGGTCGCACCGTGCACCACCACATCGACCACTACGACTCCGACGACCACAACGGCAACGGCAACGGCAGCGGGAACGGCCACTGCCACAGCGACCCGACGCCGCTGCCCACCGGCTCGTCCTCGCCGACCCAGTCGCTGCTCCCGACCCAGCCGGCGCTCCCGACGCCCACCCCGACGCCGCCCCCGCCGGCGGTCAAGCCGACGCCGGCACCGGCCCTGCCGACCAAGCGCTGAGCCGGGGGCGGAGCGCGACTGCGCCGGTCAGTCCAGGACCGGGTCCAGCCCGAGGGCCCGGTCCTGCTCCGCCTCCGCCTCGCGGCGCACCAGGCGGAACCACATGAAGACCACGAACCCGGCGAAGACGAACCACTCCAGGGTGTAGCCCAGGTTCTGGAACGCGCGCAGGGTGAGCCCGTCCCCGCCCTGCGGCTGCACGCTCGGTACGGAGGCCAGCCCGGCGGACACGTCGTCGGCGGCCACCCAGCCGTCGTACCAGCCGTCGTACTCCAGCACGTTCAGCAGCGACGCCCGGTTGATCATGCCGAGCTGCCCGGCAGGCAGGCCGCCCGCCACCGCGCCGTTGCTGCCCACGGCCTCGTTGGCCTGCAGGCGCCCGGTCACCGTCACCTCTCCGCCCGGCGGCGGCCCGGCGGCGGCCGGGGCCCCGGGCGCCCAGCCGCGCACCACGGCGACGGCGTGTCCGTCGGGGGTGCGCAGCGGGGTGAGCACGTAGTAGCCCTGCTTGCCGTCCACCACCCGGTTGGGGACGAGAAGTTGGTGTTCGGTGTCGTAGCTGCCGGTCACCGTGACGGTCCTGCCGACGGTCTCGGTGGTCACCTGCGGGGTCGCCTGGTTGAGCAGCGCGTCAAGCGGCCGGGCGTCACTCGAAGCGGTGACCGCCTGCTTGGTCTCCTGGTGCGTGGACACCCGGTCCTCGAACCGGCCGAGCTGCCAGGAGCCCAGGAACAGGCACACCGCCACGGCCGCCACGGCCACGACGGTGCCGCCGAGCCAGCGCGGAGTCAGGAGGAACCGGTACACACCCCCACGGTATCCACTCCTCACACCCGGCCCGCCCCCCGGGCCCCGAACCCGGCGACCACCGGCCGGTCAGGGCCCGCCGAACACCGCCGGGCACCGCCGGGCGGTCACCCCGCCGTCGGTGAGCCCGACGGCTGCGGCGCCGGGCCGCCCAGGCCCTGGACGCCGCCGCGGTAGACGGTGCCGCCGCACGACACGGGCAGGGTCGCCGTGGCGACCGCCGGGCTGCCGGGGGCGGGGGTGTGGGCGATGGTCACGGTGGGCGCCGCGGTGGGCGGGTTCCCGGTCGGGCTGGCGCTCGGGCTGGGGGCCGTGGTGGGTTCCGCCGACGGGGACGAGGAGGCCGGCGGGTTGGCGCTGGGCGCGTCGCTGGTGACGGAGGCCGGGGCATCGGACTCGACGGCCGGGACGTCCGAACGCAGGGCCACCCGGTTGACGCCGTTCGACGCCGGGGTGGTCAGCGGGCCGGAGCCGGTGCAGGTCCGTTCGGGGACCCAGGCGAAGGGCACCCGGTACCCGGCCCGCGGCGCGAGCACCGGCGGCTCCCCGTCCATCGCGGGCAGGTCGGCGGCCGGGTCGCCCGGGGCGTGGTCGGCGGAGTGGACTCGGCCGCGGTCGCCGCCACTGACGGCGGTGACCGCCACCGAGCCCGGCCCGCCGAGCCGGCAGCTGTGCGCGGAGACGTTGTAGACCGTGAAGGAGCCGTAGATCCGCCCGGTACCGTCGGCCGCGCCGACCTGCGAGACGCCCTCGCCGAGGTCCGTCCGGGTGCAGAGCGGGACGATGCCGCCGCCGTCGGCGCCGCCGGTGCCGGAGGGCGCGACGCCGCCGTCGGTGTGCGTCAGCCCGCCGCCGGGGGTGTGCGGGGCCGTGGCAGAACCGGACGGCGACGTGACCCCGCCGGTGCCGCTCGGGTCCCCGTGCGAGGCCCCACCGGTGCCGCCGGCGCTTCCGGTGACGCCGCTGGGGGAGCTGGCGGCCGGGCTCTTGGCGTCGGCCGAGCCGGGACCGCCGGAGAGCCCGAGGTGCTCTCCCTGGTGCAGGACGGGCAGGCCGATCGCGACGACGAAGGCGAGCGCGGCCGCCCCGGTCCAGGCACCGCGCCGGGCGGCCTGGCGGCGGGGCACCGCCCGGCGGATCCGCGGCAGCGCCTCGGACGCGGGCTGGATGCCGGAGACGGCGCCGTGCAGCAGTTCGCGCAGTGCCCGTTCCTCGGTGGACAGGTCCGACAGCTCCGGGGCCAGGGAGTCGGACGACGCGTTCGCGGTGCCGGACGCGTTCGCGGCGTCGGACGCGTTCGCGGCGTCGGACGCGTTCGCCCCGGGCACGTTCGCCCCGGGCACGTTCGGGATGGAGGCGTCAGGCCCGTTCGGGCCGGAGGCGCCGTCCGCCTCAGCCATGTCCGGCCTCCATCTGGACGCGGAGGGCGGCGAGTCCACGCGAGCCGTAGGCCTTCACCGAGCCGAGCGAGATGCCCAGGGTCTCGGCGACCTGCGCCTCCGTCATGTCCACGAAGTAACGCAGCACCAGAACCTCCCGCTGACGGCGTTGCAGACCACGTAGCGCGGCCTTCAACTGGTCGCGCTCCAGGGCATCGTAGGCACCTTCTTCTGCACTGGCCATGTCAGGCATGGGCTTCGGCAGCAGTCGCAGCCCGAGGATGCGGCGGCGCAGCGTGGAGCGGGACAGGTTGACGACCGTCTGCCTGAGGTAGGCCAGGGTCTTCTCGGGCTCGCGCACCCTGCGCCGGGCGGCGTGCACCCGGATGAACGCCTCCTGGACGACGTCCTCGCAGGTCGAGAGGTCGTCGAGGAGCAGCGCGGCGAGCCGCAGCAGCGAGCGGTAGTGCGCCTGGTAGGTCGCGGTGAGCAGGTCCTCGCTGGTACCCGCGTCGGTACCCGCGCCGGAGTCCGCCGCACCGGGTGCGGCCGCCGTCATCTGGTCTTCTTCCGGCCTACTCGCAGGCCACGGGGCGCGCGACGGGAAGGACACCGCGGCTCTCGCCGGGATGCCCGCCCTTGCCCCCACCATCACGTTCGCCACGCACGTTGGACACTCGATCCCCTGTCATGGTTGCCCGGCCCAGGGCCCATTCTTCCGCATCGGCGGAAGCGGGCTCCAGGGGATTCCCACGGGATTCCGGACAGATTGTGTCGAGGAGCGGACACAGGTATGGACAGGTGGGGACACAGGTGGGGAAACCCGGCGCCTACTCGGTCGGTTGGCCCGCCGTCAGCTCCGTCGCCACCAGCTCGGCCAGTTGCACCAGGTTGAGCGCCGCGCCCTTGCGCAGGTTGTCCCCGCACAGGAAGAGGTCCAGCGCGTCCGGCTCGTCCAGCGCCCGCCGGACCCGCCCGACCCAGACCGGGTCCGTTCCGACCACGTCGTTCGGCGTCGGGAACTCGCCCGCCGCCGGGTCGTCGTAGAGGACCACCCCGGGCGCGTCCCGCAGGATGTCCTGCGCGTGCTCCTGGGTGACCTCGCGTTCGAACCGGGCGTGCACCGCCAGCGCGTGGGTGCGGACGACCGGGATGTGGACGCAGGTCGCCGAGACCTTCAGGGCGGGCAGGCCGAGGACCTTGCGGGACTCGTCGCGGATGCCCATCTCCTCGGCGGACCAGCCGCCCTCGCGCAGCCCGCCGGTCCAGGGCACCGCGTTGAGCGCGAGCGGGGCGGCGAAAGGACCCTGATCGGCGATCAGCGCGCGCAGGTCACCGGTCTGCCGGCCGACCTCGGCGCCCGCCACCAGGGCGGTCTGCGCGCGCAGCGCCGCCTCGCCGACGCGGCCCTCGCCGTCGGCGGCCTGGTAGGAGGCGACCACCAGCTGCGCCAGCCCGTACTCGGCGTGCAGCGCGCCGACCGCGGCGATCATCGCGAGGGTGGTGCCGGCCGGACTGGCGACGATCCCGCGCGGGCGGATCCGCAGCGCGGCCGCGTTGACCTCGGGGACGACCAGCGGCACGTCCTCGGCGGTGCGGAAGACGGCCGAGTCGTCGATCACCACGACGTCCTTGGCCGCCGCGATCGGCGCCCACTGGGCGGAGACCTGGTCGGGGACGGCGAACACCGCCACGTCGATCCCCGCGAAGGCCTCCTCGGCCAGCGGGACGACCCGGACGGTCTCCCCGCGCACCACCGCCGTACGGCCGGCCGAGCGCGGGGAGGCGACGAGGCGGATCTCGCCCCAGACGTCCTGGCGGAGGGAGAGCAGCCCGAGCAGCACCTCGCCGACCGCGCCGGTGGCGCCGACGACGGCGAGGTTCGGACGCCAGGTCATCGCCCGGCGTCCCGGCCCGGTGCCCGGGTCATCGCCCGACGCTCCCGCTCCGCTCCCGGGTCATCGCCCGGTGCCGCCGTAGACGACGGCCTCGTCGCTCTCGCTGTCCAGGCCGAAGGCGCTGTGCACGGCCCGGACGGCCTCCGGGACGTCGTCCGCGCGGGTGACCACCGAGATGCGGATCTCCGAGGTGGAGATCAGCTCGATGTTGACGCCCGCGGCGGACAGCGCCTCGAAGAAGGTCGCCGTGACCCCGGGGTTGGAGCGCATGCCGGCGCCGACCAGCGAGATCTTGCCGATCGCGTCGTCGTAGCGCAGCGACTCGTAGCCGATGCCCTCCTTGACCCGGCCCAGTGCGTCGATGGCCTTCTGGCCCTCGGTCTTGGGCAGGGTGAAGGAGATGTCGGTCAGGCCCGTCGACGCGGCGGAGACGTTCTGCACCACCATGTCGATGTTGACCTCGGCGTCGGCGATGGCGCGGAAGATGCGCGCCGCCTCGCCCGGCTTGTCGGGCACGCCGACGACCGTGACCTTGGCCTCGGAGGTGTCGTGGGCGACTCCGGAGATGATGGCCTGCTCCATCTCGCCCCCTTCGGGCTGGTTCGGGTTGTCGTTGCTGACGATCGTCCCGGGAAGACCCGAGAAGGACGAGCGTACGTGAATCGGGATGTTGTAGCGACGGGCGTACTCGACACACCGGTCGAGCAGGACCTTGGAGCCCGACGAGGCCAGCTCCAGCATGTCCTCGTAGGCGATCCAGTCGATCTTGCGGGCCTTCTTCACCACGCGCGGGTCGGCGGTGAACACGCCGTCCACGTCGGTGTAGATCTCGCAGACCTCGGCCTTGAGCGCGGCGGCGAGCGCCACGGCGGTGGTGTCCGAGCCGCCCCGGCCCAGCGTGGTGATGTCCTTGCTGGTCTGGGAGACGCCCTGGAAGCCGGCCACGATCGCGATGTTGCCCTGGTCCAGGGCGGTGCGGATGCGGCCCGGCGTCACGTCGATGATGCGCGCCTTGTTGTGGACGGAGTCGGTGATGACACCGGCCTGGCTGCCCGTGAAGGACTGCGCCTCGTGCCCCAGGGATTTGATCGCCATGGCCAGCAGCGCCATGGAGATGCGCTCTCCAGCGGTCAGCAGCATGTCGAACTCACGGCCGGCAGGCAGGGGTGAAACCTGCTCCGCGAGTTCGATGAGCTCGTCCGTCGTGTCGCCCATCGCGGACACCACGACGACGACCTCATGGCCGGCCTTCTTGGCGTCAACGATTCGGCGGGCCACGCGCTTGATGCCTTCGGCATCCGCAACGGATGAGCCGCCGTACTTCTGCACGACAAGGCCCACGTGCGCTCCTCGACTCGAAGTCTTTTCCGGGGGCTACGGGCCCCCGTACCCCCCTGGGAAGAGGGGGGTGCGGTCGTCGTCAGTCTACCGAGCAGGGGTGCTCCGACTGGCGCTTTCCATATGGTGAGACGGTAGTTTCAGCACGTGAGCGGCCGTGTGGGTGGCTCCGCCGCCAGGTCTGCGGGCGATTCGGCGCGGTCCCGAAGAATCGGCGGATCGGGGGGCGGTGATCCGGCCGGATTTCCTTTTCCGGCCGGGCCGCTGAGGCATCCGTCACAATCCGGGCCGGCGATCGCGGAATTCCGCCCACCGCCCACCGCCCACCGCCTGCTGCCGGTCGCCGGTCGCCGGTCGCCGGTCGCCGGTCGCCGGTCGCCTACAGGCTGCCGTGTACCGGCCGCGACCTGCCGCCTAGCGGCCCAGGCCGAGCTCGGCCTCCATCAGGTCGCCCGCCTGCTGCTCCAGCTGCTCGTCGGTGAGCCCGTCGTCGTCGGTGTCCGCGCCGTCCGGCACCGCGCCGATCGGGCTGTCCAGCCGGACGTGGGCGATCAGCGACTGCAGGGCCCGCAGCACCGCCGTACAGGTCGTGCCCCAGTTGGAGAGGTACGAGAACTGCCACCACCACAGCGCCTCGCTGACCCGGCCCTCGCGGTAGTGGGTCAGGCCGTGCTGGAGCTCGCTGACCACGCCGGCCAGGTCGTCCGAGATCCGGAAGGCGTTGGGCTTCTCCGGCGGACCGTACGGGTCGAAGACCTCGTGGTAGACGTCGATCGGCGCGAGCAGCTCGGCGAGGCGCTCGCGCAGCTGCTCTCCGTCCGGCTCTGGGCCCGCGTCGGGCTCGAAGCGGTCCTCCGGGACGACGTCCTCGATCGCGCCCAGCCGGCCGCCCGCCAGCAGCAGCTGCGAGACCTCCAGGAGCAGCAGCGAGACCGCGCTGCCGGGCTCGTCGCCCTTGGCGACCTCGGTGACGGCGAGCACGAAGCTCTCCACCGAGTCGGCGATCTGCACGGCGAAGTCGTCCGGCTCCGAACCGTGGCCGTGGGTGTGCGGGGCGTGGACGTCCGCGTGCGGGGCGTGGGCCCCTGCTTGCGGGGCGTGGGCCCCCGGTTCCCCGTGGGACTGCTGGCGGGGGGTGTGGGGCTGCTGGTTGATCGTCCGGTCAGACATCGAGCAGTCGTCTCCCTTCGAAGGCGCGGCCGAGGGTGACTTCGTCCGCGTACTCCAGATCCCCGCCGACGGGCAGGCCGCTCGCCAGACGGGTCACCTTCAGGCCCATCGGCTTGCAGAGCCGGGCCAGGTAGGTGGCGGTCGCCTCCCCCTCCAGGTTGGGGTCGGTGGCCAGGATCAGCTCGGTGACCGTGCCGTCCGCGAGGCGCGACAGCAGCTCGCGGATGCGCAGGTCGTCCGGGCCGACGCCCTCGATGGGGCTGATCGCGCCGCCCAGCACGTGGTAGCGGCCGCGGAACTCACGGGTGCGCTCGATGGCGACGACGTCCTTGGGCTCCTCGACCACGCAGATGACGGCGAGGTCGCGGCGGGGGTCCAGGCAGACCCGGCACTGCTCGGCCTCCGCGACGTTGCCGCAGACCACGCAGAAGCGGACCTTGTCCTTGACCTCCAGCAGGGCGTGCGCCAGCCGGCGCACGTCGGTCGGGTCGGCCTGCAACACGTGGAAGGCGATCCGCTGGGCGCTCTTGGGCCCGACGCCGGGCAGCCTGCCCAGTTCGTCGATCAGGTCCTGAACCACGCCCTCGTACAACGTCGCGCCTTCCCTCGAATGGTCGGTGATGCCGGTCGTCCGGCGGTACCGCTTGGTCGGTGGTGCCGGTTGTTCGGTGCTGCCTGTTGGTCGGTGCTGCCGGACGGCCGGCGTACCGGCTCGCCTACGGCACCGGATGGCCGACGGCACCGGATGGCCGGTGGTGCTCCGGTGCCATCATCCAACGAATCGGGCGTCGGACACAGCGCCCGACGCCCGACTCCCACATAAATCACATGGGTCTGTCGTCTGAACTTCAGACCTTCTGGAACTCGAAGCCGAGGTTAGAACGGCAGACCGGGGATGCCGCCGCCCAGGCCCTGGGTCAGCGGGCCCATGCGCTCGGCCTGCATCTTCTGCGCGGTCTGGCTGGCGTCCCGGACGGCCGCCAGGATCAGGTCGGCCAGGGTCTCGGTGTCCTCCGGGTCCACGGCCGCCGGGGCGATGGTCAGCGCCACCAGCTCACCGGCGCCGGTCACCGTCGCCTCGACCAGGCCGCCGCCCGCCGTACCGTTCACCTTCGTCTCGGCCAGCTCCTGCTGCGCCTTCGCGAGATCCTGCTGCATCTTCTGCGCCTGCTTCAGCAGCTGCTGCATGTTGGGCTGGCCACCACCGGGGAACACGGCTGTCTCCTTGCTGTCACGGCTGTCTTGCGGTGCTTCGTGCGTCATCGCCGAGCCTACGTGCTGCCCGCTGCTCCGGGCCCCGGAAAGGGGCCCGGTTCGGGGTCCGGTTCGGGGTCCGGTTCGGGGTCCGCTCAGGGGCGCGAGGCCCCGTCTGGTCCGGGTCAGGAGCCCTGGTGGTGGATCTCCTCCAGCACCGTCGCCCCCAGCTCGCGGATGATCAGCTCCTGGCCGGAGAACACGTCCTCCTTGAGGTCCGGGTCGTCCGCCTCCGGGATGTCGTCCTCCGGGGCCACCGACTGCACCGGACGGGCCGGCGCCGCGGGCGGCGGGGCCTGCACCGGCGCGGGCTGCGCGGGCTGCACCTGGACGGGCGCCGGCGCGGCCTGGACCGGCGGAGCCTGCACGGGCGCCGGCGCGGGGGCGGGCATCGACGGCGCGGCCGCCGCCGGACGAGCCGGGGCTCCCCAGCCACCGCCGCCCTGGGCGCCACCACCCGGCGCACTGCCACCCGGGCCTCCGGCGCCGCCGGACGGGTCCACGATGCACTCGATCCGCCAGTCCACGCCCAGCGCGTCGGCCAGCGCGGAACGCAGCACGTCGTCGCTGTTGCTGCCGACGAAGCTGTCCCGGGCGCCGGCGTTGATGAAGGACACCTGGAGCACGCTGCCGTCGAACCCGGCCACCTGGCCGTTCTGGCTGAGCAGGATCCAGGTGAAGCGCCGGCGGTTCTTCACCGCCTCCAGGATCTGCGGCCACAGCTGCCGGACCTGCGCGGCCCCCTGCTGCGCGGAGGCCGAAGGCTGCCCGCCCGGAGCCGTCGGGGCGGGGGCCGGAGCGGGCACGGGAGCGGGAGCCGGCACCTGGGCCGGGGCCGGGGCCGCCTGCGGCTGCGCCACGGGGGGCGCCGCGGGGGCACCGCCGGCGGGCGGGAAGCTGCGCGGGATCGGCCAGGCACCCGGCGCCGGCCCGGCGGGCACGGCGGGCTGCGGAGCCGGTGCGGGCTGCGGAGCGGGTACGGGCTGTGCGGCCGGCATCGGGGCGGGAGCCACCGGAGCCTCGGCCACCGGCGCGGCCGCCGCCGGAGCTGCCATCGGAGCCGCCGCCGGCATGCCCACCGGAGCCGCCATCGGCGCGGCGAACCCGCCCGCCGTGGCCCGGCGCTCCAGCTTGTCCAGCCGCGCCTGCAGCGACAGCTCGTCGCTGTACGCGCCCGGCAGCATCACCCGGGCGCAGATCAGCTCCAGTTGCAGCCGGGGCGCCGCGTTGCCGCGCATCTCGGTCAGCCCGGTGTTGACGAGGTCGGCGGCCCGGCTCAGCTCGGCCGCGCCGAACGCGTCCGCCTGCGCCTGCATCACCGCGACCCGGTCGGCCGGGGCGTCGATCAGCCCCTTCTCCCCGGCGTCCGGCACGGTGGCCAGGATCACCAGGTCGCGCAGCCGCTCCAGCAGGTCGGTGACGAAGCGGCGCGGGTCGTGCCCGCCCTCGACCACCCGGTCGATCACCTGGAACACCGTCGCCCCGTCGTGCGCGGCGAAGGCGTCCACCACCTCGTCCAGCAGCGCGGAGTCGGTGTACCCGAGCAGCGCCGTGGCCATCTGGTACGTCACGCCGCCCTCCGCGGCCCCGGCCAGCAGCTGGTCCATGACCGACATCGAGTCGCGCACCGACCCGGCGCCCGCCCGCACCACCAGCGGGAACACGGAGTCCTCGACCTGGATCCCCTCCCGGCCGCACACCTCCGCCAGGTAGTCACGCAGCGTGCCGGGCGGGACCAGCCGGAACGGGTAGTGGTGCGTCCGGGACCGGATCGTCCCGATCACCTTCTCCGGCTCGGTGGTCGCGAAGATGAACTTGAGGTGCTCCGGCGGCTCCTCGACCACCTTCAGCAGCGCGTTGAAGCCGGCCGAGGTCACCATGTGCGCCTCGTCCAGGATGAAGATCTTGTACCGGCTGTGCACCGGCGCGAAGAACGCCCGCTCGCGCAGCTCGCGCGCGTCGTCCACACCACCGTGCGAGGCGGCGTCGATCTCGATCACGTCGATCGACCCGGGCCCGCCGGTCGCGAGGTCCCGGCAGGACTGGCACTCCCCGCAGGGCGTCGGCGTCGGGCCCTGCTCACAGTTGAGGCAACGGGCCAGGATGCGCGCGCTCGTCGTCTTGCCACAGCCGCGTGGCCCGCTGAACAGGTACGCGTGGTTGACCCTGTTGTTGCGCAGGGCTTGCTGGAGCGGGGCGGTCACGTGCTCCTGCCCGATGACCTCCGCGAAGGTCTCGGGGCGGTAGCGGCGGTACAGGGCTAGGGACACACCACCGACGATATCGGGACGGGCCGACAAACGCGTCGCCCCTCACCCCCTGCCGGGCCCCGGGAACGCAAAGACCCCCCGTGCACCCGCCAGAGCCCTCCTACCCTTGCTGCCTTCCGGCCCTGGGGGGGTTCAGAGAGATGACGCCACACGAGGGGCTGACCCCCACACTACCGGATCCGCGCCCCGACGATCCACAGGCCACCCCCACCCTCCCGCCTGCGGGATAGGTGGTCGCGAGCACCCCGAAACATGTACTAAGCTCTCCCTCGGAGGATTCGCCTAGAGGCCTAGGGCGCACGCTTGGAAAGCGTGTTGGGGGCAACCCCTCACGAGTTCGAATCTCGTATCCTCCGCCTTTGCCTAGCAAGGCAATTGAAGGCCCCGACCGGGTTCCCGGTCGGGGCCTTCTTCGTCTCGTGGTCTCAGTCGGGGTTCTGGGCCTCCGTTGCCGTGATCTGCTTTGAGGTGACGATCTCGTAGCGCACCAGATCGGCGGTCACGCAGGTCCGGACGAAGCCAGCCTTCGCGAGCACGCGGCCCGAGGCGGGATTGCCGACGCGGTGCTCGGCGGTGACCAGGGGGACCTCCGCACCAGCCAGCAGAAGACGCACCGCGGTGGTCGCGTAGCCGTGACCCCAAGCGTCTTCACGCAAGATGTAGGCGAGTTGGCCAGTGCCGCCTGTGGTTCGAAGTCGGACGATGCCGATCAGGTCGCCATCCAGGTCGACGCCGAGCACATGCAGGGCGCGGGGTATTGCCTGGCTGCTGACGAGGGCTTCGCGCACGTAGTCGCGAGCCTGGGCGCCGACCATCTGGCCGAACCACATGTCGGCGACCGCCCTGCCGGTGTAGATGCGACGGACAGCGTCGGCGTCCTGCTCGGCCAGCTCGCGCAGTGTCACCATGCTGCCCCCTCGCCGTGGAGCGGCCGTCCAGCGCGGTGCGGGAGGAGCTCTGGGTGCCCGCTGCTCGCAGCAGGGGCACCCAGGTCCAGCCTGCTAGCCGAAGATGAGGCGGAAGATTTGGTTGTAGATGAAGAAGCCGCCGGGCTGGCCGGGGATCGGGGCCAGGTTGAACGCCTGGGTGAACTGCATTGGCTTGTCGAAGGCGTTGTCGAGGGCGAGGGTGCCGGCGACGAGGGCCACGACGCTGCCGCCCAACCCGGGCTGCGAGTCGGTCGAGGCGATCTGGGTCTTGACGACCTTCAGCTCGGGCTTCTTGAGCTGCGCGACGATGTTGTTCGCCCCCTGGGTCTGGTTGCCCTCCCAGGTGAGCATCGACTCCGGCCGGTAGAGACTCGCGAGGCTGTCCCGCGCGTCGTAGTTGTCGAAGGTGTTGAAGTAGTGGCCCACGAACGAGTTAGCGATGGCGTTGAAGTCCATGAACGGAACGTAGCAGTCTGATCGCAACCAGTGGCTCCGAGTTGGGTGAACTCGGCCAAATTCACCCGAGCCAGGTACGGGCCACCTACACTCCGGCCAGCCTGGGCGACGCCGTCGCGCACCTGGGCCGCGATGGCCAGCCCACCAGCGTCGCTGCAACAAGCGCACGCGGGCCGACCATCGCGCCCAGCCGAGTGGGTGACAGTTATTGCGCTCCGGTGGCTACAGCCGTGCTCCGGCATGCTCCGGACCACGTCCGGCATCGCCCCACAGAGCTGCGCCGATCTTCCTGCCGACGTCGTTCAGCATCGGCTCGGTGACGTGCTGGTAGCGCTGGGCCATCGAGGTCGAGGACCAGCCCATGATCGCCATCACGATCCGCTCCGGTACGCCGAGCAGGAGGAGGACGGTCGAGGCGGTGTGGCGGGCGTCGTGGAGGCGGCCGTCACGGATGCCGGCCTCGCGCAGGAGCCGCTTCCAGTGGTGGTAGTCGGTGCTGGGGTTGAGCGGCTCGCCGGTCTCCGAGGTGAAGACGTAGCCCTTGTCCGTCCAGAGGTCGCGTGCGAGGGCCCGTTCCCGGTCCTGCTCCTCCTTGTGCAATCAGAGGATCGCGACCATTTGCTCGGGCAGCGGCACCGCGCGTCGCCCGGCTCGGGACTTGGTGTCCTTGGTCTCGCGCCGGATCGGCTCCTTCTGCGGACAGAAGCCGGGCTTGCGCCCGCAGCGGTCGCCGCAGCCGTGCCGGTACTTGGGCCGCAACCGGCCACGCTTGACCCAGGCGACGCCTCGGGCGAAGTCGACGTCCTTCCACTGGAGCCCGAGCACCTCGCCCTGACGCAGGCCGAGGGCGAGCGCGAAGATCCAGCGGGCGGAGTTGCGGCGCTGGCGCGCCGTGTCCATGAGCTCCTGGACCTCCTCGATCTCGAACGGCTCGACCTCCTCCTCTTCGAGCTTCGGGGCCTTGGCGATCGTGGCCACGTTGCGGGTGAGGTGGTCGCGCCGCAGGGCCTCGCCGAGGGCGACACGGATGGTGCGGTGGGCCTGGTGGGCGGTACCGGCGGCGCTGCCGCTGGCCTGCATCTTCTTGTAGAAGCGCTCCAGGTGCTCGGGCTCCAGCTTTTCCAGGCGGTGCGCGCCGAGGCCGGGGACGAGGTGGACGCGGACAGCGACCTCGTATCCGGCGTACGTGTTCTCGCTGACGGTGCCCGGCACGATCTCCTTGATCCAGTGGGTCAGCCACTTGCCGACCGTCCACTTCTGGCCGGCCTTGGGCACGGTGCCGTTGTCGCGCAGCTTCTCCAGCTTGCGGACCTTGGCCGTGACCTCGGGGCGGGTCTTGGCGCTGACGTGGCGGCGGTCGGGGGTGCCGTCGTCCTTGACCCCGACCGTGACGCGGCCGTGCCAGCGGCCATCGCTGCCCTGGTAGATCGAGGAGTCGCCGTTGGGCTTGCGGGTGTTCGCCATTCGGTTTCCCCCGCTCAGGCCGCGAGCGCGACGGTCGAAGGGGCAGCCTGCGTATGGGCAGCCACGTACTCCTTGAGCGCCTCGGCGGGCACTCGGCGGAGACGGCCGATCGTCACGGACGGGACTTCGCCGGAGGCGACCCGGAAGATTTCAAGTCCAGTGAGACGGTCGTGACGCTATGAGGTTTGTGGTGTGGGTTCCCTGCGCTTGGCCGGGTCGTTGATCCACGCCGTCTTCGGGATCTCGGGTGGCCTGGGGCGGTGGCCGAAGCGTTCAGGGTGCCGCGCGTAGGCCTCGGCAAGGGTGACGGCCCGCTGGTCACGGACCTGTTCGGCGGTGCCGAAGTGAACGCTGGCGGGTGTGTGAAGACCGATGCCCGAGTGTCGGTGCTCGTGGTTGTAGTACGAGATGAAGCCGTCGAACCATTCACGGGCGTGAGCCAGGGAGTCGAACCGCTCGGGGTAGTCGGACATGTACTTGGTGGTCTTGAACTGGGCCTCGCTGTACGGGTTGTCGTTGGAGACCTTGGGGCGTGAGTGACTCCTGGTGACGCCGAG